>JAGBNL010000011.1 GCA_017634415.1 Clostridium sp.
ATATGGGACTGGCGGAGCTGGTAGACAGTCCGGTGCTGCTTGCGGGGGATATCGACCGTGGCGGCGTATTCGCCCAGCTCTACGGAACGGTGATGCTTCTTGAGGAGCGGGAGCGGAGGCGCATAGGCGGCCTTCTGATCAACAAATTCCGGGGAGACAGTTCCCTTCTGGATTCCGGAATCACGAAGATAGAAGAACTTCTCGGCATTCCCGTGCTGGGGCTTATCCCCATGGCGGACATTGATATCGATGATGAGGACAGCCTGAGCAGCCGCCTTGCAGTACATAGCGGAAACAGGGCGGCGGCTTCCGGATGCGCGGATATCGCTGTGATACGGCTGCCCCGTCTGTCGAATTTTACGGATTTTCATGCACTGGAGATCATGCCGGGGCTTTCCGTCCGCTATGTAGACAGGGAAGCACAGCTGGGAAGCCCGGATATGGTGATTCTTCCGGGAACAAAAAATACGGTGGAGGATTTTATCTGGCTCCGGGAGACGGGCCTGGAGAACAGAATTCTGGGTCTTGCCCGAAAGGGAACCCCCGTATTCGGTATCTGCGGCGGATTCCAGATGATGGGAGCGGAGCTTCTGGACCCGGAGGGGACAGAGGGCGGAATTCCGGGACGAAGTCTTCCGGGAATGGGTCTGATTCCCATGAGAACCGTATTCAGAGGGGAGAAGGTGCGCACCCAGGATACCGGACATTTTGCCGAAGTACCCGGTATTTTCGCAGGTCTGACCGGCATGCCCTATGAGGGATACCAGATTCATATGGGCGTATCGGAATGCATCGCGGATGAGGGTCGGGAAGGCCGGTTCCTTCTTCCGGAGAAGTCCGGGGACAGCAAGGCGATGTGCGGCTATGCCCGGGAAAATATCTACGGCACGTACCTTCACGGGATTTTCGACGGGGAGGGAATCGCCGCCGCTGTGGAGGAAGCCCTTTGCGGAAAAGCGCCCCGCGGGGTGCCGGATTATCGGGCCTACAGGGAAGAACAGTATGACAGGCTGGCGGACCTTATCAGAGAATCCCTGGATATGGTTCGTATCCGGAAGCTGATGGGCCTTGACTGAGGTGGGAAGGATGGAAGCAGCAGAAAGTAAGACACTGGGAGAAATCCGGATTATCCGTCCGGAGGAAATCGAACGCCGCAGCATGGAAATCATCCGGAGTGAACTGGGAGACAGAGCATTCTCCGCGGATGAGGAGCCGGTGGTTCTGCGGGTTATTCACACGACGGCCGACTTTGACTTCGCGGACATACTCCGTTTTTCTGAAGGCGCGGTCCGGGCGGGAATCCGGGCCATCTGCGGCGGGGCGGATATTGTCACGGACACCAATATGGCGAAGGCAGGGATCCGGGCAAAGAGTCTGGAGCGCTTCGGCGGAAGTGTCCGCTGTTATATGGCAGAAGAGGAAATTGCCCGGGAGGCTTCGCGCAGGGGAGTTACCAGAGCCTGCGCCAGCATGGAATACGCAGCGGAGCTGGAGAAGCGCACGGGAAAGCGGGCTGTATTTGCCATAGGCAATGCCCCCACTGCACTGATACGGCTGTATGAGCTGATGCGGGACGGAGACATTCACCCGCTGCTGATTATCGGGGCTCCCGTAGGATTCGTAAATGTGGAGGCTTCCAAGAAGCTGTTTCTGGAAGCGGAGGAAGCCGCGGTCCCCTTTATCATACCGGAGGGAAGGAAGGGCGGCAGCACCGTGTGCGCGGCCATCGTCAATGCGCTGCTGATCATGGCCGGAAAAGAAACCGAAAGACAGGATGGAACAACAACATGAAAAGATTGTATTTTGAAGACCCTTATCTGAAAGAATTTGACGCGGAGGTTGTCTCCTGCACCCCCTGCGGCAAGGGTTTTGAAGTGACGCTCACCCGGAGCGCATTTTTCCCGGAGGGAGGCGGACAGCCCGCGGACACAGGGGTTCTGGGAGGCGTCAGGGTTCTCGATGTGCAGGAAAAGGGAGAGCGGGTGATCCATCTGCTGGAGCAGCCCCTTGAGGAAGGCACGGAGGTGCACGGAATCATCGACTGGGATCCCCGGTTTGAGCGGATGCAGGAACACAGCGGAGAGCATATCGTGTCCGGTCTCATCCACAGGAAATACGGTTATGACAATGTGGGATTCCACATGGGAGAGGAGATCCGCCTGGATCTGAACGGGCCGCTCACCTGGGAAGAGCTGATGGAGATTGAGAAAGAGGCAAATGAGATCGTTTTCCGGAATGTGCCCCTCCATGTGTGGTGTCCCGACGAGGAGGAGCTGCACAGGACGGACTACCGCAGCAAGAAGGAGCTGACGGGCGAAGTGCGGCTGGTGGAGATTCCGGGAGCGGATATCTGCGCCTGCTGCGGCACCCATGTAAGAACCACCGGGGAGATAGGTCCCATCAAGTTTCTCTCCATGATTCACTATAAAGGCGGTGTCCGGATCATGATGCACGCGGGCCGCAGAGCCATGGAGGATTACCGGAGAAAGACCGATTCCACAAGGACTATCTGCGATCTGCTCTCGGCAAAGCCCTACGAGAGCGCGGAAGCGGTGAAGCGGTTTATGGAACAGTCAGCGGAGAAGGATCTGCGGATATCCTCCCTGCTGCGGGAGCTTCTGGAATTCCGGGCGGAGGCACAGCCCGGCGGGCAGAAGCTGCTGCTGTCCTTTGAGACCGGCATGAAACCGGTGGAAATCCGCAAATACTGTGACCTTCTGGTGAAAAAAGGAAAAGGAGAGGTCTGCGGGGTCTTTTCCGGAAGTGATAAGGAGGGAGTCTACAGCTACTGCATCGGAAGTACTATAGAAAATCTGCAGAGAAGTATTAAAATTCTGAATGAAACCCTGAACGGCAGGGGCGGCGGAAGCCCTCAGATGGTGCAGGGAACCTTTACAGCAGGGGAAAAAGAGATACGCAGCGGGATGGAAAGTTTGTTCCTTTAAAAGAACACAGTGAGAGACAGTATTCATTTGCATTCTCGCGGGAGTTTGCTATAATGATTTAAGGCATGGCAGAGCGCCGAGGCTTCAGCCCATGCCGATGAGTGGTTATATATTAACATCTTTCAGGAGGAATATTCATGGCCAGAAAAATGAAAACAATGGATGGCAACGAAGCTGCTGCATACGCTTCCTATGCGTATACAGAAGTTGCCGCGATGTATCCGATTACTCCTTCATCTGTTATGCCGGAGCATGTGGATGAGTGGGCGACCGAGGGTCGGAAGAACATTTTCGGAAATGTTGTTCAGATCACTGAGATGCAGTCTGAGGCCGGTGCGGCCGGCGCTGTTCACGGTTCCCTCGCAGCCGGTGCTCTTACCGCAACCTACACTGCTTCCCAGGGTCTTCTTCTTATGATCCCGAACCTGTACAAGGTTGCCGGCGAACTCCTTCCGGGCGTATTCAACGTATCCGCCCGTGCCATTGCCACACATGCGCTTTCTATCTTCGGAGATCATTCCGATATCTATGCCTGTCGTCAGACCGGATGCGCAATGCTCTGCGAATCCAGCGTACAGGAAGTTATGGACCTCACCCCGGTAGCACACCTTTCCGCCATCAAGGGCAAGGTTCCCTTTATCAATTTCTTCGACGGCTTCCGTACCTCCCACGAGATCCAGAAGATCGAGACCTGGGACTACGAGGATCTGAAGGATATGGCTGATTTTGATGCCATCCGCGAGTTCAAGAAGAATGCCATGAATCCGAACCATCCGGTGGAGAGAGGTTCTGCGCAGAACCCGGACATCTTCTTCCAGGTCAGCGAGGCTGCCAACAAGTATTATGATGCGATGCCGGCCATTGTCCAGAATTACATGGACGAGGTCAACAAGAGAATCGGCACCGATTACAAGCTGTTCAACTACTACGGCGCACCGGATGCGGAGCAGGTCATCATCGCGATGGGTTCCGTATGCGATACCATCGAGGAGACCGTAGACTACCTCAACGCTGCAGGCCGCAAGGTCGGTGTCGTGAAGGTTCGTCTGTACAGACCCTTCTGCGCGGATGCCCTGGTTGACGCTATCCCGGATACCGTAAAGAAGATTTCCGTTCTCGACAGAACCAAAGAGCCGGGTTCCCTCGGCGAGCCGCTGTACCTCGACGTTGTGTGCGCCCTGAAGGGCACAAAGTTTGATCAGACCCCGATCTTTACCGGCCGTTACGGTCTCGGTTCTAAGGATACCACACCGGCGCAGATCGTCGCTGTATATGACAATACCGAGAAGAAGAGATTCACCATCGGCATCAAGGATGATGTGACCAACCTTTCCCTGGACCTCGGCCCGGCCCTGGTAACCACTCCCGAAGGCACCGTGAACTGCAAGTTCTGGGGTCTCGGCGCAGACGGTACCGTAGGCGCAAACAAGAACTCCATCAAGATCATCGGCGATAACACCGACATGTATGCCCAGGCATATTTCGATTATGACTCCAAGAAGTCCGGCGGCGTGACCATGTCCCACCTCCGCTTCGGTAAGAAGCCGATCAAGTCCACCTACCTGATCCACAAGGCAAACTTCGTTGCATGCCACAACCCGGCATACATCCGCAAGTACAACATGGTTCAGGAGCTGGTTGACGGCGGAACCTTCCTTCTGAACTGCGCATGGGAT
>JAGBNL010000105.1 GCA_017634415.1 Clostridium sp.
AAAAAATTCACCACCCGGAGAAAACGTGCCCGAAGGCGTTTTCGAGGGTGGTGATTTTTTCTGCACATATACTGGTTCAGCGATCAGTACGTCGGCTCATCCTTCCGTGCGCTCTTCTTGATCAGGAGGAAGATGAAGATATACATGATGATGACAAACACGATAAAAAGTATGGTCGAGGTTTCGGATTCTATCATCGCGCAGGCGTCGTAAAAGCCGTGCAGGAAGACGGCGAGGAAGTATCCGATACGGCTGTAGAGACCGGCGAGGCCGCGGTGGCCGCGGTTTGCCAGCTGTCTGGCGTAGCCGTAGAAGGCGCCCATGACCACGGCGAATCCCATGTGGCCGGGGATGGAGAGGAAGGCTCTGGGAATGGATACGCCGAGTCCGTAGCTGAAAACATAGGAGATGTTTTCAAAGGCGGCGAAGCCGAGGGAAACGAATACGGCATAGACGATTCCGTCGAACCGGAAATCAAAATTCGGGTCGTTCCAGCTGCGCCTGCGGAGAAAGAAGAATTTGGTTCCTTCCTCCACTACAGCAACCACGAGGAATGCCAGAACGATCTTGTAGACGGGGCTGTCCGCATCCGGAATGAATGCGTTCAGAACCGTGGTGCCGATGGTTTCCAGAAGGATGGAAGCGAGGGCCGCCCAGATTCCGCCGATAAAAAGCTTTTTCAGCAGATATCCCGGTTCTTTTTCAATATGGTCCTGGTTGTAGATGTAGCGCATCAGGATGACGGCAGGCAGCACGGCTGCACCGATATAGACGGCCAGATATGCGGCTACCGGGGTAAATGGCAGAAGAAAAAACATGGAATGACTCCTTTCAGCCGGAAATGCGGCGATGCTGTTTTTAGTGTAGGTTGCCGGGAAAGAATTGTCAAGATGGGGCAGCTGTTCCGGACACGGTCACAAGTTGTGGTAAAAAATCCGAAGATGTGGTATTATCTTCATATTGGGGTACGAGGGCCTTTCTGAAGCCCGGTATCCCGGTAATATGCCCGGAGGGTTTGCTTTATATGGAATATATGCTTTGTTATCCCGGCACCGACAATATGACCAGGGAAAAGAACGAAAAGGTTCATAATATTCTGGCCAGGATGTCCGAGAAGTATAAACTGAAGATTGTTCCGGAACCGATGAAGAATGTCATGTTCCGGGGAGGCGATTTCTGCAGGAAGTTCAGGATTTACAAGAAGCTTCGGGAACGGGAAGGCAACGGGGAGGCATATCTCGACCGCGAGGAGGAGGAGATGCTCCTCAGTGTCTGCAGGGACGAGGAAGAAAAACAGATCATGAAAAACTGTGTTTACGCATATCAGTATTCCAATGGACTGGTGCTGAAAGCTTTTCGTGAAAAGGACAGAAAGCGCTGACTGAGAGGATTGAACGAATGAAGAACACAGAGAGGCGCGGTTACAGAAAAAAAACTGCGGGAAGCTATTTCCTGCTTTTTCTGAGCGCGATTGCCAGCATGATCCTGGCGATGATCAAGACGCTGATGCTTCTGGGAATAGGCACGGCGGTGGCCGGCGTTATGGCTGCCTACTGGAAGCTCTATCCCATCTATGAGGATTACAGGAAACAGACGGAGAATATCGTGGCAGAGAGTGATCTTTCCACGTTCCGCCTGCAGGAAGCCAGCTATATCTATGACACGAACGGGAGTATTATCGCGAAGCTGACAGGAGATGAGGATTCCAGCTACCTTCCCTATGAGGAGATACCGGAGAACGCGATCAATGCTTTTGTCGCCATCGAAGACAGAACCTTCTGGGAAAACCCGGGCATTGACGTCCGCGGCATTCTCCGCGTCATGGTGGATTACGTCCGGTCGGACGGCGGAGAGATGCACGGCGCCAGCACCATTACCCAGCAGCTGGCCAGAAACCGCTTCCTTACCAGGGAGGTTTCCATAGAACGCAAGCTCAAGGAGATGCTCATCGCCCTGGATCTGACGGAGAAATACACCAAGGAACAGCTGATGGAATTCTATGTGAATGACATCAACTACGCCAACTATTATTACGGCCTTGAGGCCGCCGCGAAGGGATACTTCAACAAGAGCGCCGACCAGCTGACGCTCAGCCAGACGGCGTATCTCTGCGCCATCCCCAATCGGCCGACCTATTATAATCCCTATAATCATCCCGAGAGGGCCGTGGAACGGCGCAACAAGATCCTTTCCGACATGAAGGATATGGGATACATCACGGATTCCCAGTATCAGGAAGCCGTGAATGAGGAGATGGTGGTGGAGCGGCAGAAGGTGCCCATGCACAATTATGAGACAACCTACGCCATCGACTGCGCCATCCGCTTCCTGATGCGCCGGGACGGATTCGAATTCCGCTACGGCTTCCGGAATGAGGATGAGTACAAACAGTACACCAAGCATTACAACGAAGTGTACGAGCAGGAGAGGAACGCGCTCTATACCGGAGGGTATTCCCTCTATACTTCCCTGGATCCCGTAAAGCAGCAGAATCTGCAGGATGCCATCGATTCGGGGCTTTCCTTTGATACGAAGGTTTCCGACTCCGGCGTCTATGCACTGCAGGGAGCGGCAACCGCCCTGGACAATGATAGCCACAAGGTGGTGGCGATTGTCGGCGGACGCACCCAGGAGATTACCACCTATACCCTCAACCGCGCATTTCAGAGTTTCCGCCAGCCGGGAAGTTCCATCAAACCGGTGGTCGTATATACGCCTGCGCTGGAGAACGGCTGGAAGAGCAATACGACCGTGACGGATATTGATGTGGACGCGGCTAAGGAGCCGGGAGTTTCCGCCAGGAATCTCGGCGGCGCCACGATGCCTCTCCGTTCCGCGGTGGAGCGGAGCCGGAACGGCGTGGCCTGGTCTATTTACGACAACCTGACCCCGCAGCTGGGACTGGCATATCTCACCCAGATGCGGTTTGACCATATCGTACCGCAGGATTATTATCCCGCTACAGCTCTGGGCGGTTTTACCTACGGCGTGACCACGGAGGAGATGGCGGGAGCGTACTCCGCCCTCGTCAACAGCGGAACCTACCGGGAACCGACCTGTATCGTCCGTCTTGTCAACAATGAGGGAACCGATATCTTTGAGGAGTACCCTGCGCTGCAGGTTTACCAGCAGACCAGCGCCGACATGATGGTGGATATCATGAAGGGCGTTGTTACCAGGGGAACCGCGGCTTCCATGGGATGGAACAACCGGGTGCAGGCGGCCGGAAAAACCGGAACAACCAACGGCAGTAAGGACGGATGGTTCTGCGGCGTTACCCCCTATTACACGGTTACCGTCTGGGTCGGCTATGACAGGCCGAAGCGGCTTTCCAGTCTGTACGGCGGCACCTATCCCGCGCAGATATGGAAAAAGGCGATGCTTTCCCTGACGGAAGACAGGGCCGATGTCCAGTTCCCGGAAGCAAAGCAGGATAAGGGATACGGAAACGGCACCTATCTGGCCGGCTACCCGGAAGACCGGGAGATTGCGGACAATTACACGGTCCGGGACTTCCGCTCCGATCACGAGGCGGCGGACCATATCATGAAGATACTGGACGGTTCCGTCAACGGCGGTTCGTCGGAGATTACGGGGCTCCTGAACAGCATTATCAGTCCTTCCGTAAAGCTCCGTATGGAAGATATCCGGAAGAGGGGACACCCGGGCAAGGTCAACTACAATTACGACCCGACACCCCAGATGCCGGTATTTGTGATGCCGGATGCCCAGCAGGCACCGATGGTCATCGCCCCGGATAATGGCGGCGCAACAGGGCCCGGCGCAGAAACAGGACAGAACTATTCGGGTCCCGCGGCCGTCGGACCGGCTGCAGTTCCTGTGGAGGAGCCTGCCGCGCCTGCAGTGGTGGAAGTGCCGCAGTAGAATCCTGAATAGTTAAAAAAAGAAAACTGGACAATAAGACGGTGTTAGGATAATATAACTATAGTTATATTAATCTAACACCGTTTTTTCAGACAGGCGCAAAAGACGGGATTCTTTACCGGAAGGTAATTCCGTGGTATAATATCAAAAGTTTTTTGTATTCGGAGGTGCAGTGTGAAGATTCAACAGTCTGCTGAAGATTATCTGGAATCCATTCTGGTGCTTGGCATGTCCAGACCCTATGTCCGTTCCATCGATGTGGCCAATGATCTCGGATTCTCAAAGCCCAGTGTGAGTGTGGCAATGAAGAATCTCAGGGAGAACGGGTATATCAGCATGTCTCAGGAGGGCCACATCACTCTTCTGGAACCCGGACTGAAGATAGCCAGAACCATCTATGAGCGTCACACCACAATTGCCGGAATACTGACGGCACTCGGTGTTCCGAAGGATATCGCGGCAGATGACGCATGCCGTATTGAACATGTGATAAGTCCCGAGACATTTGATGCCGTGCGGAATTTCTATCAGAAGATTTCAGACGGAAAGTCGGAAATTATTGACAAAAGATAAACAAGGTCTTATAATGCTTGAAGTCATAGGCATCATTGAATTTGCAACTTTTATGAAACAGGAATTATACAGTAACACTAAAGGAGGAGAGGCCAATGGCTGTCAAGAAAAGTGAGACTGCTGCCAAGGAGGCAGAAAGAATTGTGAAGGAAGCCGAGAAGCAGGCAGAAGAAGTGAAGTCCGAGGTAAAGAAGGCTGTGAAGAAGACTGTTGCCAGCGCAAAGACTACCGCGAAGAAGGCAACCACCGCCGCAAAGAGAGCGACTGCAGCTGCTAAGTCCACAGTATATGTCCAGTATGCAGGCCGTGAGGTGGATGTAACCGCCCTTGCAGAAGAGGCACAGAAGGACTACATGAAGAAGACCGGCAAGAAGGCTTCCGAGGTGAAGAAAGTCGAAGTTTATGTGAAGCCGGAAGAGAACGCTGCTTACTATGTTGTAAACGGCGAAGGTGCAGATGACTACAGAATTGAGCTTTAATTATAAGGCCGCGGGGAGCCGCGGGGCTCTCGCCCCTGCGGGGCGGGCAGAAATGAAGTTCGTCTGAGAAAAATACCCTTCAGGAATTGTTTTCCTGAAGGGTATTTTATGTTATGATATGTGTGTCTTATAATAGCCGAAAATAAGCAGAGGAGGTAGCGTTTATGTATCTGAATGACAGGGTGTGGATGGCATCTGACGGAGATGAGCATCTTTCGATTCTTCCGGAGATGATGAACCGCCACGGGCTGATCGCCGGCGCCACAGGAACGGGCAAAACCATTACGCTGAAGGTGATGGCGGAAGCGCTCAGTGATGCGGGCGTACCGGTATTTCTCGCGGACGTGAAGGGCGATCTGGCCGGTATGTGCATGCCCGGGGAAGACACCGAGGACATGCGTGAGCGTATCAGCAGATTCGGTCTGGATGAGGCGGGATTCACCTATCACTCCTATCCGGTCTGCTACTGGGATCTTGCAGGCAAGTACGGACTTCCTCTTCATACTACCGTCAGCGAGATGGGACCGCTGCTTCTCGGACGTCTTCTGAGACTTACCGATCTGCAGTGCGACCTGCTGCAGGTCATGTTCCGCATCGTGGATGAGGAGGGACTCCTGATCCTTGATACGAAGGACCTGCGGGCCATGCTCCAGTATATGGGCGACAACAGCAAAGAGCTCTCCGCACAGTACGGCAACATGTCAAGACAGAGCATCAACGCGATTCTCCGCGCCGTCATCGCGCTGGAATCCCAGGGCGGAGACCAGTTCTTCGGAGAACCGGCTCTGAATATATTTGACTGGATTAAGAAGGACGAGGAGGGGAAGGGAACCATCAATATTCTGGACAGCCGCCTCTCCATGAGCAATCCGATGCTGTATTCCACATTCATGCTCTGGCTGATGTCGGATCTCTTCGAGAAGCTTCCCGAGCGGGGAGATGTGGAAAAACCGGAGATGGTATTCTTCTTTGATGAGGCGCACCTCCTGTTCAACAACGCGTCTCCGCTGCTTCTGGAGAAGATCGAGCAGCTGGTGAAGCTGATCCGATCCAAGGGCGTGGGCATCTATTTCATCACCCAGAGCCCCTCCGACATTCCGGATTCGGTGCTGGCACAGCTCGGAAACCGCATTCAGCATGCCCTTCGCGCGTATACGCCGGCGGAACAGAAGAAGGTGCGGGCAGCCGCCCAGTCCTTCCGCGTCAATCCGGACTTTGATACCGAACAGGTGCTTACGGAGCTTGGAATCGGCGAAGCGCTGGTATCCTTCCTGGATGAGAGCGGAACGCCTCAGATTGTGCGGCGCGCGAAGATCCTTCCGCCGCAGAGCAAGATGGGAACCATCTCCGAGACAGTGCGCCAGAGCGTGATTAACTCCAGTCCGCTGCTTGCGTATTACAGCGAGACGGTTGACCGGGATTCCGCTTACGAGTTCTTCCAGAGACAGAGAGAAGAGGTCGAGCGCGAGAAGGCCGAGGAAGAGGCAAGAATCCAGGAAGAGAAGGAAGCCCGTATCCGGGAGCGGGAAGAAGAGAAAGCCGCGAAGGAGAGAGCCCGCCAGGAAGAGCGGGAGGCCCGGGAAAAGGCGAGAGAAGAAGAGAAAGCCCGCAAGGCGGAGGAACGGGAGAAAGCCAAGTACTCCAATTCGGCAAAAACCGTTGCGAAATCCGCCGCAGGCACCGTAGGCCGGGAAGTGGGCAAGACCCTCGGCAAGTCAGTGGGCGGAACCTTCGGCAAGACACTGGGCGGCAATGTGGGAGCTTCTCTGGCGAGAGGACTCCTGGACACCCTGTTCAAAAGATAAGCCATGCATTTACCTGATGATTTTGCCTGCCGGATGCGCGGACTCCTCGGGGAGGAGTATCCCGCATTCGCGCAGTGCTATCTGACTGAAACCCCGCGTCCGAAGGGACTCAGGGTAAACAGACTGAAAGCGGATGTGGAGGAATTCCGGAAAAAGGCGCCATTTGCCCTGAAACCGATTCCCTGGGCGGAGGACGGGTTTTTCTGTCCGGAGGAGGAAAAACCCGGAAAGCACCCCTGGCACGAGGCCGGCGTCTATTATCTGCAGGAGCCCTCTGCCATGGTTCCCGCGTCTCTTCTGCAGGCGCAGCCGGGAGAACGTATCCTTGATCTCTGCGCGGCGCCCGGAGGCAAAACGACCCAGATAGCCTCCGCCATGGCAGGAGAGGGAATTCTCATCAGCAATGAGATTCACCCGGAGAGAGCCGGAATACTGTCCCAGAACGTGGAGCGTCTGGGAATCCGCAACTGTATCGTCACCAACACGGATTCGGAAACACTGGCCGGCAGATTTCCGGGGTATTTTGATCGGATTCTTGTGGATGCGCCCTGTTCCGGGGAGGGGATGTTCCGGAAGGAACCGGCGGCCTCCGCAGAGTGGAGCGTGGAGAATGTGAAGATGTGCGCGGCGCGCCAGGCCTCGATTCTCGACAACGCGGCGGAGATGCTCCGGGAGGGAGGCATGCTGGTGTATTCCACCTGCACCTTCGCTCCGGAGGAAAATGAGGGGACCATCGGGAATTTCCTGATGCGGCATCCGGATTTTCATATTGAGAAGGTATCACCGCGGGAAGGCTTCCGCCCCGGACGTCCGGAGTGGGGAAGCGGTGTGACCGCCGGGCTGGAGAAGACCGTGAGAATCTGGCCCCATGTGACGGAGGGGGAAGGACATTTCGCGGCGGTATTGAAAAAAGGCGATTCGCTGCGGGCCCCCGGATCCGGGAAGGCGAAAGCTTTCCGGGAAAATGCCAAAAAGGGCGGACCCGGGGAGCGGGAACGCAGGAATCTCTGGGAAAATTTCTGCAGTGAGACATTCCGGGAAATGCCTTTGTGGCTGCAGGAGGGAAGGCTTACATGCAGAGGGGAGTATCTCTGGCTATGCCCCGGGGAGATGCCGGACCTTTCCGGGATCCGCACCCTGAGACCGGGACTGATGCTGGGGGAATTCCGGAAAAACCGGTTTGAACCTTCCCACGCGCTGGCAATGGCACTGAAATCGGAGAATATGAAATTATCTGTTCAGTTCGGCTGCATGTCCGGAGAGGCAGCCCGATACCTGCATGGAGATACCCTGCGGGGGGAGACGGGACTGTCTTCGGATGCGAAGGGCTGGGTCCTGGTCTGCGTGGACGGATGGTCCGCCGGCTGGGGCAAACTGTCCGGCGGCGTGCTGAAGAACCATTATCCCCGCGGACTTCGAACAGGGTGTTGACTTGCGGAAGAAAAACAGATATTATTCATAAATACACAGAAAACCACATAAAGGAGAGAAACCATGGCTAAAGTCGCAATTGTGATGGGAAGTGACTCTGATATGCCTGTTATGGCGCAGGCTGCGGAAGTGCTGGAACAGTTTGGTATTGATTATGAGATGAATATTATATCAGCCCACAGAGAACCGGATACCTTCTTTGCCTATGCAAAAGGCGCGGAGGACAGAGGCGTCAGGGTCATTATCGCCGGAGCGGGAAAGGCAGCCCATCTTCCGGGAATGTGCGCGGCGCTGTTCCCCATGCCTGTTGTCGGTATTCCGATGAAGACCTCCGACCTCGGCGGAGTGGATTCTCTCTATTCTATCGTACAGATGCCCTCCGGTATTCCGGTTGCAACTGTGGCCATCAACGGCGGAAAGAACGCAGGTATCCTTGCTGCGAAGATTCTCGCGACTTCCGACGAAGCTCTGCTGAAGAAGCTGAAGGACTATTCCGAAGAGATGAAGGCAGGAGTGGAGAAGAAGGACAAAAAGCTTCAGGAAGAGGGATACAAGGCGTTCCTGAAGTAAGTTTAGCTCAGTTTGGAGGACAGAATGGATTATAAGAAAGCCGGAGTAGATATCGAGGCGGGCTACAAGTCCGTCGAGCTGATGAAGAAGTTTGTGCAGGCGACGAACCGTCCGGAGGTTCTGGGCGGAATCGGAGGGTTCTCAGGCGCGTTCAGCGCGAAGGCATTCAAGGATATGGAGGACCCGGTCCTTCTGTCCGGTACTGACGGTGTGGGAACAAAGCTGAAGCTGGCGATGATCATGGACAGGCATGATACCATCGGAATTGACTGTGTGGCCATGTGCGTCAATGATGTGGCATGTGCCGGCGGCGAACCGCTGTTTTTCCTGGATTATATTGCCTGCGGCAAGAACTATCCCGAGAAGATCGCGCAGATTGTCAAGGGCGTCGCGGAGGGCTGCCTGCAGTCCGAGTCTGCCCTGATTGGCGGTGAGACGGCGGAGATGCCGGGCTTTTACCCGGTGGACGAGTATGACCTGGCCGGTTTTTCTGTCGGCGTTGTGGACAGAAAGGATCTGATTACCGGGGAGACCCTGGCAGCCGGAGATGTGCTCATCGGAATGGCATCCACGGGTGTGCACAGCAACGGTTTTTCGCTTGTGCGCAAGGTTTTTGAGCAGGAGATGACGAAGGAAGGCCTCGGCACATATTATGAGGAGCTGGGCGGAACCCTGGGAGATACGCTGATTGCGCCCACCAGGATCTACGTGAAGGCCCTCAAGGCAGTGAAGAACGCGGGCATCCGCATCAAGGCCTGCAGCCATATCACCGGCGGCGGCTTCTATGAGAATGTGCCCCGTATGCTGAAGGAAGGCACCCGCGCCGTGATCCGGAAGGACAGTTATCCGGTACCGCCGATTTTCGGCATGATGCAGAAGAAGGGCGAGATAGAGGAGAAGATCATGTACAATACCTTCAATATGGGTATCGGCATGGTTCTGGCTCTGGATCCCGCCGACGCGGAGAAAGCGATGGAAGCCATCCGCACCGCAGGGGATACCCCCTATGTGATCGGCGCCATTGAAGCAGGAGATAAGGGAGTTACCTTATGTTAAGAGTTCTTGTGCTGGTCTCGG
The DNA here is from genome assembly GCA_017634415.1 of Clostridium sp. GTDB lineage: Bacteria > Bacillota > Clostridia > Lachnospirales > Lachnospiraceae > Clostridium_R. The sequence continues at coordinate 9,821 of JAGBNL010000105.1, forward strand.
GCGGAGGGACCAATCTTCAGGCCATCATAGATGCCGTGGAGAACGGAACGATAAGGAATACCGAGCTGGTCGGCGTGATCAGCAACAATCCCGGAGCCTATGCCCTGGAGAGAGGAAAGAAGCACGGAATTCCCACCGGCGTGGTTTCTCCGAAGGACTATTCCTCAAGGGAGGAATTCAACGAGGCACTCTGCGATGAGGCAGACCGGTACCGGCCGGACCTGATTGTTCTTGCCGGATTCCTGGTGAAGATTCCGCCGAGGATGATTGCAGAGTATCCGAAGAAGATTATTAATATTCACCCGTCACTGATTCCGTCGTTCTGCGGCGTGGGCTTTTACGGACTGAAGGTTCATGAAAAGGCACTGGAGAGAGGGGTCAGGGTCACCGGAGCCACCGTGCACTATGTGGATGAGGGGACCGATACAGGCCCGATTCTTCTGCAGAAGGCGGTGGAAGTGCTGCCCGGCGATACGCCGGAGGTTCTGCAGCGGCGTGTGATGGAGCAGGCAGAATGGATCCTGCTTCCCAAAGCAATTGATATGATCGCAAACGGACTGGCCTGATGACAGCAAAGCCTGAAAAAGAGAGGTTAACCTATGAAAGTACTGATTGTCGGCGGAGGCGGACGGGAACATGCCATCGCCTGGAAGTGCTCGAAAAGTCCCAGAGTTGAGCGGGTGTACTGTGCTCCCGGCAATGCGGGTATAGCGGAAGTGGCGGAATGTGTTCCCATCGGAGCGATGGAATTCGAGAAACTTGCTGATTTTGCTGAGCTGCATGATATTGACCTGACGATTGTCGGTATGGATGATCCCCTGGTGGGCGGAATTGTGGACGTGTTTGAGGCAAAGGGCCTGCGTGTGTTCGGCCCGCGTAAGAATGCGGCCATTCTTGAGGGTTCGAAGGCATTTTCCAAGGACCTGATGAAAAAGTATCACATCCCGACGGCTGCCTATGAAACCTTTGAGGACCCGGAGAAGGCCCTGGCTTATCTGGAGACGGCAAAGATGCCCATCGTGCTGAAGGCTTCCGGCCTTGCGCTGGGAAAGGGCGTTCTTATCTGCCAGAATCTGGAGGAGGCGAAGGCCGGCGTCCGGGAAATTATGATGGACCGGAAGTTCGGTGATGCCGGAAACCAGATGGTGATTGAAGAATTCATGACCGGACGGGAGGTTTCCGTGCTCAGCTTTGTGGACGGAAAGACCATCCGCATCATGAGCTCTGCCCAGGACCATAAGCGGGCAAAGGACGGAGACCAGGGACTGAATACCGGCGGCATGGGGAATTTCTCCCCCAGTCCGTTCTACACTCCCGAGGTGGATGAATTCTGCAGAAAGTACATTTACCAGGCCACCGTTGACGCCATGGCGGCGGAGGGCAGACCTTTCAAGGGCGTGATTTTCTTCGGACTGATGCTCACGGAAGACGGGCCCAAGGTTCTGGAGTACAACGCAAGATTCGGCGATCCGGAAGCTCAGGTGGTTCTTCCGCGCATGAAGAATGATATCATCGATGTGATTGAGGCCTGTGTGGACGGAACACTGGACAGAATTGAGCTGGAATTTACGGAGAAGGCCTGCGTGTGCGTTATCCTGGCTTCCGACGGCTATCCGGTCAGCTATGAGAAGGGATTCCCGATTCACGGACTGGAGAAGTTTAAAAACCGCGAAGGATATTACGTGTTCCATTCTGGAACGAAGTTTGACAGTGAAGGCAGCGTCGTGACGAACGGCGGCCGGGTTCTCGGCGTGACTGCCCTGGGGGATACTTTGAAGAGTGCCCGTGCCAATGCGTATGAGGCGACGGAGTGGGTTGAGTTCGCCAACAAATATATGCGGCACGACATCGGCAAAGCTATCGACGAAGCATAATGTGTTTCTGAATCTGCCGCCGTGACTGACAATACTCCATGGCGGCAGATTCTTCTTTCTGGAGTAACGTATGTATAATGATCTTCTGACAGTCGGAGGATTTACCGTTCACGGCTACGGCCTGATGATAGGGATTGGCATCATCGCAGCCTATCTTCTGGCGGAAAGGCGCGCGAAGGAACTGGGACTTTCGCCGGATGCTGTGTTTACCATAACTATATGGGCTGCCCTGGGAGGGATTCTGGGGGCCAAGATCCTGTATCTTATCACGATGGCCGGGGAGATTGCGGCAAATCCGGAGATGCTGTTCCGCGAGTTTGCCACCGGATTTGTGGTTTACGGGGGCATCATAGGAGGAATTTTCTCAGGATGGCTTTGCTGCCGCATTCACTCGCTGCCCTTTCTCAGATATTTTGATCTGATCATGCCCTCCATCGCGCTGGCGCAGGGATTCGGAAGAATCGGCTGTCTGCTGGCCGGATGCTGTTACGGCATGCCGTGGAACGGCGCCTGCGGGCTGACATTTGTTCATTCCGATTTTGCGCCGAACGGCGTGAAGCTGTTTCCTACCCAGCCTTTGTACAGCCTGCTGGATTTTGCACACTGTGCGATCCTCGTCCGGCTGTCGAAAAAATTCAGAGTGCCGGGACAGACGGCAGCGCTTTATCTGGTCCTGTACTCGGCGGGCCGTTTTGTTATGGAGTACTTCCGCGGGGATGAAATCCGCGGAAATGTGGGAGTCCTTTCCACATCGCAGTTTATTGCGCTGTTTATATTCGGGGCGGGATGTGCACTTTGGTTTCTGGCACCGCGCCTCCAAAAAGCAGAAGAGTAAAAGAATACATTATAATATCAGAGATTTCATACATATTATCTGACCTGCCCAGGCCCTGCTGAAAGAAACAAGTGAAATCGTCATTCTCAGAAGGGGTGAATTATGACAGGAACGGAGAGAAAGCCGACAGAGCTTTATGTGCAGACTCTGGGCGGATTCCATGTATTCATGGACGGGGAGGAACTCGATTTCGGGAATAACCCCACCGCCAATGCCGTGAAGCTTATCGCAATTGTTTTTCTGAATGCCAAAACCGGGATTTCAAGAAAGCAGCTGGTGACAGATGTTTTCGGAACCAAGCTCCTTTCTGACCGGAACAACAGTTTCAACAATCTGCTCTATCAGGCAAGGCACCTTCTTATGAATGCGGGCATTACCGGAAACCGTCTGATTGAAAATCACCGGGGACAGGTAAAACTGGAGGACGGGATTCATGTGACAATGGACCGGGATGAATTCCTGCATTATATGGCGCTGGCCCGGAAGGCATCGGACGATGAAGAAAAACACCGCCTGATGCAGGAAGGATTCAAACTGTGCAGGGGAGAATTCCTTCCGGAATTTATGATGGAGAACTGGGTTCTCCGGGAAAATGTGGAACTGAAACGATATTTTGACAGCTGTGTGAGATTTCTCGGAGATTATGAAAAGAAACACGGAAACTATGACGCAATGTATGAGATCTACCGGACCTGCGTCTCTATTTATCATGACAGCAGCTGGCACGGGGCCATGATCGAAGCGCTGGCACTCCGGGGAGACTGCGAAGAGGCTTACCGGGAGTACGAGAACGCGGTGCATTATTATGCGGATACTCTGGAGATCCCGGTGCCGGAGAACCTTCTGGATATCTATGAGGAACTGGCTGCCAGGTGCCGCTGGGAATCCGAGGAGGCCAGAAACAGACAGAACAGCCTGGTGAGGCAGGACTCAGAGAGACGGCAGCTTCTCTATGAGGGCAAGGCGGGAGCGATGTTCTGCGCCGCCGCAAGCTTTGCGGACGTGTATGAAGCTCTCTGCCGGAACATGGAGTCCCGGAGCAATCCGGTACATCTGATGCTGTGCAGAATGACGGAGCATGAAACCGCGGCCCAGGGCGACCATATCCTTTTGGTTGAACGCTCAGAGGCGCTGAAGAGAGCGCTCAGGGAAGTGCTGCCCCAGGAGTTTGTCTATACCAGATACAATATTACGGATTATCTGGTGATACTTATCGGAACGGACCGGGCGGGATGCATGCAGTATTTCCGGCGGGTGTTCCGGCGTTACCGCGAGCTGGCGGGAACGGATGCAGATCTGCTGTGCCGTCTTCTCGGAAGACCGGAGCTGTCGGAGATGCAGGAGCTGAATAGCTGAGGGGGACTAATCTATGACAGAAGTATTTGCTGACGCACTGATGGATGCTGCAGTAGATACCGTGAAACTGATACCGTTTCTTTTCATCACGTACCTTGTGATGGAGTATCTTGAAGACAAGGCCGGAGACAGGACAACAGAGATGCTTGCGAAGGTGGGCCGCTTCGGCCCGCTGTTCGGCGGCGCGGCGGGGATACTGCCCCAGTGCGGTTTTTCCGCCGCCGCGGCAAGCCTGTATTCCGGCGGCGTAATCACCGCAGGTACGCTTCTGGCGGTTTTTCTGTCCACATCGGATGAGATGCTGCCCATATTTATTTCAAAGGCCGTCGCAGCGGACACGATTGCGCGCATTCTGGTCTGTAAGGCCGTGCTGGGAGCTGTCACGGGACTGTTTCTGGATTTTCTTCTTCTGTATGTTTTCAGAAGAAGAGGTTCGGGGCTCCGAATTCATGAACTCTGCGAGCAGGAGCACTGCGGCTGCGAGGGAGAAGAAGAGGGCGGAATCCTTAAGCCGGCACTGACCCATACATTTCATATTACGCTGTTTATTTTCCTGATCACCTTTGTGATATCCTTTCTCGTGGGGCTGGCAGGCGAAGAGACCATGTCTTCTTTCCTGACGGGAAAACCGGTTCTGGGCGTCTTCCTTGCGGGAATTATCGGTCTCATTCCCAACTGCGCCGCATCCGTGATGATTACGGAGCTTTATCTGCGCGGACTTCTGGGGACGGGACAGATGATGACAGGCCTTCTGGTGGGCGCGGGAGTCGGGCTCCTGGTCCTGTTCCGGACAAACCGCCGCATGCGGGATAATCTGAGCCTGCTGGGAGTTCTGTATGCTTCCGGCGTATTCTGGGGGCTCCTGATAGAACTGTCCGGAATTACTTTCTGAGAATTGCGCAAAAAGGGATGAAGAGGAATATGTATCTGAGCACGCTATGCTATATCGAAAAAGACGGCTGTTACCTGATGCTTCACAGGGTAAAGAAAAAAGTGGATATTAATGCGGGAAAATGGATTGGCGTAGGGGGGAAGTTTCTCCCGGATGAAAGTCCGGAGGAGTGTCTTCTCAGAGAAGTCAGGGAAGAGACGGGACTTACCCTCACATCCTGGCGTTTCCGCGGCCTGGTGACCTTTGTCACCGCCCGGGGAGAGACGGAATACATGTCACTCTATACTGCCGACGGATACACCGGGGAGCTGACGGAATGCAATGAAGGAATACTCCGGTGGGTTGCCCGGGAAGAAGTGATGAATCTGGAACTCTGGGAGGGTGACAGAATATTCCTGCGGCTTCTGACCGAGGAGAGACCGTTCTTTTCTCTTAAGCTGGTTTATGATGAGGAGGACAGCCTGATATATGCCTCGCTGGACGGAAGAGACCTTCCGCTGACGGGAAAAACTGAGGAATGGGACAGGGAGGAGAAAAATGCGTAACTGGAAAATCGGAATTACAGCGGTATGCCTGACACTGGCCATGAGCGCCTGCGCGAAAAAAGAACCGGCGCCGGAGACTACGACGGCCGCTGCGGAGACAGCGGAGACAGAACAGGCGGAAGAGAGTAAAGAGGCCGCTGCGGAAACAGATGTTTTTCAGGTGCCGGAGGGACCGGTGGAGGATGCGGACGCCCAGATAAAGATTCTGGCGGACAATGTGAAAGGCTGGGCTTCTGACCCGGAGAACGGCGGTTCCTGGACAGGATATGCCGTGACGGATCTGGATCAGAACGGAAGACTGGAAGTGATAAGCTCTGTATCCGGCGGAACCGGCATGTATACAACCACCAAAATCCGGGAAATCAATGAAACGAAGGACGGACTGGAACCGGTGAAATGGGAGAAGGAAGAAGGGGACTCCGAGCCCGACGCGCTGGGCTCTATCCGGCAGGCAGCCTACGTTGATGAGGCCGGAAGAACTATTTACTATATTGCACCGGATTATCTGCGGAACGGGGCTGCGGAAAACTATGAAACCCTCTACGCACTTTCTCTGAAAGACGGGGAGGTGGAAGTGCAGGATCTGGCCGGAAGGCATGAGACGGCGGACAGCTCCGGCAATTCTTCCGTGGAATTCTGGGATGCCGAGGGCAGCGCCATCACGGAGGAGGAGTACGAGAATACCGCGGACACCGTATTTTCGAACATGACAAAGATGGAATATTCCATCATCTGGCTGGATTCCGAAAACCTGGGTACGGAGGATGGAATCGGGACACTCCCGGCAGAGCAGCTCACGGCGAAGCTTAAGGCCTCCTGGGAGGGATTCCACCTGATGAAGTAAAAAAGAAAAAAGAGAATCCACCCCGCAGAAACGACAGGCGTTTCGGCGGGGTAGGTTCTCTTTTTTCGTAAACACTTTCCGGCGATTTGAAAACAGTTTCCTGTTATACTCAGGGACGGCTGTTGACGAAGTCGATAAACCGCTGCATGGTCCGGGTTTCTCCCGCGGGATTGTAGGCGAAGCCGATGTTTCTCGGCGGAATGGGCGTTTTCATGGGAATCTCCACGAGAGTTCCCCTGTCCAGGTCCTCCTGGATGAATTCACGGATGACGCAGCCGATGCCCAGACCGGTGCGGGCGAATTCGATGAGGAGATCCATGGTGTTGGTTTCCATGATCTGCTTGGGCTCGATGCCGTGTTCGCCGAAATAGCTGTCTATGTATATGCGGGACATGTTCTTGCGGTCCAGCATGAGGATCATGCCGCTGTCAAAGATGTTTGTATCCTGGCCTTCCCGGATGCGGAGATTTTCCAGATAACTCGGGGTGCAGACGAAGGTGTCATGTATATCCATCAGGGGACGGAAGACAAGTCCCTTGCGGGTCTTCGGCTCCGCCACCAGACCGATGTCGATCTGCTGCTGCTCCAGCATATTGATGCTGTGGGCGGTATCCTGGCTGGAGATAAGGATACGGATGTGCGGGCACTCCCGGACAAAGTCCTTCAGGTAGGGAAGGAGCACGAATTTGCACAGAATGTTGCTGGCACCAAAACGGATCTGTCCGATATTAAAGTTTTTGATTCTGCGAAGCTCGTTCTCACCGCGGTCCAGCGTATTGAAGGCAAGACTGACATGATTGAAGAGTACCTGTCCTTCAATGGTGAGGGTAACACCGCGGGAACTGCGCTTGAACAGGGTTACCCCGAGACTTTCCTCCAGCTTGCTGATAGACTTGCTGATGGCCGGCTGGCTGATAAACAGTTCTTTCGCGGCGTGGGATATGTTGCCGGTTTTGGCAACGGCATAGAAAACGCGGTACTGAGACAGATGCTGTTCCATTTGTTACTCCTTCAGGTTATCAAAGATATAACCGAAACAGTGGGAAACGGTTATAACGTACACTTCAGCCATATATTTGCATTATAGTTATGATAATGGTATAATTCAAAGAAGTCAACAGTTAAATCAGAAGGAAAGGATGCATCGCAAGATGACAAAGACGAATGTAATGAGACTGCTGGAGGCTGCGGGCATCGCGTTTGATACAGCGGAGTACGAATGGTCCGAGGATGATCTTTCGGGAACCCACGCTGCCGATGTGATGGGGATGGACCATGACAGCATGTTTAAGACGCTGGTTCTGACCGGCGACAAGACAGGGCATATTGTCTGCTGCATTCCGGTGGATGAGGAGCTGGACCTGAAGAAGGTGGCCAAAGCGTCCGGCAATAAAAAAACGGAAATGATTCATGTGAAGGAGCTCCTTCCTCTTACGGGGTATGTCAGGGGCGGCTGCTCCCCGGTGGGGATGAAGAAGAAGTTTCCGACCTATATTGACGAGACGGCGATACTGTTCGACCGGATTGCCGTGAGCGCGGGAATGCGGGGAGAGCAGGTGATCCTGAACCCGGAGGAGCTGGCGGAGTATCTGGAGGCAGAGTTTACAGCCCTCACAAAGGAAGAGTAAAGGCGGTGTCAGATGGATGTGAAAAAACTGCTTTCCGCGTGCGACCATACCCTGCTCCGGCAGGATGCGGTCTGGACAGAGATAAAGGATCTGATTGACGATGCCATCCGGTATCAGACAGCCTCCGTCTGCATTCCGCCCTCCTTTGTAAAGGAGGCTGCTGCCTATTCGGCGGGAAGAATGCCGATCTGTACGGTGATAGGTTTCCCCAACGGATATCAGAAGACATCCGTAAAGGTATTTGAGACACGGGAGGCTGTCGCGGACGGAGCTTCGGAGATTGATATGGTGATCAATATCGGCTGGGTAAAAGCCGGCAGGGAGAAGGAACTGCGGGAAGAAATATCCGCCGTGAGAGACGCCTGTCCCGGAAAAATCCTGAAGGTCATTGTGGAGACCTGCATGCTCACAGAGGAGGAGAAGATTCTGATGTGCGGCATTGTGACGGAGTCCGGCGCCGACTTTATCAAAACCTCCACCGGATTTGCGGGCGGCGGCGCCACATTCCGGGATGTGGACCTGTTCCGGAAACACGTCGGAAGGGATGTGAAGATTAAGGCTGCGGGAGGTATCGCCTCACTGGAGGATGCAGAGAGATTCCTTGCGCTGGGGGCGTCCCGTCTCGGCACAAGCAGGATCGTTAAGCTCGTGAAGGAGTCCGGGGCCTTTCACGGCGGGGAGGTGGAAGGAAAATGACACTGGACGGAAAGATGATAAAAGCTCTTGCGGAGAGGGCGCTGCAGAATCTGCCCCGCGCCTATGCGCCGTACTCGGAGTTTTATGTTTCCGCCGCCCTTCTCTGTGAGGACGGAGAGATTATAACCGGCGTCAATATCGAGAATGCTTCCTATCCCGCGGGAAACTGCGCGGAGAGAACCGCGATATTCAAGGCGGTAAGCGAAGGAAAAAGAAGATTTGCCGCCATCGCCGTATGCGGCGGAAAAAAGGGTGTTGTGACAGATTACTGTCCGCCCTGCGGGATCTGCAGACAGGTGATGCGGGAGTTCTGTGATCCGGGAGAATTCAGAATCATTCTCGTAAAGTCTCCTGAGGATTACCGGGAATACAGACTGGAGGA
>JAGBNL010000106.1 GCA_017634415.1 Clostridium sp.
GCCCCGGGAGTCGGACCCCCAGTAATGGCCGGTCAGGAAGTCATTCAGGTACTTCTTGTGGGGCACCTCCTCCATGCCGAACTGCTTGAGGAAATCATAGTCCAGGCCCCAGCCGATGTCGTCGTGGCAGCGGAGATAGTTCAGGAAGGTGTACTCCTTCGGAAGAGCGAATACCGTCTCCAGCTGGTGTCTCAGAAGCCGCACATCCCTTGTCGCCACGGTATGCCAGGTGCTGGCCATGGTGGTGACATTGTAGAGCATATGGCATTCCGGCTTTTCCACGGAACCGAAATAGGGCACCACCTTGGAGGGCTCCATGACTACCTCGCCGAGAAGGAGCGTTCCGGGACACACGATCTCGGAGGCCATCCGCATGATGCGCACCAGGGTGTGGACCTCCGGCAGGTTCCGGCAGCGGGTGCCCAGCTCCTTCCAGATATAGGGCACGGCGTCCAGACGGATGATGTCCACGCCGTGGTTGCACAGGTTCAGCATGTTGGCGGTCATGTCGTTGAAGACCACCGGATTTGCATAATTCAGGTCCCACTGGTAGGGGTAGAAGGTCGTCATGACCACCTTCTGCGCTTCCTCACACCAGGTGAAATTTCCCGGCGCGGTCTGGGGGAAGACCTCGGGCACCGTCTTCTCGAACTCATTGGGGATATCCCAGTTGTCGTAGAAGAAGTACCGGTCCTGATACTCCTTTTCCCCCGCCCGGGCTCTTTTTGCCCACTCGTGGTCCTCGCTGGTATGGTTCATGACAAAGTCCAGGCAGACGGCCATCTCCTTGTCATGGCACTCGGCGGAAAGGGCCGCCAGGTCCTCCATGGTGCCCAGCTCCGGCTCCACCTTCCGGAAGTCGGAAACCGCGTATCCGCCGTCACTCCGGCCCTTCGGGCTTTCCAGAAGCGGCATCAGGTGCAGATAGTTCACGCCGCATTCCCGGATATAATCCAGATGCTCCCGCACGCCGGAAAGGGTCCCTGCAAAGCAGTCCACATACATCAGCATGCCCAGCATCCCGTTGCCGGCGTACCAGTCCGCATTATGCTCTCTCTTTTTGTCCCAGGCCTTCAGCTCTTCGCTTCTTGCCTGATAATACTCATGCAGCATGGAGCAGAAATACTCAAATGCCTGCTCATCATTATGGTAAAGCTCCCCGTAGAGCCATTTCATCTCATCATAGTGTTTCATCAGCCGCTCTCTGAACTCCGGCTCCCAGTTTTTTTCTTCCGTCAAGGTGCAGCCCTCCCGCAATGTATTAATAATATTAATTCAAGCACGCTTAATTATGCAGAATTCCAAAAAATATCATTAAACATTATAAAAAAAATATGGTCATAACGCAACAAAAAAAGGCGCCGCAGCGCCTCTTTTTTGTCTAGTTTTTCTTCATTTCACGATGGGCGTCGATGCCCTTCCGCTTGTCATTCTCCACCTGCCGTCTCAGCTCCCCGAGACTGCCGAACTTTTTCTCCGGCCGGAAGAAATCCAGCATCTGCACTTCAACCTCTTTTCCGTACAGGTCCTGATTGAAATCATAGATAAATGTCTCTACGCTGACCGGCTGTCCGTCGCCCACGGTGGGCTTTCTGCCGATGTTGGTCAGGCTGTCGTAGACCTTGCCGTCCACCAGAGATCGGGACAGATAAACCCCGTAGATGGGAAGAAGCTTCTGCAGCGGCGGGGAAATATTCATGGTCGGAAAGCCCAGAGTGGACCCCAGGTGTCTTCCGTGAATCACCGTGCCCGTGATGCTGTAGGGATAGCCCAGAAGCTCATTGGCCTTGCGGATATGGCCTGCTGCCAGCTCCTCCCTGACATAGGTGCTGCTGATCTCCCGGTCCCCGTCCATCAGCTTCTCCACGATGACCGCCTCATAGCCGTACTTTCCGGCCAGCTGCCGGAGCAGCTTCGCATCACCTGCCGCCTTATGGCCGAACCGGCAGTCGGTGCCCACCACAACGGCCCTGGCGTGCATCTGCTCCACCAGCACATGGGAGACGAACTCCTCCGGGTCCATTTTCGCCACTTCCTTGTTGAAGGGGTACTCCACCAGATAATCCACGCCGGCCTGTTCCAGTTTGTCCCGCCGTTCCTGATTGGTCGTGATGGTTGCCATGGGCTTCCCCGACATCAGGGAACCCGGCGCCGTCTCGAAGGTGAACACGGCACTCATCATATCATCTCCGGCCCGCCGGAACACCTCGGACAGCAGCTTCTGATGCCCCCGGTGCAGCCCGTCAAACTTTCCCAGGGTCACCGCTGTCTTGTAGGCCAGCCGGAATTCCCTGGTTCCGCGAATATACTGCATAGTAAGTCTCCTGTATCTGTAGCTGTTCAGCCTCCGGTATCCGGCGCACTGAACCGATACTTATGTAATTTCAGATGAAGATCCGCTCTGCCTTCCAGAGCTGCCGGCTCTTCTGATACCGGTAAACGCCGATAAACCGGCCCTCGCTGTCATAGACCCGGACACAAAGTCCCGGAGTTTCCTCGCCTGCCGCCGCACCCGCATTCTCAGGTGCCGGCGCAGCCCCGCTCTCCGGACTCTCCCCTGCCGGCACATCCGCCGGCTTCAGGTATTCCTCCGGGAAGGGATTCCCGTTCTTCAGAAGCCTGTCCAGCCCGGGATCCCCGGAATGAAATTCCGGAATGTCCGAGAGTATCCGGTCCGCGGGGATGAGAATCTCAGAGAGTCTTCCCTCGTCCCGGAACCGCTCCACATCGGCGATCTTCAGGCTGTCCTCCAGAAGAAATGGCCCCACCTGCGTCCGCAGAAGATGTTCCATACAACCGCCGCAGCCCAGATCCCTGCCGATGTCATGGCAGAGGGTCCGGATGTAGGTTCCCCGGGAGCACTCTACGGTGATCTCTGCCCTCGGCAGGTCCAGCCGGTCGATCTCAATCCGGAAAATGTGCTGCAGTCTCGGCTTTCTCTCCACCTCGACGCCTTTTCTCGCCAGCTCGTAAAGCCGTTTCCCGTTGACCTTGAGGGCGGAGTACATCGGCGGTATCTGCATGTAGTCTCCCGCATAGCCCGCCGCGGTCTCTGTGAGCTTCCGGGCAAATGTTTCCGCCGTCTGCCCCGTCTCTTCGAGAAACGCAGCAAAATCCGTCTCCCGGAGGGTCGTCCCGGTGGTGTCCTGGGTGTCGGTCTCCCGGCCCAGAAGCAGCACCGCCCGGTAGGTCTTCCTCTCCTCCGTCAGCATGTCCACCAGCTTCGTGCCCTTCCCGAGGCAGATGGGAAGCACCCCTTCCGCCGCCGGGTCCAGCGTCCCCGTATGGCCGATCTTTTTCTGCCGGAGAATTCCCCGGAGCTTTGCCACCACATCGGAGGAGGTGTATCCCGCTTCCTTGTAAATGTTAATGATCCCGTCCATGTTCCTGCATTCCAAGCGCCGCCAGGGCCACAATCTCTTCCGCGGCCTCCTCGATGCTGCCGCCCTTTACGGTGCAGCCGGCGGCCCGTATGTGTCCGCCTCCCCCGAAGGTCTGGGCGATGGCGCTCACGTCCAGATATTTGTTGGACCGAAGGCTCACCTTGTATTCTCCCGGTGTCTTCTCATAGATAAATACGGCGCATTCCACGCCCGCGGTGATCCGCAGCTGGTCTATGATGCCGTCCAGGTCCTTGCTGTCAGCCCCGTAATCCTCCAGGTTCTGTCTTGTCAGCACACTGACGATGCACTTCCCGTCCAGATACAGGCGGCTCTTTAAGAGCGCGCATCCCAGGATTCGGTTCTGAAGATAGGTTCTGCGGTAGAAGCTGTCATCGATGATGGTGGTGAAATCAATCCCCTTCTCCATCAGGATGCCGGCGATCTCCATGGTGCGGGCGGTGGTGCTGCTGTAGCGCAGAACTCCCGTATCATGCACAATCCCCGTATAGAGGCATTCCGCCGTCTTTTTTCCTATCCTGTCCTCCTCCAGAAGCTCGAAGAGAACCTCGGCGCAGGAGCTCGCTTCGCTCCGGACCAGGTTTTCTTCCCCGAAGAGGGTGTTGGTCCTGTGGTGGTCGATGCAGACCGAATGGTCAGCCCCGTCGAAGAAGACGACGTACTCTCCCAGCCGCTCTCTGTCGCTGGCGTCCAGGGAAATGCACAGGTCATAATGTTTCTCCGGGTCCGGTTCGGTCTTCACCTTGTCAAAGTACCTGAGATAGGAGAATTTGTCCGCCGGATGATCCAGGTACACATGCACCTTTTTCTCCGGCATATTGTCCTTCAGATAATTAAACAGCCCAAGCACTGAGCCGATGCAGTCGCCGTCCGGGTGAATGTGGCCCAGAATCGCAACCGAAGAAGCGGCGGCGAGTGCATTTTCCAGAATATTGCCCATGATACTGTTCTTCTCCGTCTGGTTAGTCTTCGTTTTCCTCTTCCGCGTCCTCCGTCTCTTCCGGATACGGCACGGAGTGTTCCCTGTCATACTCCGCCACATCGCTGATCATCTTGGTCATGCGGACGCCGTACTCGATGGAGGTGTCCCCCACGAAGTAGAGCTCCGGTGTGTTGCGGAGATTGATATTCTTGGCCAGCTGGTTCCGGATGAAGCCGGAAGCGCTCTTAAGGCCCAGGATGGTGTCCTTCAGCTCTTCCTCGGAACCCAGCACGCTCACATAAACCTTGCAGAACTTCAGGTCCGGGGTGACCTGGGCGGACACCACGCTGGCCATGGGGCTGATGCGCGGGTCCTTCAGGTCCCGGATGATGCTGCTCAGTTCTCTTGTCACTTCGCTGCTTACTCTTGTATTTTTAACGCTGTTTTTGCGCAAAATTCCGCGCTCCTTTCATTAAACGGCGATTAGGTCCTCGGAACCTCGACCATGGCGTATGCCTCGATGGTGTCCTCCTCCCGGAGATCCTCGAACTTGTCGAAGACAACACCGCACTCATAGCCGGCATTGACATCCTTCACGTCGTCCTTGAATCTCTTCAGGGAAATGATCTCGCCGTCAAAGATCTGCTCGCCGTCACGGGTAATACGTGCCTTGCAGCCCCTGGTGAACTTGCCGTCCAGGATGTAGGTACCTGCGATGGTTCCCACCTTGGAGGCCTTGAAGGTCTGGCGGACAACGCCGTGTCCGATAACTCTCTCCTCGTAGATGGGCTCCAGCATGCCCTTCATGGCTGCTTCCACATCGTCGATGGCCTGGTAAATGACCTTGTACAGGCGCATATCCAGCTTCTCCCGGTCCACGATGGACTTGGCTGTCGCATCCGGACGGACATTGAAGCCGATGATGATGGCGCCGGAAGCGGATGCCAGGCTCGCGTCGGACTCGGTGATGGCGCCTACGCCGCTGTGGATGACCTTGATGGCCACTTCCTCGTTGGACAGCTTCACCAGACTCTGCTTCACTGCCTCCACGGAACCCTGTACGTCGGCCTTCACGATGATCGGAAGCTCCTTCACGTTGCCGGCCTGAATCTCGGCGAAGAGGCCGTCCAGAGTAGCCGGCTTGCGGATGCCCTCCAGAAGGACCTTCTTGCCCTCGGCAATATAGGTATCGGCGATGCTTCTCGCCTCTTTCTCGCTGTCAAGCTGCATGAAGACCTCGCCGGCGCTGGGAACATCGTTCAGACCGATGATCTCCACCGGTGTGGACGGGCCTGCCTCCTTCAGTCTTCTGCCGTTCTCGTTGGTCATGGCGCGGACCTTGCCGAAGCAGTGTCCTGCTGCCACCGGGTCGCCCACATGGAGCGTACCCTTCTGAATCAGGATGGTCGCCACCGGGCCTCTGCCCTTGTCCAGGCTTGCCTCGATGACCAGACC
>JAGBNL010000107.1 GCA_017634415.1 Clostridium sp.
AAAACTGCATAACGGAGATGTGTTCTTTGTGACAAACTGGGGCAATACCGGATTCGCATACGGATACACAGCTGCAGGACAGTACGGATATGTAGTCTCTGCATATCTGCAGTAGTACGGGAATTCAGGTCCTGATAGGGATCTGGGCGATGAAGAATAAGACAGATTTGAAGGCGTGCGAAACGACAAAGGGTCATTTCGCACGCCTCTTCTGTGTGCAGGGTCATCATTGAGAAACCATCACTGGAAACCCGGCGCGGAAAAAAAAGGACAGAATGCATTCCCTGTCCGGGTTCCTATGGTATAATCAACAGAAATTATTCTGAAAACAGAGGTAGAAACCATGGATGAAAACATGTATCAGAGAAACGAGAAGCTGGCCAGAAAGGTCATAAGCGGCCTGGAATCCCGGAATATGTCCGGGTATTATGCCGCGAATAAGGAAGAGGCCCTGAAAAAGGCGCTGGAGCTGATTCCGGAGGGCGCCTCCGTCACCATGGGCGGCGCCATGAGCGCCTACGAGATCGGGCTTGTGGATGCGGTGAAGAAGGGAAACTATAATTTCATTGACCGGTATGCGGCCGAGGACATGGAAGCTGCCATGCGGGAGGCTTACCATACGGATGTCTATCTTGCCAGCGTCAATGCCATAACCGAGGACGGGATTCTGGTCAATATTGACGGCAACTCCAACCGGGTTTCCGCCATCGCCTACGGGCCGAAGAAAGTGGTCTTCATCGTGGGAATGAACAAGGTCTGCAGTGATGTGGACGGTGCCATGAAGCGGGCCAGAAATGTGGCAGCCCCCATGAACGCCCAGCGGTTTCCCATCCACACGCCGTGTAAGGAGACCGGTTCCTGCATGGACTGCAAGTCGCCGGAAACCATCTGCTGCAACTTCATGATCACCCGGTTCTCCAGACACGCGGGGAGATTCCATGTGATTCTGGTGAATGACAGCCTGGGATACTAAAAAAGACAGCAAAGAGACATCATTGTCTGCAGAACAGAATACGCCCGGGGGCTCTCGCCCCTGACAGGGCAAGCTCAGAGGAAGGAAAAGGAATTATGTCGGTATTAAGAAAAGATTTTCTATGGGGCGGCGCCGTGGCGGCAAACCAGCTGGAGGGTGCCTGGAACCTGGACGGAAAGGGAGATTCGGTTCCGGATCACTGCACCACGGGCAGCGCCGGAGTGCCAAAGCGGCTCACGGCCGTAATAGAGGAGGGAACACTCTATCCCTCCCATGAGGCCATCGATTTTTATCACCATTACGAGGAGGATATCGCCCTCTTCGCGGAGATGGGCTTTAAGGTTTTCCGGACATCCATCAACTGGACCAGGATATTCCCCACGGGGATGGAGAGCGAGCCGAATGAGAAGGGACTGGCCTTTTACGACAGAGTTTTTGACTGCTGCAGAAAACACGGTATCGAGCCCCTCGTCACCATTTCCCACTATGAACTGCCCTGGGCCCTGGTGGAGAAGTACAACGGCTGGGAGAGCAGGGAGCTCATCGACTGCTTCATGCATTACTGCCGCGTTATCTTTGACAGATATCAGGATAGGGTGAAGTACTGGCTGACCTTCAACGAGATCAATATCGGCACCATGCCCTTCGGCTCCGTGCTTTCCCTGGGTACGGTGCGGGGCTTTACCGGTTATGTATCGGATGTGCCGGACCGGCCGCAGGAGAGATATCAGGCGCTGCATCACCAGCTTGTGGCTTCCGCCATGGCCGTGAAATACGCCCATGAGCACTATCCGCAGTTCCGTATGGGCAACATGAGCATGTTCGGGCTGTCCTATCCCCTGACCTGCAATCCGGAGGATGTACTGCTGAGCCAGGCATCCATGAGAAGGATCAACTGGTACTGCTCCGATGTTCAGGTGCGCGGGGAATATCCCTCCTACGCCGCCGGAATCTGGAAAAAGCTGGGCGTAAATATCGCCATGGAACCGCAGGATGCGGAGATTCTGAAGGAAGGCACGGTGGATTTCTACACCTTCAGTTATTATTCCTCCTCCTGCATCAGTGCGGAGGCAGCGCAGAAGAGCGGGGACGGAAGCGCGAAGAACCCCTATCTTTCCTCCAGCGACTGGGGCTGGCAGATAGACCCGAAGGGGCTCAGATGGGCCCTGAACGAGATATATGACCGCTACCGCATTCCCATCATGGTAGTGGAAAATGGTCTCGGCGCCTACGATAAGAAGGAAGCGGACGGCTCCATCAATGACGACTACCGGATCGACTATCTCCGGGCCCACATCTCGGAGATGATCGGCGCCGTGGAGGACGGGGTGGACCTGATGGGATACACGCCCTGGGGCTGCATCGACCTGGTCAGCGCCTCCACCGGAGAGATGGCAAAGCGGTACGGCCTTATCTACGTGGAGAAATATGACGACGGAACGGGAGATCTGTCCCGTAAAAAGAAGAAATCCTTCGACTGGTACAGGAAGGTCATCGCCACAAACGGGGAGGACCTGGCGTAGAAGCACACTTTGAACAGCAAAAAATCAAAGAGGCTGTCGCACTAAAGTTGTTTTTAGTGCGACAGCCCTTTTATATTCCCGGCGTACGTCAGCCGCCCATGGGCGGTACCGGCACCGGCCTTGTCCGGTCAAAGACTTCCTCCACGGGGAAGAGGTCCTCCAGATGCTGCTTTGACGGATTGTTCTCCGGCAGGTCATAGTACATGCGGTAGCCGTCCAGGTTGCGGCGGCCCTGGCGCATGTACTCATCGCCGATCTGCACGTAGTACTGGTTGGAGTCCACGTTGCAGAAGTAGCGGAAGCCGGCATTGTACAGGGTCTGGTATCTGGGAGAGGAGGTATCGTAGGGATGCCAGTCTCCGATATCGCTTCCGAAGGGGAAGAGGATGATGTCCGTGTCGCCGATGAGCGGCGCCACGAAGTTTTCCCACTTGTTGGTGTCTTCGATCAGCTTTTCCATGGAGATGGTGCCCATATTCCGGTGTCCCCAGCTGTGGGAGGCCAGCTCATAGCCGTCCTCGATGAGGCAGGCGGCCACCTTCATGGCTTCCTGTCGCTCGGCCTCGATGTTGAAGTCCGGGTGGTCCTTCAGGAAATCTGCGTTGGTCTCATAGGAAGGATCCGTCCGGTATCCGAGGATTCCGTTGTAGCCGGTGAAGGCCAGGCAGGCCTTGGCGCCCTTGTAGGAGAAGTCCGGATGCTCGTCGATAAAGTGGTCCAGGATGGGAACCAGATCATAGTCTCCCGTGACGATGGTGCCGTCGGGCATGGGCATCTCGCAGGTGGGGCGGCCGTCCTCGCCCACGACCATCTTCGTGGCGAAGCCGTCTCCCTCCATATATTCATAGTAGCAGACGTCGTCCTGGGACATGACGAAGGCCTTCTTGCCCTCCGGCAGCATGATATCCTGGGCCTTCATGCGCATCTGTCCGTTTTCATCCGGCTCCAGCTTTGCGATATCGTGCAGCCGCACCAGGACAAAGCCCCGGGCGTACATATGCTCCAGGATCTTTTCGAACTCCGACCGGGTGGTCATGACCTGGTTGTAGTCGTCCTGCTTGTAGTCGCCGTCGAAGGTCCTGGAATTGTCCATGACCAGGATATGGAAGAACACATGGGTGATTTCCTGCGGATTCTGGCGCACCAGAGCGGCTTTCGTCTCCTCGTAGGAGGCGATGGCTGCCTGTACGTCCTCCCCGTCCGCGATATCGGAGGTTTGAAGCAGCTCTATGGCGCCGTCATAGTCATACATGGCAGCCATGCGGGCCGCATTGTCCAGAACATTCTGACGGGCTTCCTCGGCGGAGATGGTTTCTTCGGGAGCAGATTCCGCTTCCGTAAGGTCACTTTCCGCGACCTGTGCATCGGCATCCGGCGATACCGGACCATGGTTTCTGCGGAATGCCAGGATGCCGGCAATCACACAGAGGATGGCGAGAACGGGAACAAGAAACTGGTAGCTCCACAGAAAGCGGATAAGAGGGGAACGTTTCGGACGGCGTTTACGCTGTCGGGACGGCGCCGGTTCGGAGGGCGTTGTCTGTTCCGGTGTTGTGCTGCGAATTTCATCCATAGTACAGAATCTCCTGTGAAAAAAAATATCTGGTAAATGCCTGATCACAGCCACCCGATGGCCTGCATGATGACGATCAGGATGAACAGTGTGAACATGCTGGCGAGACTGGTCCAGACCAGCAGCTGGCCGGCCAGAACATCATCCGCGCCCATCTCCGCTGCCATGGGCACCGTGGAGACGGAGACCGGGGAGGCGAAGATCGGGATGAGGGCCGCCGTGAGATTGGGCGACATCTCGAGAAAACCGAGACGCACGCAGAGAAAGAACAGTCCGAATCCGATGATGGGAGCCAGAATCAGGCGCCCGACGGAGGTGGTGATGATCTCTTTCTTCATGCCCTGTACCGCGCTCAGCTCAAATCTTCCGCCC
>JAGBNL010000108.1 GCA_017634415.1 Clostridium sp.
CCCCACCAGCACCAGGTGTTTTTCGAAGTCCACCGTCAGGTCTTTCGCGTGGAAGGGGCGGTTATACAGCACGGAGTCGGTCTTCAGCCGGTTGCTGTGCCGGAGGGCGGTGCGGATTCTCGCCGTCAGCTCTTTCGTGCCGATGGGCTTCGACAGATAGTCGTCCGCCCCCGCGTCCAGGGCCCGCACCTTCTCTTCCTCCCTTGTTCTGGCAGAAATGACGATGATGGGCACGCTGCTCCAGGTGCGGACGCTCTCGATGACGTCCATCCCGTCGATATCGGGAAGGCCCAGATCCAGGAGGATCACGTCAGGACAGTTGGATGTGATGATGGACAGGGCGTCCCGCCCCTTTTCCGCGAAGGAGACAAGATATCCCTGGGATGTCAGAAAGGTTCCCAGGAAATCGCAGATATTCTTTTCATCCTCCACGATCAGTATGCTGATTTTATGCGTCATGGCTCTCTCCCTGTTTTTCTGTCTTTATGATTCGTTTGCTGTCCTGCTGTTCTTTTCCGTCCCTGTTCTCTCTGGGAAGCTCAAACCAGAATTCCGTCCCGGGATCCCGGTTTCTCGCAAAAATCTGGCCTCCGTGGGCTGTGACGATGGTTTTGCAGATGGTCAGTCCGATGCCCATGCCTTTCTTTCCGTCGCTCGTTCTGGCCGCGGTTCTGGTGGAACCGTCGAAGAGGCTGTCCATCCGCTCTTCCGGGATGCCGATACCGTAGTCCCGGATGTGGAATTCCACGGCGTCCTCCCGGATCCTGGTGCTGCATTCCACCGGCTCCTCCGTCCCGGAATGCACCACCGCGTTCTCCATCAGGTTGATAAGCACCTGCTCTATCAGAATGGCGTCCATGGGGATCATGATGAATTCATCCGGCACGGTGACGCTGATGCAGGCCTCGGGAATCCGCTTCCTGAGCCTGGCCACCGCCTCGCCCACGACTTCCTCCACCGGCTCCTCCGTCTTCTTTACCCTGGCGGTCTCATTGTTGATTCTGGTGACGGACAGGAGGTTCTCCACCATGTTCAGAAGCCAGTTGGAATCCTCCAGGATGTGGCGGACCAGCTCGCTCTTCTCTTCCTCCGACATATCGGAACCATTTTCCAGATAGATGGTTCCCGACCCGATGATGCTGGTGAGGGGGGTCCTCAGGTCATGGGAGATGGCCCGCAGGAGGTTTGCCCGCATCTTCTCCTTCTCCGCCTCCATCAGCTCTTTTTCCTGCTGCTGCAGGGCCTGGGCCTGTTCCTTCATGTTGGTGATCATGGCGCTGGTGATGCCGGAGATGGTGAACATGGCGATAAAGGTGATGGGGTATCCCGTCATGCCGAAGTTAATCTGGCCGTAGGGGTAGGTGTAGAGGTAGTTGACGAAGATGACGCCCATGACCGAGGCAACCAGACCGTAGCGGTAGCTGTCGGTGGACCGGGCCACCAGGAAGACCGCCAGGACGTAGGTCAGGGCGATGTTGGCGCTGGGGTTCTCCATCACGAGGAAGAATCCGGCGGAGACGATGGTAGCCACCGCCATGGCCAGAGCCACCACCAGCCATCCGTTGGTTTTCGCAAGGAATTTCGGCCTTCCGTAGAAAAAGGTCAGCCTTTCTTTCAGGGTTTTCGGCTCCCCGGGGGGCCGAAGGGTTGTTTCTTCTGTATGATTCAAGGTTAGTCTCCTGTTTGCCATTTTACTGCAGTTGTGCTAAACTCCCCTTTGGAGATTTTATCTCAGTGGGGGTCCAATCTCCCACTGAGATAAACGCTCCGCGGGGATGCGCACGCGTGCTGATTGGTATTTGGTGTTTTGAATAGTTATTAGTATTGTATCATATACGAGAAGGTTAGAAGGTAAAAAGATGATTAAAATCGGAAGAAATGACCCCTGCTGGTGCGGCAGCGGCAGAAAATACAAGGTTTGCCACCAGGCATTTGATGACAGAATCCGGGCAGAGAAGGAGAAGGGGCATGTGGTTCCGGACCACAGTCTCCTGAAAACGCCGTCCCAGATTGAGAAGATTAAGGAGAGCTGCAAGGTGAATATCGCGGTGCTGGACTTCATCGCGGAGCACATCCGGGAGGGCATCACCACGGAGCAGATTGACCAGTGGGTCTATGAGGAGACCACGAAGCGGGGCGCCATTCCGGCGGACCTGAATTATGAGGGCTATCCCAAGAGCGTCTGCACCTCCGTCAATGAGCAGGTATGCCACGGCATCCCCTCTCCGAAGGTGGTTCTGAAGGACGGCGATATCATCAACGTGGACTGCTCCAGCATCCTGGACGGGTATTTCTCTGATTCTTCCCGCATGTTCCTCATCGGCAATGTCAGCGAGGAGAAGAAGAAGCTGGTGGAGGTGACCAGGGAGGCGGTCTACAAGGGCCTGGAGCAGGTGAAGCCCTGGGGCTATCTCGGCGACATGGCCGAGGCGGTGAACGCCCACGTGACGGCCCACGGCTACAGCGTGGTCCGGGAGATCGGCGGCCACGGCGTAGGTCTGGAGTTCCATGAGGATCCCTGGGTCGGCTACATCGGGAAGCGCGGCACCGGCATGCTTCTGGTGCCCGGCATGATGTTCACCATCGAGCCCATGGTCAACATGGGCAAGCCCGACGTCTACACCGACGGCGGCGACAACTGGGCGGTCTATACCGTGGACGGCAAGCCCTCGGCCCAGTGGGAGATTCAGGTGCTGGTGACCGAAACCGGCCATGAGGTGCTGTGCTGGTAGGAGAGGGACTTTGCCGGGTATTCCGGGGCGGTCCGTCCGAAAAAATTGAATTTGATTTGATTCGGGGCCGGGAGTACTCTCCCGGCCCCGTCCTGCCGCGCTCAGCGCGGCGCTGGCGGATCTTTGATGGTATTGCTGCTTTTTAACCGCCGATTTTTCTTTTTATCCTGTCTTTATTTCCACTTCGGCGGACTTTTTCTTCTTTTTCAGTATTTCTCCCGCCGTCACAGGACTCCTGAACTATGATTTCGCCTGAGGTGCTCTCTTTCTGGCGGATCTCCTTCAGATTTTCTAAAATTAAACCGCTGTCTCATTCCTTCCGACTGCTTCTATACCATATTTCGACGGACTTATCTTTATAAATGAACAGCAGATCCGCCGCACCAACAAATCTTCGAAAAACCCGGCGGACTTAATAACATATTCCACAAGCAGATCCGTCAGTAACCCGTGCAAACGTCAGGCATTTGGGGGAACAGGATTATTCCTGCTCCGCCTCTGTCCCCAGCAGCCCGATCTCCGCCGCGTAGGGCTTCATTCCCTCGATGACTATCTCCGCCACTTCCTTCAGGTCCATGCCCAGCATCTCACATCCGTCCAGAATCAGCGGTCTTTTGCACTTGGCAGCAAACTTCTTATCTTTGAACTTCTTCATGAAGCTCTTGACTTCCAGATCGGTGATGCCATGGGGACGCATCCTGGCGCAGGCCTGGATGATGCCGGTCAGCTCATCGACGGTGTAGAGGCTTTTCTCCATGTTGGTCTCCGGTTTCACATCCGTACAGCCGCCCCAGCCGTGCGCCAGAATAGCGCGCACTTCTTCTTCTGTCACGCCGGCCGCCAGCAGCGGCTCCGCTGTATGTTTCAGGTGCTCTTCCGGATACTTCTGATAATCATAGTCATGCAGATATCCCACCGCCATCCAGTGTTCCTCGTCCTCGCCGAAGTGCTTCGCCATGGCGCCCATGGCCGCCATCACGTTCTTGCTGTGGATGACCAGGGATTCCTCCGTGACCATATCTTTGTTGAGTTCTTTCGCTCTCTCCAGTGTCAGCATAGGGATTCTTCCTCCTGCCTTTGTCTCAATGATTCACCCGCATATCTGCGGGCGTTATTATCAGGTGAATATGTAACAAAAGGACCACGTCTTCACGTGGTCCACTGAAAAAGAAAGAGCGCGAGACGGGACTCGAACCCGCGGCCCCGACCTTGGCAAGGTCGTGCTCCACCAACTGAGCCACTCGCGCATAAGCTTTCGTCGGTTATCTCTCCGACGAAAGCTATTCTAGCACAAACATACGATTAAGGCAAGCAGTTTTTGAAAAAAATCAGCATCGCATTCCGAGTCTGTGGGGATGCTGTTTTTTCGGCAGTTTTGCTCCCTATTTCTTCACCACATCCAGCTTCACCCAGCTGGAGGTCTTGTCAAGCCCGGCTGTTGCCTCGCCCTTGATGCTGTAGCCTTCCGGCGCGGCGATGACGGTCGCCTTCACATCCTGTGGATTCTCCACAAGGCAGGAGACGGTTCCGTCTTCCCCGGTGGCCAGGGTCTGGGTTCCTGCGGCGGAGGTTACTTCCACTTCCACGCCGGGGATGGGTGTTCCGTCCTTCTCCCAGGCATACAGGGTGTAGAGAGCCACCTGTTTTTCTTCGTAATTCTCTCCGGCAAAGGCGTTCACCACCCTGTCGAAATCCTCCGCTCTCCGGAAGTATCCCTCCTGGCGGAAGCCGAGTTTCCGGTTCCGGTCTATCACGAAGGTTGTGGGATAAGCGAAAGTGCTAATGGCGTCGAGCTTCTCTTCCAGAATCCCCATGGGGAAGGTCAGTCCCATCTCCTTCTGGTATGCCGCCACATCATCGGTGGTGATGTCATTGTCATCCGCTACGGCCACAAGCTCATATGCCTCATGGCCATTCTCATAAGCTTCTTCCATCTCCGGGAACTCGATCTTGCAGGGGCCGCACCAGGTGGTGAATACGTTCAGCACCACGCAGTCCTTCTCCTCAAGCAGCTCATCCAGGGAGAGGGTTCTGCCGTCAGTGGTATTCACGGTGAAGTTGGGAACTGTCTCTCCCATCTCAACCATATCGTCCTTTACACCCTTTATAACCACAAACACCAGCCCCAGAAGCAGAACGATTCCTATTACCAGAAAAATCAGAAATGCGATAAGAATCTTTTTCCCGAGTCCGCCTTTTCCTCGCGCCATAATTTCATCCTTTCCGTAATGTCTGACCGGGTTCAAATCTGTTCACATGCCTTACCCATATCCGGCCAGGATATTCTTCTCTGCTGCACTGCAGTTTGCCGTGCTAAGTTCCTCGGTTTCCCCGCCTCATTGTATCATATCTGCGGCAGACTGTAAAAGCCTTCTGCCGCAGGAAGAATTCATCCACGTCCCTGCGACAGTTGATGTGAATCCTTACTGCGGCGGATTGAAGTTTTCATCCCTAAGCCCATGTTTTCGGCAGATGGGATGAATCCCTTCCAACAGCCGTAACCCACAACCGTAAGTCGGATATAAAAACACCCCTCCGCCCGGCCAAACTGCCGTCGGAGGAGCAAGTCCCTTTTCGATATTTACTTCCCCATATGGCCGAACAGCTCATTGACCAGTGTAAACCCGAGGATCAGAACGCCGCCCAGCACCTGCACCGGCGTCATGGCCTCATGGAGGACCAGCACCGAGAGGGCTACCGCCACCAGCGGGTCCACATAGCTGAGAATCGCTGCTTCCTGCCCCGGCAGGTCCCGCAGGGCAGAGAAGTACATACAGTAGGTAATGCCGGTGTGCACGAGGCCCACCACCAGAAGACAGCCCCAGCCCATCGGCGTCATACCCGCGAAGGAGATGCCGCCGGTCATGAATACATAGGGAACGAGCACCGCGATGGCGGCAAGGAACTGCAGAAGGGTCCGA
>JAGBNL010000109.1 GCA_017634415.1 Clostridium sp.
ATGAAGGACCTGAGTCTCACGCCCCGGCGGATATAGAGAAATCCTGCTCCTCTTGGGCCGCCGAACTTATGGGCGCTGGCGCTCAGAAGGTCAACGCCTAAGTCTCTCACCGGCAGGTCCATATGGGCAAATGCCTGCACCGCGTCGGTGTGAAAGAGGATCCCGTATTTCTTCGCGATGTCCCCGATGGCAGCGAGGGGCTGGATACTGCCGATCTCGTTGTTGGCCGCCATCACGGAGATGAGCACTGTATCCGGCCGGATGGCCGCTTCCAGCGCCTCCGGAGAGACCAGTCCTCTGGAGTCCACGTCCAGGTATGTCACCTCAAATCCCCGCTCCTGCAGGTATTCACAGGTGTGGAGAATAGCGTGGTGCTCGATCTTTGTGGTGATGATATGCTTTCCCGGTGCGATGTCTTTCTCTCTTTTTGCGGCGGTCAGAAGCTCCTTTCCGCCTTCCGCAAGGCGTCTTGCCCCGGCCTCCGCCGCGGCGATGAGAACCCAGTTGTCCGACTCGGACCCGCCGTTGGTGAAGTAGATTTCCTTATCGCTCACCCCGAGGGCCTTCGCCACCGTGCTCCTGGCTGCCGCGATGGCCCGTCTGGGCTCTCCCGACATGCTGTAGATGGAGGAAGGATTCCCGTAATATTCCGTAAAATACGGCAGCATCGCCTCCACCACCTCCGGCCGCGTGGCCGTGGTGGCAGCGTGGTCAAGATAGATGTATTTCTTCTCTTCCTTCATGACTTCCTCGCTCCCCAGGTATTCCGCTGCATACTGCAGAGGCCGCTTCGGTCAAGGCTTTTTCCCTGGTTCTGTTTCTCAGATACAGATCAGATATAAATCTCCGGCTCTGCCCGTCTCTGATAGTTCTTCTCCAGGTATTCCACATGGGAGAGGAATGCCGGATCCTCGAAATGCTTCGCCCCGCGGGGACATTTGCGCACGCAGGCGTGGCACTTGATGCAGACGCCCGGCACCTCCTGCACGTTCTCATGGCTGATTGAGCCCATGGGACAGACTCTCGCGCACTGGCCGCAGCGGTCGCACTTCGTCGGGTCGGTGACCACCTTCGCCTTCAGGAACTTCGCCGGCTGCCCGTCTATGCCCAGCGGCGTGTAGTAGGGCGCCACCGGAGCCCCGTCCCGGATCTTCGGAACCTCCAGGCTGTCGGCATTTTCCACAGCGTCTACCAGCTCCGCGATGCGGCGGGCAAACACGAATAACGTCTCCATATCGCGCACATCCGGACGGCCGTCGGCGATAATGTCGGAGAATACATGACGACAGGCAAATGCGCCCGCTCCGAATACTTTAAATCCGTTCTTTCCCAGCTCCTCCGTCAGTTCCGTGAGGGAGCTGTCGAAGTTCCGGTTGCCGAAGGTCACCACGGACACTGCCGGGGTGTTCTGTCCGTGGAACAGGGTCTGCACAAAGGGCAGCACCTTGTTGGGCACGCGGCCCGCGTAGGTGGGCGTGCCGAAGATCACCAGATCCTCCGGCCCGAAGGTTCTCTCACTCTTCCGGCTGTCCGGCAGGGTGAAATCCACCGTCTCCACGGGAACGCCCAGCTCATCGGAGAGGGTGATGCAGATGGCGTCCACAACCTTTCTTGTATTTCCTACGGCACTGAAATAAACTGCCTTAATTCCTGATATCTTCATGATGCCTTCCTTTCTTTTCAGCTCGCCCCGCGGTTTCAAAATCTCACCGGACGAACTTACTGTTTCCGCCGGCCCCGCGGGCTTTCCTGCTCCTGTTATCCTCTGCTCTGCCGCACCTCATCCACGATCCGGAACAGCTCGTCGATATCCGATTCCTTCGTGGACCAGCTGACGGCAAACCGCACCGCTGTGTGGTTTTCGTCCATCTTCTCCCACTCCTCGAAGAGAACACGCTTCATGAGTGCGTCCTTTTCGGCATTTTCCAGGATGATAAACTGCTGGTTGGTGGGGGAGTCTATCATGAAACGGTATCCCCGCTCGGCAAATCCTTCCTTCACCTTCTCCGCAAGGCCGATGGCGTAGCGGCCAATGTCGAAGTAAAGGTCCTTCGTGAAGAGGACGTCAAACTGCAGGCCCAGCATCCAGCCCTTGGCCAGCAGCGCCCCGTGCTGCTTCACGATAGTGAGGAAATGCTCGGGCATGTTGTTTTTCGTGAATACGATGGCCTCGCCGAACTGGGCGCCCACCTTGGTGCCGCCGATGTAGAAGACATCGCAGAGTCTCGCCACATCCTCCAGGGTCACGTCGGTCTGCCGGCTCATGAGGCCGTAGCCCAGTCTCGCGCCGTCCAGATACAGAGGAATCCCGTATTCATGGCACACCTCCGAGAGGGCGGTAAGCTCCGCCTTCGTATACAGGGTTCCCGCCTCTGTGGGATGGGAGATGTAAGCCATGCCCGGGAAGACCATATGGTCATAGCTCGGGTTGGTGCGGAAAGCCTCCAGGAAATCCCGAAGGTCGGAAGCAAGCATTTTCCCCTGGTGCTCCGGAATATGGAGGACCTTGTGGCCGGTGAACTCGATGGCGCCGGCCTCATGGACGTTCACATGGCCCGTATCCGCGGACACCACGCCCTCATAGGAGCGGAGCAGGGAATCGATAACGATGGCGTTGGTCTGGGTGCCGCCCACAGTGAAGAAGATGCCCGCATCCGGCACTCCGCAGGCCTTTCGGATCTTTTCCTTCGCGCTCTCGCAGATCTCGTCGCAGCCGTAGCCCACAAAAGGCACATCGTTCAGCTCCAGCAGCTTCTCCAGAATGGCCGGGTGCATGCCCTTGGTATAGTCACACATGAAATTCAGCATGATGAATCCTTTCTGTAACTATTCAAACGATAGTTACCGACCCCCACACCGGGCAAAATTTGATTTCCGAAATTGTTATTGTTATCAGATATCAAATTTTGCGAGGTGGGGGTTCTGAATAGTTACTTTAAATCGCGACAGGAACGGCGTCCGGCTCGATGGGGCACACATACCCCGCGGCGGACCGCTCCTCGTATTCCGCTCTCGCTTTTTTCAGCAGCTCCGGCTGCTCTATCAGGTCGATGGCCGCGCAGGCTATAACCTTCCCCGCCGTAAGCAGCGCCTTGTGGCCGATGGAGGTTGCGCCGCAGGAGACATTCTGCCAGCTGTGGCCCGGTGCGCCGGAAACGAAGGCCGCACAGTGAACCTGGGCCGTGGGCGTCTGCCAGCTCACATCCCCCACATCCGTGGACCCGGCCCTGAAGCCGGTGGTGTGATAGAGGGGCAGAAGGAAGTTGTTGATGCCCAGGGTGCCGTTCTTCGAGAGCTTCCGCGCCTCCCTGGCCATGTCCCCGTCCAGGGACGCCGCAAAGCCGGGCTCCGGATTCTCCGGGCAGGTCTCGTGGAGCGCCTGGGCGTAGGCCAGCTCTTCCTCCGTGTATTCGGGAAGTCCCACCTGGCTGAAGTTGTCCCAGAGGACCTCCTCCAGGGCGTAATTCGGCAGAAGCTCCGCCGTTCCGTCGATGAAGACCCTCTCGAAGGTGGTCTCCGTCATGAGGGCCGCCCCCTCGGCGATCTTATCCACCCTGGCCAGGAGCTTTACGGAATCCCTGACCTTGTTGGCCCGCACCATGTAGAGGACGGAGGCGTGATCCTGCACCACATTGGGGGAAATCCCGCCGGCGTCGGTGATGGCGTAGTGGACTCTGCACTCGGAGGGCATGTGCTCCCGCAGGTACTGCACGCCGGTGTTCATCAGCTCCACCGCGTCCAGGGCGCTTCTTCCGTGCTCCGGGTCCCCCGCCGCATGGGCCGCGATGCCCTTGAAGTTATAGAGCACCTGGATGCTGGAATTGTTGGTGCCGGAGAGCACCTCGTTCACGTCCTCCGGATGCCAGGTGAGGGCGCAGTCCAGGGATTCCCAGATATGGTCCCTGGCAAAGAAGGCCTTGGCGGCGCCTCCCTCCTCCCCGGGGCAGCCGAAGAACACCACGGTGCCTTCATGTCCCGTCTCTTCCAGATAATTTTTAATGGCAAATGTCGCCGCCAGCGCCCCGGTTCCCAGCATGTTGTGGCCGCAGCCGTGGCCCGCTCCGCCGGGGACGATGGGTTTGTGGGCCAGGGCTCCCTTCTCCTGGCTGAGGCCTGAGAGGGCGTCAAACTCTCCCAGGATGCCGATGATAGGATGTCCTTTGCCGAAGGTGCCGGTGAATGCGGTCTCTATTCCCGCGATCCCTGCTTCCACGGCGAATCCGTTCTCCGAAAGCACCTTCCGGTAGGCCTCGGAGGCGTGGAACTCCTTCAGCGACAGCTCCGGATGCGCCCAGATGTCATCGGAAAGCTCTGTAAAAATATCCCGGCGGCGTTCGATATAGTCGACGGCCGCCTGCTTGTGATCTGTCATGATAATCTCCTTAAATAAAGATGCCGTCTTCTCTGAGTATACCCCAGAGAGACGGCATCGTCCATACAGGATTCGTTCGGTTTCCCGCAAAGAAACCTTTAATTTACAGCACCTTGCTGAGGAAGTCCTTCAGACGCGGGCTCTTCGGATTCCTGAAGATGTCATCCGGCGTTCCTTCCTCCACGACCTTTCCGTCTTCCATGAAGACCACCCGGTTGCCCACTTCTCTCGCGAAGCCCATCTCGTGGGTAACGCAGACCATGGTCATCCCGGCCTTTGCCAGGTCTTTCATAACGTCCAGAACCTCGCCGACCATCTCCGGGTCAAGGGCCGAGGTGGGCTCGTCGAAGAGCATAACCTCCGGATTCATGCAGAGGGCTCTCACGATGGCCACACGCTGCTTCTGTCCGCCGGAGAGCTGGACCGGATAGGCATTTGCCCGGTCCGCAAGACCGACCCTGGTAAGGAGCTCCATGGCCCGCTTCTCCGCCTCCGCCTTGTTTTCCTTTTTCACAATCAGAGGTGCGATGGTCAGGTTCTCCAGAATCGTCTTGTGGGGGAAGAGGTTGAAGTGCTGGAACACCATCCCCATCTTCTGGCGGTATTCATCCAGATTGATTCTTCCGCCCGTGATATCTGTGCCGTCAAACACGATGGCACCCTCGCTGGGCTCCTCCAGAAGGTTCAGACTGCGCAGGAAGGTGGACTTTCCGCTTCCGGAAGGTCCGATGACCACCATGACATCTCCCTTGTTGATATCGATGTCGATACCGTCCAGGGCATGGATTCGGCCGCCGCTATAGTGCTTTTTCAGGCCTCTTACTTTAATCAGAACATCACCGCTTGTCACTTGCACGCATCCTCCCTTCTACATACTGAATCAGCTTCGATGTCGGGAAGCACAGGCAGAAATACAGGAAGGTCGCCACGATCAGCGGCTCCGCGATCAGGAAGGATGCGGACTGCACCGACTTGACGTTGAACATGATATCCTGCACGCCGATGGTGTAGCAGACCGAGCTCTCCTTGATGATGGTAACGAACTCATTGGCCACTGCCGGAAGAATGTTCTTGATGGCCTGGGGAATGATGATGTGATACATCGTCTGTCCCTTGCTCATGCCGAGACTTCTGGCCGCCTCTGTCTGTCCCTGGTCCACGCCCTCAATACCGCCGCGGATAACGTCGGACATGTATCCGCCCGAATTCAGCGCCAGCGCCACCGCGCCGGGGAAGAACCGCTCAAACTGGATGAATCCCAGGAAGGTGAACTTCGGCAGGGTGACAAACCCGAAGACGATGTAATAAACCAGGAAAATCTGTACCAGCATGGGGGTACAGCGCACGAACTGCACATAGGCGCCCGCGATGAGCCGTACCGGATTGAACCGGGAGATTTTCTCCAGACGCACTTTCCTGTCCGGATCGTCAGTTTTCACCTTTGCCAGCGCCCGGAAGGGCCGGATGTCTGACAGAAGCATGAGTGCCAGGGCGAATGCCAGGAAGAATCCGAAAAATACCGTACATGCCGAAAGCAGGACCGTGACGAGCAGGCCCTGCTTAAAAAGCGTACCGTACGACAGGATTTTCTCCAGCGAAGCGATACTGATGGTCATTGGTTAACCAGCCTTTCATTTACTCTGAATTCAGCACCATTCGGATTGCAGAGCAATCCTCATGGTTTATGTCCAGGGGCGCTGCGCGCCCTGTCCATCATGTAATTTCATTCAGATACGGCCCGATAAGCGAGCTTTTCGTCCGTATCTGTCTGAAATTACATGGTGCTGAATAATTATCCTACTGCTGAACGTTTCCTTCTGCATCCAGCTGGCCTTCATAGGTGTTGGCCTCATCGGATGCCAGGTCGCCGGCCTCTGCGATGTACTTATCCATGCTGCCGTCCTCAAGAGCGTTCTTGATGACGCCGTTCACTGCCTCGCGGAGTGCGTCGTTGCCCTTCTGAAGAGCGATGGCGGAACCTTCGGAATCATATTCCACATCCCATGCCACATAGAGCTCCGGATAGTTCTTTGCGTACTGCTCAGCAACAGCGGTCTCGATGAATGCGCCTTCCAGCTTGCCGGATACCAGCTCGCTGACGATGTCGGTTACCTTCGCAAGGCCGATGATGTTGGCATCGGGAGTGTTCTTCTCTGCCAGGCCGTACTGGATGGAACCGTTCTGTGCGCCTACCGGAAGATCCTTGAAGTCTTCAAACTTGGTGTACTTGTCCTTGTCTGCCATGCGGATGCAGAAGCTCTGTCCGCCGGTGTAATAGAGGTCGGAGAAGTCAAATACTTCCGCACGCTCCGGGCTCGGGCTGAATCCGGAAATACCAAGATCCAGGTTGCCGTTCTGCAGCTCCATCAGGATACCGTCGAAATCGATCGGAACCATCTGAAGCTCAAGGCCCAGATCGTCTGCGATTCTCTGTGCAAGAGCTACGTCAAAGCCGGCCAGCTGCGGCTTGCCGTCCTCGCCGATGTGATAGAACTCGTACGGAGCAAAGTCCGGGCTGGTTCCTACGGTCAGCTTGCCGGGGGTGATGGTGGTAATCTCTGCAGCAGCTGCCGCCTCGGTCTCCTCTGCCTTCTCTTCCTCGGATGCTGCCTCTGTCTCTTCTGCCTTCTCCTCAGCTGCTGCCTCGGTCGCTGCCTCGGTTGCTGCTGCAGTGGTCTCCGCCGGCTTGCTTCCGCCACATGCGGTCATGGACACTGCCATCACTGCTGCCATAGCTGCTGCCATTAATCTCTTCTTCATGTTATATTCCTCCCTTTGTGTGCGGCGCCCGGGGCGCCTGACTGATGCATCTGTGTTTTATGCGGTCATTTGCATAAATTGTTATTGTTACTATGCATCTGAATTATGATTATACCGCATTCTTTTAAATAATCAAGTACAATTTTCCAATCATTAGGGTAATTGTATGCATTTTTATGCATAATCCTCATAAACGCCGGCCTTTCTGTCACTTTCCTGTCCCCGTACTGTCCCCGTTCGGAGACCGGCGGCCCCTGACGGAAGCATTTCCCTCATATCTGACAGAAAAAAGTAACATTATAATATTCCCGATATGATATGATTCTGCATATCACTGAACCGAAAACCGGATGCTTCCTGCCCTGTTTCGTCCCGGCAGTCGCGTCCTGACCGCAAAAGAAAGGATATTCTTATGAGTGCTTTTACTCTTCTCACAACCGATGCCTCCCAGGCTGTCACGCCCCTGACCGCGCTTATGGCCGCGGCCGTTCCGCTGGGCCTCCGCATCCTGGAAGTCCTGATTATTCTTATCATCGGCCGGAAGCTCATCGGCTTCCTCGTCAAACTCCTGG
>JAGBNL010000110.1 GCA_017634415.1 Clostridium sp.
AAGGTAAATCACAGGGTTACCTGCTACGGCTACTGCATCACCATTCCCAGGAAGGGGAAGTTTGACGCGGAGCGGGCGAAGGCCCAGAATATTCCGCTGAAGTTCTGGAATCCCCTGCAGAAGGGCAATACCATCACGGACTGTGCCTGCGTATACACGCCGGATATGGTGATGGGGCCGGACCGGAAGGGACTGA
Source organism: Clostridium sp. (assembly GCA_017634415.1). Lineage (GTDB taxonomy): Bacteria > Bacillota > Clostridia > Lachnospirales > Lachnospiraceae > Clostridium_R. The sequence continues at coordinate 197 of JAGBNL010000110.1, forward strand.
AGGTGGTCTACTGCACGGATACAAGGCCGGTGCCGGTGATTGCGGAATATGCGCAGGATGCGGATCTCTTCATCTGCGAGGGGATGTACGGGGAGCCGGAGAAGGCGCTGAGCGCCCGGGAAAAGAAGCACATGACCATGTATGAGGCCGCGGAGCTGGCAAAGAAAGCGCAGCCCCGGGAGATGTGGCTTACCCATTACAGCCCGTCCCTGATGTATCCGGAGGATTACATCGGAGAGGTGCAGAAGATATTCGCCGGCGCAAGGGCCGCGAAGGACGGATGGTCGAAGGATCTGATGTTTGAAGAAACAGACGGAAAGTGACAGATATGGAAATCAGGGATGAGAGAGCACAGGGGAAGCCGGAAAGCGGGCAGGATGTTTACATTCTGGCCATCGAGAGCTCCTGTGATGAGACGGCAGCCGCGGTGGTGAAGAACGGGAGAGAGGTTCTCTCGAATATCATCTCCTCGCAGATTGCCGAACACACTCTTTTCGGCGGCGTTGTGCCGGAGATTGCCTCCCGGAGGCATATCGAGAATATAAACTACGTGATTCAGGCGGCGCTGGATGAGGCGCATATGACGCTGGAGGAGATAACAGCCATCGCGGTGACCTACGGTCCCGGACTGGTGGGGGCTCTTCTGGTGGGCGCGGCGGAGGCGAAAGCCATCGCCTGGGCGGCGAAGAAGCCGCTGGTGCCGGTGCATCATATCGAGGGTCATATCTCGGCGAATTTTATTCAGTATCCGGATCTGGAGCCGCCCTTTGTGTGCGAGATTATCTCCGGAGGCCATACCCACCTGGTGGTGGTGAAGGACTATGGCGAGTTCGAGATTATCGGACGGACCAGGGATGACGCCGCAGGGGAGGCCTTCGACAAGGTGGCCAGAGCGGTGGGCCTGGGATATCCGGGCGGACCGAAGATTGATAAGGCTGCGAAAAACGGGAATCCCCACGCCTATGAGTTCCCCAGGGCCAGGGTCGGGGAAAACCCCTATGATTTCAGCTTCAGCGGGCTCAAATCCTGTGTGCTGAACGAGATTAACCGGGCGAAGATGACCGGGGAGGACATCGTGGTGGAGGATCTGGCCGCTTCCTTCCAGAACGCCGTGGTGGAGGCGCTGGTGAGCCGCGCCATCGACGCGGCGAAGGAATACGGCTTCGACCGGGTGGCCATCGCCGGAGGCGTCGCCAGCAATTCGGCGCTGAGAGCGGCGATGCAGGAAGCCTGCAGGAAGAACGGGCTTAAGTTCTATCTGCCGTCTCCGGTGCTCTGCACCGACAACGCGGCGATGATCGGTTCTGCGGGATATTATGAGTATATGCGGGGCGTCCGGGCAGGATGGGACCTGAATGCCATTCCGGGTCTGAAGCTGGGAGAGCGCTGATGGGAAATACAGATAACAGCCGCGGCTTTTCGCGGGTGGCGGTGATTGTGCTGGCCGCGGGAAGCGGAAAACGGATGCACTCATCCGTAAAGAAGCAGTTTTTATCGATAGACGGAAAACCTGTGCTGTGGTTTTCACTGAAACTATTTGACGAAGCCGGGATTAATGATATTATTTTAGTAGCGGGGGAAGATGATCTGGAGTACTGCCGGACGGAGCTGGTGGAAAAGTTCGGATTCCGGAAGGTGCGATCGGTGATTGCCGGCGGAAAGGAACGCTGGAATTCCGTGGAAAATGGTCTTGCAGAACTGAAACGGCTGGGCTACGGCGAAGGCTGCGGGGTTCTCATCCATGACGGAGCGAGACCATTTGCCGACAGGGGCATCCTTGCGCGCGTGATAAAGGACGCGGCGGAATACGGAGCCTGCACGGCGGCGATGCCTTCCAAGGACACCATCAAGATCGCGGATGCAGACGGATTCGCCGAGTTCACGCCGGACCGGAGCAGATGCTGGATTATCCAGACGCCGCAGGCATTTTCCTGTCCTGTTATCTTCGGGGCATATCGGAAAGTGCATGAAAACCCGGCGTTCCAGAAGATGATTACGGATGATGCGATGATCGTGGAATCCATGACAGACCTGAAAGTCAGGCTGACGGAAGGGTCATATCGGAATATTAAGATTACCACGCCGGAGGATCTTCCGGTTGCGGAAATGCTGGGAAAGGAGATGCTATGAAAACAAACGAAGTACTGATCGACAATCAGGGCTCCGGAATGGATGAAGCACTCCGCGAGGTCGAGAAATTCGCGGTATATCATGAACTCTCCCATAAGGATGCGCTCAGACTGAGGCTCCTGGCGGAGGAGATGATGGGAATGGTCCGGTCCGTTGCCGGAGATTTTCAGGCCTGCTTCTGGGCGGAAGGCCAGGGCAGAATCTGCAGACTTTGCCTGAATGCGGATCTTATCATGGATGCGGAGCGCAGAAGAGAGCTTCTTGCGATGGCAAAGAGCGGGAAAAACTCCAGGGCGAGAACCTTCATGGGGAAAGTCCGCGACCTGCTGGAGACCTGCATGTGTTCCTATGAGGAAGCGGAACAGGAGGAGCTGGCGGCAGGGATTGTGATGCCCTTCGGTGAGATGGGGGCCATGGATCCCATGGCGTTCAATACCGGCTTCACCGGGAATGTCTGGTCCATGCAGAAGATGCGTGATGAGGCTGAGAAAGCGGACGGTGAGCCCGAGGCGGAGGCCGTGAAGGATGAACTGGAGAAATCCATCGTCGCGAAGCTGGCAGATGATATCCGCGTGGGAATTTCCGGTGATAAAGCGGAAGTTGTAATTGAAAAGAAGTTTTAACCGCGAATAATTCAGGCTCCCCGGGCGGGACCTGTGCGCTGAAGAAATAAAAAAGGAGAAGAGAAAATGACCATCACAAAGAATCAGGACGGCAGCAAGCTTACAGTGAAACTGGAGGGAAGACTGGACACTATGACCGCGCCGGAGCTGGAGAAGAGCCTGGCGGATTCCCTGAATGGAATTACAGATCTGACCTTTGACATGGAAGGCCTGGAGTACATCTCCTCCGCCGGACTTCGTGTGCTTCTGGCTACACAGAAGACCATGAACAAGCAGGGCGAAATGAAGGTCACCAAGGTTCAGGAGATGGTGATGGAGGTCTTCGAAGTGACCGGATTCAATGACATTCTGACGATTGAATAAATCTGACTGTACAGAATAAATGGAAGAAGAGGCTGCCTCATCAGGGATACATACATGATATCTCTGATGAGACGGCCTCTTTTCGTGTGATCCGATCAGTTCAGCAGGGCTTTTCCGATTTCAAGACCGGCTCCGTGCATGGCGGAGCAGGGGATGACGACAGCCTCCGGGTTCAAGGAATGGATGTCCTGTTCGAACTGCCCCAGGTCAAAGTTGGTGTAGGGCAGCAGGTCCATCTTGTTGATGAGGACGTACCGGGAGGTCTGGAAGAGCAGAGGGTACTTGAGCGGCTTGTCATTGCCCTCGGTCACGCTGGAGATGCCGACGCGGATATCCTCCCCGAGGCTGAACTCGCTGGTGCATACCAGGTTGCCGATGTTGTCGATGATGATGGTGCGGATGCCATCAAGATCCAGCTCTGACAGGGCCCGCTCGATCATATCCGCCTCCAGATGACAGGCGCCTTCCGTGTTCAGCTGGATGGTCCGGATGCCCAGGGCCTCCATCCGCTCCGCGTCCTTGGCGGTGTACAGGTCGCCCTCGATGACAGCGACACTGTTTCTGTCCACGCCGTCGGTGGTCAGGATCTTTTCCAGGAAGGTGGTCTTGCCGGACCCGGGGGTTCCGAGCAGGTTGATGAGACGGATGCCGCGCTCTGAGAGGAAGCTGTGTACTTTGGCCGCAATCTCGTCGTTTTTGTTCAGTACATTTACGTTCACTGCAATTGTTTTCATATAATCTCCATTCTTTTTCGGGGTCATTCTCCCCGGATCTCTCTGATATACATCTGACTTACGCCCGTAAGAGACTCGTCCCGCTCCACCAGGATGGAAGCCTTCGCCATACAGGTGCCTTCCCTGGCAACTTCAAAGTAGAAGTTCAGCTGACCGGGATTCAGGCAGGAATAGGGCCCGACGGAGAGGATAATCTCTTCCACATTCCGGATATCATTTGCCGCCGCCGCACGGGAGACGATGTCAATGATTTCCGTACATACCGCGCCTTCGTGCATGGCTCACCTCAGGCTCTCTTTCTGGTCTTTGCGAAGACAGGCCGCTCGTCCGGAACCATTTTCCTGACATCAAAGGCGCACTGGGTGACGCACTGGCCGCAGCCTACGCAGGAATCGTAGTCGAAGACCAGTTTTTTTGCTGCCTTATCATAGTATGTGGCTCCGGTGGCGCAGTATTTTCCGCATTTGTTGCAGCCCACGCAGCGGGATTCATCGATCATCTGCGGGCTGTAGAAGGATTTGACAAATACCTTGC
>JAGBNL010000111.1 GCA_017634415.1 Clostridium sp.
AACCTTAACTATATCGAGTTCCTTCGTGATATCGGCGTGCATTTTTCCGTCAATAAGATGCTTGCGGCCCGCTGCTATGAGAACCGTATGGAGCAGGGACTGACCTTCTTAGAGTTCAACTACATGCTCATGCAGGCCTATGACTTCTATATGCTGTACCAGAAGTACGGCTGCAACATGCAGTTCGGCGGCGACGACCAGTGGTCCAACATGCTGGCCGGCACCGAACTCATCCGCAGAAAGCTGGGCAAGGACGCCCACGCCATGACCATCACCCTGCTCCTCAACTCCGAGGGCAAGAAGATGGGCAAGACCGCCAGCGGCGCGGTATGGCTGGATCCCAACAAGACCACGCCTTACGAGTTCTATCAGTACTGGAGAAATATCGGCGACGCGGATGTCCTGAAGTGCCTGCGCATGCTCACATTCCTGCCCATCGAGCAGATCGACGAGATGGACAAGTGGGAAGGCAGCCAGCTGAATACCGCCAAGGAAATCCTGGCCTATGAGCTGACCAAGCTTGTGCACGGCGAGGAAGAGGCCGAGAAGGCACAGGCAGCGGCAAGAGCCCTGTTCGGCGGCGGCGCTGACGCGGCGATCCCCACCACAGAGCTTACCGAGGCAGATTTCGAGGGCGATGCCATCGACATCCTCTCCGTGCTGCAGAAGTCCGGTCTCTGCACCTCCCGCTCCGATGCGAGAAGAAATGTAGAGCAGGGCGGCGTCTCCGTGGACGGAACCCAGTGCAAAGACATCAAGGCATCCTTCACGAAGGCCCAGTTTGCCGGGGACGGAATGGTGTTCAAGAGAGGAAAGAAGAACTTCAAGAAGGTTGTGCTGAAGTAATATTTGAAAATAGGATCACTTTCTCTGTAATGAGAGAAGTGATCCTATTATTATGCTCAAATTAAGGTTACTTCAGCACCGTGCCGGTAATAAATATCTCCAGCCCGATGGCGATAAGAACAAGACCGCCGAGAATGGAGGATTTGCCTGAGAGGCGGGTGCCGAAGGCCTCGCCCAGGCGGATGCCGCCGAGACAGATGAAGAAGGTGACCACTGCGATGATGAGGGCGCTCACGAAAGCCTGGACGGCGCTGTATTCGGCGATGGTGAAGCCAACCGAGAGAGCGTCGATGGAGGTGGCGATTCCCTGGAGCAGGAGGGCCGCCGGAGTGAGGACAGGGGCGGAAGCGGCAGAATCAGTGGAAACGCCGGAAGCGGCAGAATCAGTGGACACGCCGGAAGCAGCAGAATCAGAGGACATTTCCGCCAGGCCCTCCCGCAGCATGCCGCCGCCGATCCAGAGAAGGAGTCCCAGAGCAATCCAGGGGATAAACTTCTCGAAGATGCGGAAGTATTCCACGATGGTGTGGACGCAGAACCAGCCAATCATGGGCATGAGAAACTGGAAAAATCCGAAGGTGCCGGCGATGAGACTCCTGCGGCCGGCCGGCATGGCCGGCTCCCGAAGTCCCGCCACGGCGGACACGGAAAAGGCGTCCATGGCAAGGCCCACGCCCAGAAGGATGCTGTTTATGAAAAATAGGAAAGTGAAAGACATTGTTTGCTCCCGTCACGAAAGACACGCGGGTGTGTCATAAATCAGAAGCCGTCCGCAGGAGAAAAGGCGGATCCGGCTTTCCCGGAAGGCTTCATTCAGCCTGAATCAAGGCGAGTCTAGCATTCTCCGAAGAGTGTAGTCAACCCTAACCGGAAAAGTACGGCGGCGGGCAGAAAAAAGATCGAAAACAGGTTGACATTTTAGTCATTTACGATTATACTTACAAAGTCGCTGCGGGATACCGCAGACGGCAGAACTGAATATGGCGGGGTAGCTCAGCTGGCTAGAGCATGCGGTTCATACCCGCAGTGTCGAGGGTTCAAGTCCCCCTCCCGCTACGAAGAAAATCCGGAGATTGTGATGGTCTCCGGTTTTTTTGTGCGATAAGGCCTGCGGGCGGCCGCCCCCCCCGGGCGGCAGGACCGGAGCGGACTGGTGTGCCTGCACGAGCCGATTTTATACTTTGTTTATCATTCTCTCCCCTCAATTGTGATATACTGTTGTAAGCAGTGGTAACTCGACTGAGGAGGCCGGGATGTATTATTTTATCGTAAATCCACATTCAGGCAGCGGCAGCGGCCTGAGGACATGGCAGAAGATAGAGAAGATACTTACCAGAAAAGGATTGGAATATGAGGCGTACCTGACAGGGTCTGCCGAGGAAGCACAGGCATTTGCCGCGGAGCTGAGTGCAGGATGTAAGGAGGACAGAATCATCATCGTGGTCGGGGGTGACGGCACCTTCAGCGACGTCCTGAACGGCCTGGACCTGGACAGCAGCGTGACGCTGGGATATGTTCCAGTGGGCGTGGGGAATGACCTGGCCAGGAGCCTGAAGATTCCCTCCTCCCCGGGGAAATGCATGAAACGGATATTCCGGGCAAAGAACATCCGGTATATGGACTACGGGGTGATGACCTACGGGGAAGCGGACTCCAAGCACCGCAGGTTCATCGTCAGCGCCGGCATGGGGCTGGACGCGGACATGTCCTGGAGAGAAGACAACGCGGCGTTCAAAGCCATCTTTGCAAAGATGAGGATCAGCCGGCCCGCGGGCGTGGCCGCGAAGGCAGGCGCCTACTTCCGGGCGAAGCCCAGCAGGGGATACATCATCCTGGACGGGGCAAGAAGAGTAGAATTCAACAATATATACTTCGTCAGCGCCCAGCTGCAGCCCTATGAATGCAGCGGACTGAGACTTGCGCCCTTCGCGCTGGACAGCGACGGGCGGCTGGAGGTGTGTGTGCTGAGCCATTCCAGCAAGCGGGAAGTGGCCGGGCTTCTGCTCAATGCCAGGTGCGGAAGAAAGTACCTGAAGGGCCTGCGCATTTACCAGTGCAGGGAGCTGAAGATCCACACCGAGGAACCCTTCCTGTTCCACGGGGATGGGGAGAGCAGCGGCGACCGGATCCATGATCTGGAAGTGGGATGCATCGAGCGGAAGGTGCGGATGATCCTGTAAGCAGGATGTCCGGAGAGACTCGAGGCAGGACAGAACGCGGTCCCGGCCGGGCGGAAGACCCGGGAAGACCGGATGACTAGGAATTATCCGGGAAAAATACAGAAACAGAGGATATCCATACATGAGAATCGGACAGGGCTATGATGTACACAGACTGACGGAAGGCAGGGACCTGATCCTGGGCGGCGTGAAGATCCCCTATGAGAAGGGACTTCTGGGGCACTCCGATGCGGATGTGCTGACCCACGCCGTGATGGACGCCCTTCTCGGTGCGGCGGCACTAGGAGATATCGGGATGCTGTTCCCGGACAATGATCCCGCCTACGAGGGTGCCGATAGCATCGCCCTTCTGAAGAAGGTGGGAGAGGTGCTGGAGGAGCACGGGTATGTGGTGGAGAATATCGATTCCACCGTCATTGCCCAGAAGCCGAAGCTTCTGCCCTACCGGCCGCAGATGGCGGAAAACATCGCAAAGGCCCTGGGGCTTGAGATCTCCCAGGTGAGCGTCAAGGCCACCACCGAGGAAGGGCTCGGATTTACCGGCGCCGGCGAGGGCATCGCGGCCCAGGCCATCGCCCTTCTGCAGTCCGTGGACGACTTCATCGGAATGGGAGGCATGGTGGGCGGCTGTCCGGGCTGTCCGGGGGCCTGCATGCAAGATTCCGGTAGCAATTGAGCGCTTGATATGTTAAGATAAAAGGCAGATCAAAATTCCGATCTGCCTTTCTTATTTCCGGCAGGAACGGTAAGGATACACTGCATATATGAGGTGAGTTTATGAAGATTTTCAACACACTGACCCGCACGAAAGAAGAATTTGTTCCCCTTCACGAGGGTGAGGTCCGGATGTATGTCTGCGGACCGACGGTCTACAACTTTATCCATATCGGCAACGCCCGCCCGATGATCGTGTTCGACACCGTGCGCCGCTATTTCGAGTACAAGGGCTACAAGGTCAACTACGTCTCCAACTTCACGGACGTGGATGACAAGATCATCAAGAAGGCCAACGAGGAAGGCGTTGATTCCGAGACTATATCCAAGCGCTATATCGAAGAGTGCAAGAAGGATATGGAGGGCATGAACGTGCGTCCGGCCACCACCCATCCCCTGGCGACAGAGGAGATCGGCGGCATGATCGACATGATTCAGACCCTCATCGATAAGG
>JAGBNL010000112.1 GCA_017634415.1 Clostridium sp.
GATATCGTGGAGATCGCCGGCGGTAATCTGGAGAGAAATATTCCCTTCGGCTGGGGAGAGGAGAAGCAGAAGCTTCTGCCCTTTGAGAATGAGTCCTTCCGCTATTTCCTGCGGCTGACCGGCAGCTACGACGAGAAGATCGGCGCTGTCCGTGCGGCGCTGGGAAGCGTGAAGGTTATTACGCTCCCGGAGCTTGAGGGAGAAGAATTTGCTGTATTTACGGAGAAACTGGAGGAATCCAGACTTTCCCGCGCACTGGCGGGATTTGACGGTGTCCTTCAGGTGATCCGGGCATAAACCGGGGCGGTGCTATGAGAAAAACCACGGTTTATGAATCCCACGGGGAGGAAGATACCTTCGCCCTGGGTCTTAAGCTGGGCAGCGATGCCCGGCCCGGACAGGTGTACTGCCTGAACGGGGACCTGGGCGTGGGCAAAACCGTGTTTACAAAGGGATTCGCGAAGGGGCTGGGGATCGATGAGGTCATAAGCAGCCCCACATTTACTATAAAGAAAAGCTACGAAGAGGGGAGAATTCCGCTCTGTCATTTTGATGTCTACCGGATCGAGGATGAAGACGAGATGGAAGAGATCGGATATGAGGATGAATTCTACGGCGACGGTGTCAGTCTCGTGGAGTGGGCGGAGAATATCCGCGGCATTCTGCCGGAGGATGCGGTGGAGGTGACGATAGAGAAGGACCTGGAAAAGGGCTTTGACTATCGTCGGATTACGGTGATTTCATGAAAGTTCTTGGTATAGAGAGCGCGTCGCTGGTGGCTTCCGTGGCCATGGTCCAGGACGGGCAGATGACAGCGGAATATACGCTGAATCTGAAAAAAACACACTCCCAGACGCTTCTTCCGATGATTGATCAGATGATGCAGCTTTTGGGGGAGGATATCAGTACGGTGGATGCCATCGCGGTTTCCGCCGGTCCCGGCTCCTTCACGGGACTCAGGATCGGCGCCTCGACGGCGAAGGGCATCGGTTTTGTCACGGGAAAACCCCTGGTCAGCGTTCCCACCATGGATGCGATGGCCTACGGGGTGTACGGCACGGATGCCATAATCTGTCCCATGCTGGATGCCCGAAGAAAACAGGTCTATACCGGCCTTTACCGGTGGACGGAAGAGGGTTTTACGGTTATTAACCCCCAGTGGATGTCGGACGCGGCCGACCTCTGCGCGGAGCTGAACCGTCTGGGAGAACGGGCCGTTCTCCTGGGAGACGGCGCGGATGCCGTGCGGGATGTCATTGAGAGAGAGCTTCGGGTGCCGTATACATTTGCCCCTGTGCCCGCAAACCGGCAGAGAGGCGCCTCCGTGGCGGCTCTGGGAGAGCAGATGGCGCTCAGGGGCGAGACGGTCGGCGCGGCGGAATTCCGGCCGGACTATCTGCGGAAATCCCAGGCGGAGCGGGAACGCGACGTGGCGGAGAAGCAGGGTGAGCTGGACAAGCTGGCAGCAGGAATCGTGGTGCATGAGCATGACTGAGGTCAATTCGGAAAACAGGATTCCGGAGGGGCGGATACAGGTGCGCAGAGCGGAGGAATCTGATCTGCAGGAACTCCGGGAGATTGAGGCGATGTGCTTCGGCACGCCCTGGTCGGAACAGACTCTCAGGGATATGCTTTCGGGCCCCCTGGATATGGTCTGGGCGGCGGAAGGGAAAACGTCATCCGGGAAATCCGGGATTATGGGATATCTGAACTTCCGGATAATTGCCGGAGAAGGGGAGCTGATGCGTATCGCCGTGCGCCCGGAAGCCCGGGAACAGGGAATCGGACATCTCCTTATGGAACAGATGATACGGGCCGGGGAGAGCCTGGGCATCCGGGATATCACCCTGGAGGTCAGGGCATCCAATGCTCCGGCAAGAAAGCTGTATCAGCGCTTCGGCTTTCAGGAAGAAGCGATACGGAAGAATTATTACGATCACCCGCAGGAGGATGCCGTCATCGAATGGCGGAGAGCCTGAGCGGGGAGCGAAGAGAGAGGGATATACATGCTGGATATCTGCCTGCTCGGAACGGGCGGCATGATGCCGCTGCCGTACCGGTGGCTGACATCAATGGCGGCCCGCTGCAACGGGTCAGGACTTTTGATAGACTGCGGGGAAGGTACGCAGGTTGCGCTGAAGAAAAAGGGATGGAGCCCGAAACCGATAGATATCATCTGCTTTACCCATTACCATGCGGATCATATCAGCGGTCTTCCCGGGTTCCTTCTGTCTATGGGCAATGCGGAGCGGACGGAGCCGGTGACGCTGGTGGGGCCGAAGGGTCTTGTGCGGGTGGTATCGGCGCTCAGAACCATCGCGCCGGAGCTGCCCTTTGAACTGCGCTTTATTGAATTTGAAGAGGCAAGGGAACATCTGGAGATCGGACCCTACCTGATTGACGCCTACAAGGTAAATCACAGGGTTACCTGCTACGGCTACTGCATCACCATTCCCAGGAAGGGGAAGTTTGACGCGGAGCGGGCGAAGGCCCAGAATATTCCGCTGAAGTTCTGGAATCCCCTGCAGAAGGGCAATACCATCACGGAC
>JAGBNL010000113.1 GCA_017634415.1 Clostridium sp.
TATAAAGATGCGGCGGGAAAGGACGTTCTGGGATTTGTGAGATTCGACCCGGAGAAGAAGGAAATGTCCTGGACCATCAGCACAAAGGGCGGCGAACTTCAGATTGACCGTACCATGCTGGAAGGCATCATATATTATCTGCAGGAAGCTGCAGCACCCACAGAGGGCGAGGGCTACGAGCTGGATACCACGGTTTATATCATCTGTGACAGTGAAGAAGTCTATCAGCAGGCACAGGAGATGCTGCAGGATATCACCGTGGAACTGAAAAAAGACAACACATTCATGTATGCCGGGGCAGTGAACAGTGACAGACCTCTGGAGATTCAGGTGGTCAATGCGCCGAAGCTGGTGGATATTCCGGTCACCAAGGTTTGGGAGGATGAGGAAAATACCGACGGAATCCGCCCTGGCAGCGTGAAAGTTGAGCTTTACGCAGACGGGGATGTGGTGCGGGAGATCGAAATCAGGAGCGAGGATGACTGGAAGCGTATGTTTGAGAATCTTCCCATGGCCAGAAACGGGAAGCTGATTGAGTATACCGTTCGTGAAATTCTGGATGGCGAGCTGAAAGAAAGCTATACCTGCGTTATCGACGGCACCGCGAAGGATGGATTTACCATCACCAACAGACACACTCCTGACGAGCCGGAAAAGAAAGAACCTCCGACAGAAGAGGAACCCCCGAAGAAGGAAGAACCTCCTAAGAAAGAGGAACCCCCGAAGAAGGAAGAACCTCCGAAAAAAGAGGAGCCTCCGAAAGAGGAACCGCCGAAAGAGAATCCTCCGGCTGAGAATCCGCCCACAGTGAATCCGCCGGAAAATAATACTCCGACCACAACGGAAGTAACAAAGACAGAGGAGAACTCTGTACGCAGCACCCGCTCCGGCGGAAGTGACGGCAGAGTGAGAAGACCTGAAGTCCTGGTGCAGCTGATGAGCGATGATGCCGAGGTTCTCGGCGCAAGCCGCGAAGTTCCGGCGGCCGTGACCAAAGACCCGGTCGTCCTCGGCGCAGCGAGACTCAGAGAGACCGCTGTCCTCGGCGCAACCCGCAGCCCGCAGACAGGCGACAGCAGCAGAACCGCAGCCTGGGGCGCAATCCTGGCAGCAGGATTTGCAGCACTGGCAGGATGGTTCTTCTCCTGGAGAAAGAAGATGAATTGAGAAACTGAGAAACAGCAGAACAAAAAACATTATACTTTAAGTAAAACAGGGGACGTGCCACACGGCACGCCCCCAAATATTTCTGACATAACAGCCTGGGTTATCTATAAAAATATAGTATAATATAGCGACAAATATTAATTCCTATATTGATTCAAATATGCTCTTCCTGTATAATGATGACAAGAGGAGGCGCTTATGGGAAATACAATGAATGTGTTGGATAGTCTTGTTCCGATCACACAGTTTAACAGGGGGCAGGCTTCGCGTATATTTGACAGGCTTCGTTCAGAAAAACAATTATTTGTGCTTAAGAACAATCAGCCTGCTGCCGTCATTCTTTCTCCGGCTGAATACGCCCGCCTGAGCGAAATGGAAGAAGATTATTCTCTAATGCTGGAAGCATTGAAACGTCTTTCGGACAATACGATGCCGTATTCGAACAGAGAAGATGTGATGGAAGAACTGGGAATTACACAGAATGATCTTGATGCAGCGGGGGATGTTATTATCGAATGATATGGAAGATAATATATCTGGAGGAAGCGAAAAAAGATTTGAAAAAACTGGATCATAGTGTCCGAATTCAGGTATTAAAGGGGATTGATAAGGTGAGTCAAAACCCGCTTCCAAAAGAGCAGGGGGGATATGGAAAATCTCTCGGTAATAAAAATGGGATTAATCTTACAAACTTGCTTAAAATCAAGTTTCGTGATTTGGGAATTCGCGTTGTGTATAAAATCGAGTATACGGAAACTACAATGAGGATAATTATTATATCTGCCAGGACGGATGACCAGGTTTATCGGGAAGCGATGAAACGCCGGGAAAAGAATGATTTTTAGTTTTATGTCCCGGAAACTGAAAGATAAACTTGATCAATCATAGAAATGAGATACAGAAATACACAGAAGGGGCGTGCCGCATGGCACGCCCCGATTCATTTACTGTGATATTTACTTCGTTCCGAAGATTCTGTCGCCGGCATCGCCGAGACCCGGGCAGATGTAGGCGTGCTCGTTGAGGCACCGGTCTACATGTCCCACATAGATCTGGACATCCGGATGCTCCTTATGCAGGCGCTCCACACCTTCGGGTGCAGCGATCATGCACATGAACTTAATCTTTTTGCCGCCGTGCTCCTTGATGAGTTTGATGGCGTCGCAGGCGGAACCGCCGGTAGCCAGCATCGGGTCGGTGACCACGATGGTCCGGAGCTCAATGGGAGACGGGAGCTTGCAGTAGTATTCTATCGGCTCGTGGGTTTCCGGGTCGCGGTAGAGACCGATATGGCCCACCTTGGCGCTGGGAACCAGTACCAGGATGCCGTTGGTCATGCCGAGGCCGGCCCGGAGAATCGGAACCACCGCCAGCTTCTTTCCGGCGATCATGGGGGTCATGCAGGTCTCCAGGGGAGTCTCAACCTCGCGGTCCTCGAGAGGAAGGTCACGGAGGGCCTCATAGCCCATGAGAACGGCGATCTCCTCGGTCAGCTTGCGGAATTCGTTTGTGCCGGTATTCTTGTCTCTGAGAATCGAAATTTTATGCTGAATCAGCGGGTGATCCATGATATAAACATTGTCCATTGGTTATTCCCTCCCTGAAAAACAGATTAGTCAATTGCCAATTACGATTATACATGACTTTCGGTAAAAATGATAGATGACATAAAAACTATTTCAGGATCCATAAAAAGGTATTTTTTGACACTGCAGAGCAGATCATCTATAATAGGAATACCTCAGCACGGTGCAGTGCGGAGGCGGTGTCGGGTACGCCCTGAGGCGTACCTCTGAACCGCGGGGAGCCGCGGGGCTCTCGCCCCTTCGGGGGCGAGCTGAAAAGGAGAACATCTTATGGAAATGATTTCAATCGAAAAGGAACTTCAGGGTAATTCTTATCCGGGAAGAGGCATTATTCTCGGAAAGTCGGCGGACGGGAAGAGCGCCGTCTGCGCATATTTCATCATGGGCAGAAGCTCCAACAGCAGAAACCGCGTCTTTGTGGAGGAGGGGGACGGAATCCGCACCCAGGCCTTTGACCCGGCGAAGCTGGAGGACCCGAGCCTCATCATCTATGCCCCGGTACGGGTTCTGGGCAATAAAACCATCGTCACCAACGGTGATCAGACGGATACCATCTATGAGGGCATGGACAAACAGCTGACCTTTGAGCAGGCGCTCAGAAGCAGAGAGTTTGAGCCGGATGCGCCCAACTACACGCCGCGGATTTCCGGTATCATGCATGTGGAGAAGGGCAGCTACAACTACGCACTGTCCATCCTCAAGAGCAACGAGGGACGGCCGGAGTCCTGCCTGCGCTACAGCTATGCCTACAACAATCCGATAAACGGCGAGGGGCACTTCATCAGCACCTATAAGCACGACGGCAATCCGCTGCCCAGCTTTGAGGGCGAGCCGAAGCGCATCGCCATTCCGGATGATATCGACGCCTTTACGGATCTTCTGTGGAAGAGCCTGAATGAGGACAACAAGGTATCCCTGTTTGTGCGTTACATCGATATCGAGAGCGGAAAGTTCTGCTCCCGTATCGTAAACAAGAACCAGTAACCTGCCGGTTTAAGCGGCAGATCCGTGTATGGAGAAGGTCCCGGAACAGGGGCTTTCAGGTGAAAGGAGAGGATTCCGATGAACGAACTTGCCTTAAAGTACGGATGCAACCCGAATCAGAAGCCGTCCCGTATTTTCATGGAGGACGGCAGTGAACTCCCGGTAAAGGTTCTGCAGGGAAGACCGGGCTATATCAATTTCCTGGATGCCTTAAACGGCTGGCAGCTGGTGAAGGAGCTGAAGGAGGCAACCGGACTTCCGGCGGCCACATCCTTCAAGCATGTTTCCCCCGCCGGCGCGGCGGTGGGCCTTCCCCTGGATGATATCCTGAGAAAGATCTACTGGGTGGATGACTGCGGAGAGCTGTCTCCCCTGGCCTGTGCCTATGCGAGAGCCAGAGGCGCGGACCGGATGTCCTCCTTCGGCGATTTTATCTCCCTGTCCGATGAGTGCGACGCGGACACGGCCCGTCTCATCAAGAGAGAGGTTTCCGACGGCGTCATCGCTCCGGGATATACCGCAGAGGCCCTGGAGATTCTGGCCCAGAAGAGAAACGGCAATTACAATGTGATTCAGATTGACCCGTCCTACGTCCCGAATCCGGTGGAGCGCAAGCAGGTTTACGGCGTCACCTTTGAGCAGGGACGTCAGAACTTTAAGATTGACCGGGAGCTTCTCGGCAATATCGTGACCGAGAACAAGGACCTTCCGGAAGAGGCGAAGATTGACCTCATGATCTCCCTCATCACCCTGAAGTACACCCAGTCCAACTCCGTCTGCTACGTCAAGGGCGGACAGGCCATCGGCATCGGCGCAGGACAGCAGTCCCGCGTGCACTGCACAAGACTTGCCGGACAGAAGGCGGACAACTGGTTCCTCCGTCAGGCACCCCAGGTGCTGAATCTTCCCTTTATCGACGGCATCCGCCGGGCTGACCGGGACAATGCCATCGACGTCTACATCGGCGAGGAGTACATGGACGTTCTCGCGGACGGCGCATGGGAGAAGATCTTCAAGGAGAAACCGCCGGTATTTACCAGAGAAGAGAAGAGAGCATGGCTTGATAAGATGACAGGCGTGGCTCTCGGTTCAGACGCATTCTTCCCCTTCGGCGACAACATCGAGCGGGCGAAGAAGAGCGGCGTATGCTACATCGCGGAGCCGGGCGGCTCTATCCGGGATGACAACGTGATAGAGACCTGCAATAAATACGGCATGGTGATGTGCTTCACCGGCATGCGGCTGTTCCATCACTAATACTGTCCCGGAGTATTCCGGGAAATCAATTCAGAATCCGGGAAGCGCCGATTATATCGGCACTTCTTAATAATGCAAACAGAGGCTGCCGCATCAGAAGATGCGACAGCCTCTTTCGTGCCGGCGGCGGGGATCGAACCCGCACGGTGTTGCCACCAACGGATTTTGAGTCCGTCTCGTCTGCCAGTTCCAACACGCCGGCGAATTGCGCCTTTTTATCTTATCAAAAGGATGGGGTCTTTGCAACCGGTTTTTCGCGAAAGGGCGGCTCATACAGAATGAGCCGCCCCGCAGTTTTTTGGGCTTAGAAATAATTTTCACCCTTTTCGTTCACATAGAACTGCCCCACGTACTGATTCATCAGCATGTCGCCGTTGGGGCCCACATAGTAGCGGACATGAGGATTGCCTGCGCTCATGACCCACTGGTTTGCCACCATATTGCCGGCGGCATCGAAGTAGTACCACTTGCCGCCGATCTGCTCCCAGCCGTTTGCCGCGTAGGTGCCTTTAGAGTCGCTGTAGTCCAGGAAGCTTCCGTCGTCATAGAATTCCATATATCCGTCATCCGTGTCATAATAGGATGCTGCGGAAGCGGAAAAGACCATGCTGGCGGCCAGGGCTGCGGACAGAAGAATCGCTGCGGCAAATTTTGCCGGGCAGATATGACAGATATGCACTTTCAGGGGAAATGTGAGAACGGGTGTATTTTCCCGGCATATATGTTATAATACCCTGCAGTATGGAGAAGTATGCCCGCAGGAGGTTATCCGGATGGAACAGGAGAAAAGAAGAGCATGTGCGGTGGTCTTTGACATGGACGGCGTGATCTTTGATTCGGAGCAGCTGGTGATCGACTGCTGGATGCAGATTGCGGATCAGTACGGGTATGACAGAGAAGGGGTGCGGGAATGCTGCCTTAAGTCTCTCGGGACCACGACGGCGGCCACCGGAGCCATATTCCGGGAACGCTTCGGGGAGGACTTCCCGTTCTTTGACAGGCAGAAGGATCTGTCCCGAATCTTCCATGAACAGGCCGACGGAGGAAAACTGCCGCAGAAAGACGGAATCCGGGAGCTCTTGGAGGCCCTGAAGAAGGCCGGGCTTAAGCTGGCGGTGGCCTCCTCCACCAGAAAGGCCGTGGTGGAACAGGAGCTCCGGGACGGAGGACTGCGGGATTTCTTTGATGAGGTAATCGGCGGCGACATGCTGAAGAGAAGCAAGCCGGCCCCGGATATCTATCTTATGGCCTGTGAGGCCATCGGCGTGGATCCCGCGGAGGCCTATGCGGTGGAAGACTCCTATAACGGAATAAGATCGGCGAAGGCAGCGGGGATGCGTCCCCTGATGGTGCCGGACCTTGCGCCTCCCACGGAGGAGATGCATAAGCTTTCGGAGGCCGTGCTGCCATCCCGCGATGCGGTGCGGGAATATCTGAGAAAGGCGGGGATTCTGTGAAGTGCAGTGAAGCGGAACGGAAGGTGCTTCCCTATATACGGGATGAACTGGCGGGAGACGAGCTGGCAGAGTTTCTTGCCCATGTGGATTCCTGTCCCTCCTGCAGGGAGGAGCTGGAGATCTACTACATGGTGGACGTGGGTTTAAAACAGCTGGACAGTGAGAATGACGCTGCCTTCGGTGCCTCCGATATCGTGGGACGGCTCCGCAGAAGGCTGGAGGAATCCCACCGTCATGTGCGGACGTTTTTCACCCTGCGGATACTCAGCTATGTCTTTGAGACCCTGGGGGCCATGGCGGCGCTGCTGGCGGTGTTCCTGCAGCTTCGGGTGTGGCTCTTCCCGGTGATGTAGCGCGTTCCGGCGAGGGATTCTGATAAAAGAAAGATGAGGAATAAGAATATGAAGCTGCTTCTCATAGACGGACACAGCATTCTGAACCGGGCATTCTACGGGGTGCCGGAGCTGACCAATTCGAAGGGCCTGCACACCAACGCGGTGTACGGCTTCCTGAATATCATGTTCCGGGTTCTGGATGATGAGAAGGCAGACTGTCTGGCGGTGGCCTTCGACCTGAAGGACCCCACCTTCCGCCATAAGATGTTCGCGGAATACAAGGGAACGAGAAAGCCCATGCCGGAGGAGCTTCACGAGCAGGTACCGGTGATTAAGGAGGTCCTTGCGGCCATGAATATCCCGATTCTCACCAAATCGGGCTTTGAGGCGGATGATATTCTGGGCACCGTGGCAAAGCGGAGCCAGGCGGCCGGCATGGATGTCACCATTCTGTCCGGAGACCGGGACCTTCTGCAGCTGGCGGACGAGAGAATTCAGATCTGCCTTCCGAAGACCGTCAAGGGTACGACGGAGGTGTTCCGCTATTATCCGGCGGACGTGAAGGCCCAGTATCAGGTGACGCCGCAGGAGTTCATTGACCTGAAGGCCCTGATGGGGGATTCCTCCGACAATATCCCGGGCGTTCCCTCCATCGGGGAGAAGACGGCCACAGCCATCATCACCGCCTATCACTCCATCGAGAACGCCTACGCCCATCTGGCGGAGGTGAAGCCACCCCGGGCGCAGAAGGCCCTGGGCGAGCACTATGATATGGCGCAGATGAGCAAAACCCTGGCGACCATCTGCACCGAGGTGGATATCGATTTCCGGCCGGAGGATGCCGCTGTGGGCGGCCTGTACACCCAGGAGGCCTATAAGCTCCTGACAGAGCTGGAATTCAAGTCCATCCTGTCCCGGTTTGACATCGACGGAATGGAGATGCCGAAGGCGGAAGAAGGATTCCGGAAGATCACGGACCTTTCTGAGGCGGAGGAAGTGCTGGCCCGGGCGGAGAAAGCGGAGGTGCTGGGACTGGACCTCCAGCATGACGGGGCAAAGGTGCTGAGCCTATCCCTGTGCATGGACCGGAAAGAGACCTTTATCCTGCCGGCGGGCGGGTTTCTGACGGGAGAGTATCTCGCGGAAAAGGCCGCGGAGCTTCTGGAGAAGAATCCCCTGGTGCAGGTGCTTGATCTGAAGGATTTGCTGCCCTTTGCCGCCCTGCGGGGAAGAAAAGTGGCGGACGGAGACCGGAATGCGGACGGGGCCTGCGCCCTCTTTGACTGCGGTGTGGCGGCCTATCTGCTGAATCCCCTGAAGGACAGCTACGGCTACGATGATATCGCAAGAGATTATCTGGGGCTCACCGTGCCTTCCAGGACAGATCTTCTTGGGAAGGATTCCTGGGAGAAGGCCTGGGAAGAGGAGGAGGACAAGGCCCTCCGGTGCGCGGGCTACCGGGCATATGTCTCCTTCATGGCCGGGGAGCCGCTGACGGAGCAGCTCCGGAAAACCGGTATGGAGGCCCTGTTCAGGGATATCGAGATGCCGGTGGTTTACTCCCTGTTCCACATGGAGGAGGAGGGAGTCGCCGTGGAGCGGGAGAGCCTCCGGGAGTACGGAGAGCGCCTGGCCGTCCGGATAGCGGAGCTGGAGCGGGAAATCTACGGAGAGACCGGGAAGACCTTCAATATCAATTCCCCGAAACAGCTGGGAGAAATTCTCTTCGATGAGATGCACATGCCCGGCGGGAAAAAGACGAAGACGGGATATTCCACCGCAGCCGGCGTCCTGGAGAAACTGGCAGCGGATTATCCCTTTGTGCAGAAAATACTGGATTACCGGCAGGTATCGAAGCTCAAGTCCACCTACGCGGACGGTCTGGCGGACTATATCGGGCCGGACGGCAGGATCCACGGCACCTTCAACCAGACCATCACCGCCACGGGACGCATCAGCAGCACGGAACCGAACCTGCAGAATATCCCGGTTCGGATGGAGCTGGGAAGGGAGATCCGGAAGCTGTTTGTGCCCCGGGAGGGATTCCTCTTCACCGATGCCGATTATTCCCAGATTGAACTCCGGGTGCTGGCATCCATGTCGGATGATGAGAACCTGATAGAGGCCTACCGGGAGGCGGAGGACATCCACGCCATCACGGCGTCGAAGGTGTTCGGCGTGCCCCTTTCTGAGGTGACGCCGGAGCTCCGCCGGAACGCGAAGGCCGTGAATTTCGGCATCGTGTACGGCATCAGCGCCTTCGGACTGAGCGACAACCTGAGCATCTCCAGAAAAGAGGCCTCCGACTATATCAACAGTTACTTTGAGAGCTATCCCGGAGTGAAGCATTTCCTGGACAGCCTGGTGGCTTCCGCGAAGGAGACGGGATATTCCGTGACGGCCTTCGGAAGGAGAAGACCCATCCCGGAGCTTAAGGCCGCAAACTTCATGCAGCGGCAGTTCGGCGAGCGGGTGGCCATGAATGCGCCTATCCAGGGAACGGCGGCGGATATCATCAAGATTGCCATGATCCGGGTGGACAGAAGGCTCCGGAAGGAAGGACTGCGTTCCCGGCTGGTGCTGCAGATTCACGATGAGCTGCTCATCGAGACGGCACCGGAAGAGCAGGAGAAGGTGGCAGTCCTCCTGGAGGAGGAGATGAAGCACGCGGCAGATCTGAAGGTGGAACTGGAGATCGGCATGAAGACCGGGAAAACCTGGTTTGAGACAAAGTAGGAAGGGCTATGAGAATACATCTGACCGGCGGCGTCGGCGCCGGCAAAAGCACAGTGCTTGGTTTTCTGGAAAATGAATACGGCGCGAAGATTCTCCGGGCCGACGACCTGGCGAAGGAACTGATGGAGCCGGGACAGGAGGGCTACAGGAAGGTGGTGGAACTTCTCGGGAAGGATATTCTCGCGGAGGACGGGACCATCGACCGGGCAAAGATGGCGCAGCGCATCTACAGCGATGAAAATGCCCGCCTGGGAGTGAATGCAATCATCCATCCCATAACCTGGGAGCGGATAAAGCGGGAGATGGAGGAAGCGGGACCGCGCCTGGTGGTGGCGGAGGCCGCCCTTCCCGTGGACGAAGCCCACAGATCCATGTTCGATGCCACCTGGTATGTCTATACCGATCCGGAGGTGCGGATCGGGAGACTGATGAAGAGCCGCGGGTACAGCCGGGAGAAATGCATCGGCATCATAAACAGCCAGATGTCGGATGAGGAGTACCGCAGGAGGGCGGATGCCGTCATCGACAACAGCGGCACCCACGAGGAGGCCCGGGATCAGGTCCGGGAGATTATGGAGAAGCTTTCGGGTGCCTTCATGCGGAAGTAAAGAAACAGACAAAAGAAAAGGGAAACAGTATATCTATGCGAATGGTATCCATTGCCAGCGGAAGCAGCGGGAACTGCATCTACGTCGGAAGCGAAGAAACGCACATCCTGGTGGACGCGGGCATCAGCAATAAAAGAATAGAGCAGAGTCTTCACGAGATCGGTGTGGACACAAAGGACCTCTCCGGCGTCCTCGTAACCCACGAGCATTCCGATCATATCCAGGGACTGGGCGTTATGGCAAGGCGCCGCGGGGTTCCCATCTACGCCACGCCGGAGACCATTGCCCAGATCCGGGCATCAAAGAGCCTGGGGGAGATCCCGGAGGACCTGTTTGTCCCCATCCTTCCGGACGCGGATTTTGATATCGGAGATCTGCATATTCTCCCATTTTCCATTGACCACGACGCGGCCAATCCGGTGGCCTACCGGATCGGGTGCGGCAGGAAGTCGGTGGCCGTGGCGACGGACATGGGACATTACAGCCAGTATATCATCAATCATCTGCAGAATCTGGACGCGATGCTCATCGAGGCCAACCACGATGTGCGCATGCTGGAGGCAGGGCCCTATCCCTATCCCCTGAAGCGGCGGATTCTCGGCGATTTCGGCCATCTGTCCAACGAGAACAGCGGAAGGCTCATCAGCAGCATCCTGCATGACGGCATCCGGCATATTTTCCTGGGACATCTGAGCAAAGAGAACAACATCCCGGAGCTGGCCTATGAGACGGTCCGGCTGGAGATCGATCAGAGCGATACGGAATACAGGGCAAATGATTTCGAGATATCCGTGGCAAGAAGAGACAGGATGTCTGAGATCGTTACTATATGATAAACAAAGCGGAGGAAAAACAATGAGCAAAATCGTTATCACCGTAGTCGGGAAGGATACCGTCGGCATCGTGGCGGCTGTCTGCACATACCTGGCGGAGAACCATATCAACATCCTGGATATTACCCAGACCATTCTGCAGGATTTCTTCAACATGATGATGATCGTGGATGTGTCGAAGATGGAGAAGACCTTCGACGAGATGGCGAAGGAGCTTTCCGCTGTCGGTGAAGCCAAGGGCGTGAAGATTATCTGCCAGAGAGAGGAAATATTTACCAGCATGCACCGGCTGTAATGGAAAACGGCATATGTACGAGCTGAACAACAGAAGGAGAACTGTATTATGGTAAATATGAGCGAAGTTCTGGAAACCAATCAGATGATTTCCGCAGAGTCCCTGGACGTGAGAACCATCACCATGGGCATCAGCCTCCTGGACTGCATTGACAGCGACCTGGGGGTTCTGAAGACAAAAATATACGGAAAAATCCTGCGCTATGCGGGAAGCCTGGTGGATACGGGAGAGCATATCTCCAGGGAATTCGGTATTCCCATCGTCAACAAGAGAGTGTCGGTCACGCCCATCGCCCTCATCGGCGCCTCTGCCTGCCACACGCCCGAGGATTATGTGGAGCTGGCGGAGACCCTGGACCGGGCAGCGAAGGAGATCGGGGTGAATTTCATCGGCGGTTATTCCGCTCTGGTGAGCAAGGGCATGACGCCCTCCGATGAGCTTCTGATTCGTTCCATCCCGCAGGCGCTGGCAAAGACTGAGCGGGTCTGCAGCTCCGTCAATGTGGGCTCCACCAAGACCGGTCTCAACATGGACGCGGTGCGTCTTATGGGAGAAATCGTGAAGGAGACGGCGGAAGCTACGGCGGAAAGGGATTCCATCGGCTGCGCGAAGCTGGTGGTTTTCTGCAACGCTCCGGATGACAATCCCTTCATGGCGGGCGCCTTCCACGGCGTTACCGAGGCGGACGCCATCATCAACGTGGGCGTCAGCGGCCCGGGCGTGGTGAAGACGGCCCTGTCCCAGGTGAGAGGACAGAGCTTTGAGATTCTCTGCGAGACCATCAAGAAGACGGCCTTCAAGGTAACCCGCGTGGGTCAGCTGGTGGCGCAGGAGGCTTCAGAGCGGCTCGGCGTCCCCTTCGGCATCATTGACCTGTCCCTTGCGCCGACCCCGGCAGTGGGAGACAGCGTGGCGGATATCCTGGAGGAGATCGGCCTGGAGAGTACGGGTGCCCCCGGTACCACGGCGGCGCTGGCGCTTCTGAATGACCAGGTGAAAAAGGGCGGCATCATGGCCAGCTCCTATGTGGGCGGCCTGTCCGGCGCCTTCATCCCGGTCAGCGAGGATCAGGGAATGATCAACGCGGTGAACCGCGGTTCCCTCACGCTGGAGAAGCTGGAGGCCATGACCTGCGTCTGCTCGGTGGGATTGGATATGATCGCCATTCCGGGAGACACGAAGGCGACCACCATCGCCGGCATCATCGCGGACGAGGCGGCCATCGGCATGATCAACCAGAAAACCACGGCGGTGCGCCTGATTCCGGTCGTCGGCAAGGGCGTGGGAGAGAGCGCGGAGTTCGGCGGGCTTCTGGGATATGCCCCCATCATTCCGGTGAATTCCTTCGACTGCTCCGCCTTTGTAAACCGGAAGGGACGGATCCCCGCGCCGGTGCATTCCTTCAAGAACTGATGCTGCGGTCCCGTCCGCGGAGAAAAGATACGATACAGAACTGAGGCAAAGGAAGTAAGGATACATGACAGATTTTGACGTGATTATCGTCGGCGCAGGCCCCGGGGGAATCTATGCCGCCTGGGAGCTTGTGCAGAAGAAGCCGGAGCTTAAGATTGCGGTGTTCGAGGGCGGTCATGCCCTGGAGCACAGAAAGTGCCCCATCGACGGGGATAAGGTCAAATCCTGCATCCGCTGCAAGAGCTGCTCTATCATGAGCGGCTTCGGCGGCGCGGGAGCATTCTCCGACGGAAAATATAATATTACCAATGATTTCGGGGGAACCCTGTTTGAGTATGTGGGAAAGCAGAAGGCCCTGGAGCTGATGCGCTATGTGGATGACATCAACATGTCCCACGGCGGAGCCGGCACAAAGCTGTATTCCACCGCCAACACGGGACTGAAGCGGGTCTGCATGCAGAACCGGCTGAAGCTTCTGGATGCTTCCGTGCGCCATCTCGGAACAGACATCAACTATGTGGTTCTGGAGCAGCTGTATGAGGAGCTGCGGGAAAAGGTCCGGTTCTTCTTCCTCACGCCGGTGAAAAGCGTGGAGGTCGGTGAGGACGGCTACCGCATCATCACGGAGAAAGCGGAATACACCTGCCGGAAATGCATCATCTCCGTGGGAAGAAGCGGAAGCAAATGGATGCAGAAGGTCTGTGAGGAGCTGGAGATTCCCACCAGGTCCAACCGGGTGGATATCGGCGTGAGAGTGGAGCTCCCGGCGGAGCTGTTCTCCCACCTGACGGATGAGCTCTATGAATCGAAGATTGTGTACCGGACAGAGAAGTTCGAGGACCGGGTGCGCACCTTCTGCATGAATCCCCGGGGAATCGTGGTCAATGAGAACACCAACGGCATCGTCACCGTCAACGGCCACAGCTACGAGGATCCGGCCAGACAGACGAAGAACACCAACTTTGCCCTGCTGGTGTCAAAGCATTTCTCCATTCCGTTTAAAGACAGCAACGGCTACGGCGAGAGCATCGCGAGACTGTCCAACATGCTGGGCGGCGGCGTTATCGTGCAGCGGTTCGGGGATCTGATCCGCGGAAGAAGAAGCACCCACAGCCGCATCGAGGAGGGCTTTGTCACGCCAACCCTGGCTGCCGAGCCGGGAGACCTGAGCCTGGTGCTGCCGAAGCGCATCCTGGACGGCATCATCGAGATGATCTACGCCCTGGACAAGATTGCGCCGGGCACGGCCAACGATGACACCCTGCTCTACGGCGTGGAGGTCAAGTTCTATAACATGGAGGTGGAGGTGGACGAACACCTGCAGTCCAGATATCCGGGGCTTTACATCATCGGCGACGGCAGCGGCGTCACCCACTCCCTGTCCCACGCCTCCGCCAGCGGCGTCTTCGTCGCCAGGGAGATCGCGGAAGCAGAAGCGTAAGGAAGGTCAGGGCAGAATCACCGGCCCCTGCCGGTATTCATTTTTGAAGGCCGGACCTCTCCGGGAACGGAGGGTCTGGTAAATATGCGCGGCCGCCGTTTCTTTCTCAAAGAGGGACAGGGCGTCCGGGGAGAGAAGAGATTTCGCGTCGGCAGTCTTCGTGACAAGGGGGACTGCGGCGCGTTTTCTGATCTCCGAAAGAAAGGGGGAGGATTCCTTCCGGAAGCCGAGGATGCGGGCGTAACCGGGGAGATGACTCTTCCAGCGGGCCATATCCTCCTTCCGGATATCCAGCAGAAGGTGAATCAGGGCCCTGCGGACCCGGGTCTCCGTATAGTTTCTGGTTTTCAGATATTCCGCGCGGGCGGTAAAGGAACGCGCGCCCGGCTCCATCCCGCGGAGGCGGTCCGAGAGGGCGGTATCAAATCCCTCGATTTCCTCTGGAGAAAGACTTCCCCGTAGGAGAAGAAAATCCAGCAGATCAGACAGATCATCCGCCGCGAGGGCAGGTTCGTCCTTTATGACCTCAGAGACCCCGGAGGGGAGGAAGGACAGGATTTCTGCCGTTATTCCCGACCGCAGGGAATGCCGGAGGGCTGTGGCGGAGGCAAAGGCTCCCTCCCCTGGGACTTTGGCGCTGTGATAGCCGCTTCCTTCCCGGAGATGGGTAAATGGGGTGACGGAGCTTCCCAGCTTCCGGAGAGCAAGAAGGTATTCGATCCCGAGAATGTTGTTGGGGGAGGATAGAAGCATCTGAAGCTTTTCTTCCTCCCGGCCGGAGAAGGGCTGCGCCCCGTCCGATGCCTGTGCGGAGGAA
>JAGBNL010000114.1 GCA_017634415.1 Clostridium sp.
CTTCGTTGTAACACGGTATCAGGACGCTAATCTTCTTCAAAGCCCCATCTCCAATACTTCTATCATATTACCTATAGTTGCCCTTCATGGCAACATAAGTTTTTCTTACGTTCAGCACCAGTTTTTCCACACTAAAATCCATTTCAGGTTTCGGGTGTGCTGAACTGTTAAGTGTGTGCAGCTTTATCTGCCTTTATCAGCTCCAGCATCCGGTGTATCCCCCTGTCAAAGGGCGTCTCGGGTTTCCATCCCGTAACCCGGGTTATCTTCCGGTTGTCGGGATACAGCCCCACCGGCCCCTCCGCGTTGTAGGGGTGGAAGCCGTAGCAGCTGGTTCCGCCGCCACAGAGGCGCTGCATGCAGTCCACGAAGGTCCGCAGGGGAACCGTCTCCTCCATGTCGCCGGACAGGTTGTAGATACAGCCCTCGTCAGAGAGACTGCCGGGATATTCCGCCAGGGCGCAGATGGCTTCGCCGCAGTCGTCGATATAGAGGAAGTTCCAGGACTGGGTGCAGGAGGTAAGCTCCACCAGGTCATCCGCAAGGAAGGCCTTCATGCAGGTTGAAACCAGGGACCAGGGGTGGTCGCCCGGACCGTAGGTGCTGAAGATGCGGGCGTGTCCGTAATCCATCCCCAGCTCTCTGCAGAGCTTCTCCGCCTCATAGCGGACCCGGAGCTTCGCTTCTCCGTAGGGTGAGGTGGGACTGCACTCCGCCTCCTCGTCCGTAAGGCTCTCTTTTCTTCCGTACTCCGCCTGGCTTCCGGTAAACAGAAATCTGCGGCAGGAAAGGGCCGAGGCCGCCTGTACTGCCCGGAGGGCGCATTCCGCGCTCTCTTCCTGAACCTTCGCATCTTTTCTGGAATCACTTCCGGCCCCGAGCCAGCCCATGTGCAGGAACACATCGAAGGGCCCTTCTGCCAGCTCCGGAAGCCGTCCCACGTCTCTCAGGTCCAGCTCCAGGAAGGAGAGCTTCTCCGGGTATTTCCCGTCCGGTCCGGCAAGAAGTTCCTTTTTTGCGGAATTTTCCCGCACCACCGCGCACACCTCATGGCCGTGGGCGAGCAATGCCTTCACTGCCGCCCTGCCCACAAAGCTGGTGGCGCCGGTCGCAATTATCCTCATGGTTCCTGTCCTTTCTGTTTCAGCTCGCATTAAGCTTTATCCACCCGCGGAATCAGCATAATTCTGTCCATCTCCTCCTCCGGAAGGAAGGGATAGAGATCCTCCAGCGGCGCGGAAATCATGGTTCCGTCCGGAAGCTTCTTGGAGGAAGCCTTCGGCTCAAAGTTCTGGTCTGTGGTCACGAAAACCTCGCAGAATACCGGGCCTTCCATGGCCAGGGTCTGTTCTACCTTCTCCGCAATCTCGCTGTTGGAATGGATGCTCACATAGGGGAAGCCGTAGGCCTCCGCGATCTTTTCCATATCCGGGAAGGTCAGGTCCCCGCTGTCCGCGCCGATGCCCACCAGGGGTTCCCCGAAGAAGTTCTTCTGGGTCTGGCGGATGGAATGATATCCGTTGTTATTGATCATGAAAATCTTGATGGGCATCCTGTTGCCGATGACCGTCTGCAGCTCCTGGATGTTCATCTGGATGCTGCCGTCCCCGGTCACCAGGATAATGTCCCTGCTGTGGTCCGCCACACAGCAGCCGATGGCCGCCGGCAGGCCGTAGCCCATGGAGGCGATGGCGGAATTGGAGATAAATCTCTGTCCCTTTTTCACCACATTGCCGTGGCCGCATACCACGACGGCGGAACCATTGCCCACTACCACAATCTGGTCTTCCAGCAGCTTTTCGCTCATGGTTCTGGCAAATGCGTACACATTCGCCCGGTTTCCCGGTTTTTCCTCAAAATGCCGTCTCTGTACCACCGGGTAATCCCGCTTCCATCCCTGGCAGATGGAAAGCCATTCCGCCTGGGCCTTTTTATGCTCCTCATCCATCTCCGGAACAGAACCCTTCTGAAGCACCTGCTCCATCACCGCGAGAAGGTCCTTCACGTCGGCGTGTACCGGCATATCCACGTGGACCGTGGGCTTCTTCAGCTCTTCCGCGTCAATATCGTTATAGATCACATAGGCTTCCCTGGCCCAGGTTTTGAACCGGTAGCCCACCTGCCGGAAGCTCAGACGGCTTCCCAGGGAAAGCACCAGGTCGCTGTTCTGGATGGCGAAATTGCCGGGTCTGTCTCCCACGGTGCCGCCCTTGCCGATGTACAGCGGATGCTCGTCCCAGATGCAGTCGATGCTGTCGGCGCCGGTCACCACCGGAATCTGAAGCTTCTCCGCCACCCGCAGGAAGGCCTCGTGGGCCGCGCCGATGCGGATGCCGTTGCCCGCGTTGATTACGGGCCGCTTCGCATGGCGGATCTTATCGATGATGGCCTTTGCCGTCTCCTCTTTCACCGGTGCGGGAAGAAGCTCCCGGTATTCGCCCTTTCCGTTCTCGTCCGCGGGGATCTTCGCCGGAGAGGGAGCTGCCCATCCGTCGCCGCCTGCCCGGTAATTGTCCGCGTCGAACCCGACCAGGTCATCTGTCTCGATGATGGCCGCCTGCACATTCAGCGGAATATCCAGCCAGCAGGGGCCCGGTCTTCCGGTATTTGCCAGCCAGAAGGCCTTCTCCAGGCAGTACCGGATGCGCATCGGGTCGATCACCATCTCGCAGTACTTTGTCATGCGGTCCACCGACCGGATGATGTCATATTCCTGGTCGCCCATGGCCCGCAGATGAAGGCCGGTGCTCACGGACATGGTATCGTAGCGCACCTGGCCGGAGATCACAAGCATCGGGATGGAGTCCAGATAGCCGCCGGCCACGCCGTTCATGGCGTTGATGCCGCCGGGGCCCGTGGTTACGCACAGGGCGGCGATCCGGTTATGGATTCTGGCGTAGGCCTCCGCCGCCATGGCGCAGGCCTGCTCATGGTGCATATACAGGCAGTGCAGTCCTTCCTGATGCCCCAGGGCGTCATTCAGATGCATCGCGCCTCCGCCGGTGATGGTAAATACATCCTGTATGCCGAACTCCACCAGCTTCTCCGACAGATAATTGGAAAGTTTCTTTTTCATGTCTGTATCTCCTGTTGGATAACGAACCTGACTATCGTGAGGCAGCACAGCCTGAAAAACTCGAATTGCTTCGCAATTCTCGTTTTTCCCGGCCAGGGACGCTGCGCGTCCTGGCCATCCCGGCTCATCTTCTGTCTGTGTACGGACAAGCAAGCTTGTCCTTTCCCAGTCAGAAGATAACCCGGGAATGCTGTGCTTTAGTAATACTCCGGGTATCTCGAATCCGTGACGAATTCTACTTCCAGCGTTCCCCGCAGGTCCTTTATGTTCTTTGCCACATACTCATTCAGTCCGTGGAATTTCTCCTTGGCAATCCGGTAGTCCATCTCGGAATCAAAGTAGTTCTCCGACTTGGTGGAATATCCGTCAAATCCCGCGCAGGCCGCGTGGTGTACCCCGGCCTCCGCCAGCACATGGAGAAGCATCACGAAGGAGTTGTCCATGTATTCCGCATTCCGGTCGATCAGAGAGCTGTAGTTGAGGATATAGTCGAACTGTTCCGAAACCGTGGGGATATTGGAGGTGGCCACGGTGCGGAAGTCCCGCTTCCATTCCCTGTCCTGCCCCAGCAGCGCAAGCCTGGTGTTCAGCTGCATATAGCGCCTGGAATTGGTCAGGAAGATATAGTCGGTATGGAATTCCTCCGGCAGGTAGTTGATGGTGATAACCACCGGATGGTTCTCCCCGATGTACCGGGCAACCCGATCCTTCTGCCGGTCCAGGTTCTTGCCCGGTCCCAGCACCAGGATCTTCTGATCCCTCCATTTGGCGGAAAGCTCCCGGAGGGCTTCCTCGTCATTGCACTCGCAGCTCTGGTATTCCATATACAGCTGCTCGATATACTCCTTGTCGTACAGGAGCTTCTTATCTCCCTCCAGCCGGTTCAGAATCTCCGTGATCTGGCTGAGGGACAGGGTCTGCTTGTTCATCAGCCAGCTGACATAGTTGGGATGGCACTTGTGGGAGGCCGCGATATAGAAGAACATTTTGTAGCCCCAGGGTGTCTTCCTGTAGAAGGGCATGATGTTCATGTCGATGGCCTCCAGCATCTGGGCTATGTCAAAGTTCCGGCCGTAATTGCCGTTCAGGTGCATGCTCATCAGCTCGATGGGCAGGTTTCCCGCACTCTTTCCCATGCCGTGAAGAGATCCGTCTATCACGATGGTCCTGGAGGTCGGCACCCGCAGCAGCTCAATGCTGTTGGAGTAGGCCAGCTGGAAATTGTTGTGGGCGTGATATCCTATCTGAATTCCCGGCAGCAGGTTGTAGTCCATCAGCTCAAAGTAGTGCTGCACGTGGTCCTCGTGCATCAGCCCGTAGGTATCCACGATGGAGAGCGTCTCCGGACCGAGATCATTGGCCAGGTCCACCAGGTCCAGCAGCTCCCTGTCGGAATAGCTGGTGATGGAGACCGCCTGGGCAAACACCCGGTAGCCCAGGGCCTTCACCTCTTTGCAGAAGGCGATGGCCTTCTCCTTCTTGAAATTCTTGAAAATCACCCGGATGCCGTCGAGGCAGGTGTCCTTCGCCGGCTGCAGATGCTCGATACCGCAGGTGCCGTAGTCGATCATCGCCACCGTCATAGCCTTCCCCTTATCCAGCTTTCCGAAGGTCTTATTCAGACTCTCGGTATCCGGAAATATGGTCCGGTTCGGGTCATAGGGCCGTCTTTCGTCCAGAAAGCCCAGCTCGATGATATCCACGCCGGCGCTGACCAGCCGTTCAAAGATATTCACGATATTATCCCGGCCGAACTCCCAGTCATTCACATATCCGCCGTCACGGAGCGTGCAGTCCAGAAGCCTGATATCTTTCATTTTATTCTATCCTCCAGAAATGTGCGGATATCCGCAACGGAATCCGCGATGGCCGCCGGATGGAACTTCTCCCAGTATTCCCTCTCCCCGGGGCCGAAGCCGTAGCAGACTGCCAGAAAGTCAACTCCCGCCTCCGCGGCGCCCTCGGCGTCGTAATCCGTATCTCCGATATGGATGGTCTCCGACGGTTTTACCTGAAGATGCTCCAGGCAGAGATTAATCACATCCAGCTTTGTCATCTTCCCGTTCATGTCGCTCCCGCTCACATAGCCGCAGAGCTCCGTGATGCCATTCTTCTCCAGCAGCCCCCGGGCGTTCTTTATAGGCTTGAGGGTTGCCACCCCAACCTTAATATCCCGCGCTCTCAGCCAGCGGAGCAGGTCCATGATGCCGTCATAGCAGCGGGCCTTCATCACATCTCCGCCCCGGTAAGCCTCCTGAAATATATCATTGGCATGAAGGGCTTCCTCATGACTCATCCCGTAAACCCGCTCCATGGAGCTCACAATCGGCGGCCCGATAAAGGTCCGGAGGGTTGCCGGGTCCGGATAGGGAAGGGAGAGCACCTCCGTCGCATGACGGATACTGGAAAATATTCCCTCCGACGTATCCATCAGCGTGCCGTCCAGATCCAGAAGCACCGCGCTGTATTTTCTCTCTGCCATAGTATCATCCTTCCTGCCATGTCTGCATGGTTTTCCATCCTGTCATTTTACCATGGTGCGGTATAATGTTCAATTTAAGTAATTCTTACGTGAGCCATGCCGACAGCTCGTGTCCTTCGGACACTCGCTGTCACGGCATAAGCCGTATACACAGATACGGGGAGAAACTCTCCTGCAGGCAAGCCTGCGTCAGGTTTCTCCCCGTATCTGCGTGCATGGCTCATAAAGAACAAGCTGCAGCGTTTCCGCTACAGCTCCGTAAGTTCCTTTATTTTCTTCAGCACATCCCGCACCTTCCGGGAGGAGATGTGTATCTCCGTGTGGTCCAGCATCGTGATGGTATCGCCGCCCACCTTCTCCACGTATTCCGCGTTGATCACCGTGCTGTGGCTGATATCGATGAAGATGTTGGTGTGCAGAAGCTCCCGGACAAACTTGAGAGGCTTCTTCATCCGGACGGTCCGGTCAAAGCAGTGGATTGTCGTGTAATTTCCCTCCGTGCTGATCCGCAGGATGTCGTTCTCGGAGATGATGTGCGTCACCCCTTCGGTATCCTTCACGGTGATCTTGACCATGTCGCCGTGCTGGCGCATCAGGTCCATCATATAGCGGTAGGTCTCCCGTCCCACGCTGGAGGGGAATTCCGCCTCACCGGAGAGGCCGATGCCTTCGGAGAAATGTACATGACGTGCCAGGTACCCGTTCTCTGCTTTTTCCCAGAAAAACGTGGCTCTCTTTTTTATCACCAGAACCATGCCGGAATCGGGATCCGTATAGAGGGTATACCGGCCGGCCACCAGTGTCCAGTCCCCTGCGGAGCATACAACCTCAAACTCCTCGTCCCGGACATCTGCCAGAGGCCGCTCGGCCTTATGCGCATTCAGTGTATTCACATACGCGTCCCTGCCGTGAAAGTAGTGATTCTCATTCATACCGATAAGAAGCACATCCGGATGCAGGCTGTTCTCCAGCATCTCCTCATCATTGTTCCAGAACGCGCGGATCATATCACGGGTCAGATTGACAATGTTTTCATGATCATCTTTTTTCATACAGCCACCCAAAGCTGCCCCGAATGACCTCCCCCCTATGTCAGTCTTGCCAGCTGAATTGTCCTATTCATCTGTTTTTTATATAACTGTCATAACCATGCTGTGTTTTTTATCGTTAAAATTATAATCATGGTCATCGAAAAGTCAA
The DNA here is from genome assembly GCA_017634415.1 of Clostridium sp. GTDB lineage: Bacteria > Bacillota > Clostridia > Lachnospirales > Lachnospiraceae > Clostridium_R. The sequence goes on from JAGBNL010000114.1 coordinate 6,759, forward strand.
TGCATCCAGGTGATGAAACATATGGATGTGGTGTTAAACGCCCGCATTTTCCAGAAGAAGCCGTACCTCCATCTCCTGATGCTGCTGCGTGAACAGCTGATAATAGTAGCCCCGCTTCTCCATCAGCTCCCTGTGGGTTCCCTGTTCCACGATCTCTCCCTTCCGCACGGCCAGGATCACATCCGCATCCGTCACAATGGAGAGACGATGGGCTATCATGAAGGTGGTGCGTCCCTCCGTGAGTTTTCCTATGGCTGCCTGAATCTTCTTCTCCGTCACCGTGTCTATGGAGGATGTGGCTTCATCCAGAACCAGGATGGCCGGGTCCGCCAGAAGCGCCCTGGCAAAGCTCAGAAGCTGCTTCTCCCCGGTGGACAGAAGGTCTCCGCCCTCTCCCACCTGGGTATCCAGACCGTCCCCCGTGCCCAGAGCCGCATCTTCCGCGGAAACCAGCCGCAGGGCCTTCATGATATCCTCATCGGAGGCCTCCGGATTCCCGTAACGCAGGTTCTCGCGGATGGTTCCGGAGAACAGGTGGGGCGTCTGCAGCACATAGCCGATATGGGAGTGCAGCCAGAGCTGAGACCGCTCCCGCACATCCCTGCCGTCGATCAGGACCTGTCCTTCCGTGGGTTCAAAGAACCGGCAGACCAGGTTCACCAGCGTGGACTTCCCGGCGCCCGTCTCTCCCACGATGGCCACCTGCTGCCCTTGGGGCACCCGCAGGTTAAAGTGGGACAGAACCATCTCCTGTCCGTCGGGATAGTGGAAGGACACATCCCGGAACTCCACATCCCCCCGGATGGGCTCCCAGTTTTCCCGCCGGGGATGGAAGGTATCCCCATATTTTTCCACGACTTCCGGGGCATCCGTCACGTCGGACTTCTCCGCAAGAAGCTGGGTAAACCGCTCTATGTTTGCCTGGGCATTGACCAGCTCCGACAGGGCCGCCAGCATATAGCGGAGGGGCTCCATCATCCCCAGGGCGTAGGACATGAAGACCGAGAGGGTCCCGATCTCCAGCACCCGTTCCCTGGTGAGCATTCCTCCCCGCCAGAGGACGATGGCGAGGGCCGCGGAGGCCATGGTTGTAAGGGTTGCGGAAAAGAGCGCGGAATAGTGGGTAGCATGGATGGAAGTCCTTCGCATCCGCTCCGTATCGGCCCGGAAGTCTTCCTCCATCTTCTGTTCCGCCACCAGCGTCCGGATGGTTCTCGCCCCCGAAATCCCCTCATTGAAGCTGCCGGTGATCACCGCGTTAATCTCGCGGATTTTCCGGTTCAGCACCACCAGCTTTCCCTGAAACCAGGAGGTCAGCAGGATGGCCACAGGCACCAGCAGAAGAAGCAGACAGGAAAGCCCCGGGTGAATCCGGAACATGACGAAAAACACGCTGATGATATAGGCGAAATACCAGACCAGGTCCATGAGTCTCCAGGTCGCCAGCGTGCCGATCCTGTCGGTATCGCTCATGATGCGGGCGTGGAGATATCCCACGCTGTGATTATTGTAATAGGAAAATGACAGCGTCTGCAGGTGATTGAAGGCGGCATTCTTCAGGTCTCTGCCCACATCCAGCTCCACATAGCTGATGATCATGGAGCTTACGAGATTCGCTATGACCTGCACAAGAAGGGCCGCGAAATATAAGCCCGCAAAGAGGCCCAGGGTATCCAGGGTTCTCTCCGCCGCAAAGTGATTCAGCGCATATCGGTTAAACAGCGGAAATACCGCGTCTATGGCACTGCTGAGAGCGCCGAAGCCCACCATCACCGCCATTTTCATCCGGTACTTCCTGAGATAGGGATAAATGGCGGGAATGCCGTACCAGGAGAGCTTCTGTTTTCTGTTCTTTTCCATCACAGACTTCCCTCCCCCGCATTCTCCTGAACATTCTGTATGTCGCAGATGGTCCGGTAGATTCCGCCGGCCTCCATCAGGTGCCGGTGGGTTCCTCTCTCCGCCACCCGGCCCCGGTTCAGCACGATGATCTCGTCCGCATCCATGAGGGTCAGGATCCTGTGGGAGATCAGAATGATGGTTTTCCCCGTGCCGTACAGCTTTTTCAGATTATTTCTGATCCTGGCATCCGTCTCCGCATCCACCGCGGAGAGGGAGTCATCAAAAATCATGACCGGCACATCCCGCACCAGGGTCTGGGCGATGGCGGTGCGCTGTTTCTGGCCTCCGGACAGAGTTACGCCCCTCTCCCCCACCATCGTGTCATAGCCTTCCGCAAAGGAGCTGACGGTTCCGGTCAGGTCCGCCGTTCCGGCAGCTTCCCGCAGCAATGTCTCCCTGTCCGCAGAATCCGGCGCGGCCATGAGAATATTGTCCCGGATACTTCCGGAGAAAAGGTACGGTTCCTGCAGGACGATGCCCACATGGTGCCGGAGCTCCTTCCGGGAAATCCTGTTCAGGTTCGTATCCCCGATCCTGATCTCCCCGCAGCCCTCCTCCAGGTCATACAGCCTGTCCAGAAGCTCTCCCAGGGTGGATTTGCCCGCTCCGGTTCCTCCCAGGATTCCCACGGTTTTTCCACGGGGTACTGTGAAGGATACATCCTCCAGCACCCAGGGCAGACCCTCCCCGTAGCGGAATCTCACATGGTCAAAGACGATGTCCCCTTCTTCCGGATAGGGCTCCGGCTCCTCCGGGTCCCGCTCCGGCTCCGCGTTCATGATCTCCCGGATACGGTCCACGGAGACGCCTGCCCGGCTCATCTGGGAGACCACTCTTCCCAGGGTGCGGACAGGCCAGGAAAGCATGGCATTATAGGCCACAAAGGCGATGTAATCTCCTGCCGTAAGGCTCCCGCGCACGCAGAAAACCGCGCCCAGCGCGGTGATCAGGAGCACCTGCAGCCCGGAGATAAAGTCTCCCACGGACCAGAATGCGGAGATCAGCACGCCCAGCTTCTTGTAAGCCGCAGTGTAGACAGTATTCTGTTCTTCGAACTTTCTGCGCTCGGTGCTCTCTCTTCCGAAGGCGCGGACGACCCGCACGCCCGTCAGGTTCTCCTGGGCAATGGTGGAGAGGATGCCCTCCTCCTCATCGGCCCGCAGAAAGGTTTCACCGATGCGTCCGTGGAAAAACAGGGAATAGGCAAATACCACCGGCACGAAAAGCGCCGCCGGCACAGCCAGAGGAACGCTCAGCCGGAACATGAAATTCAGGGCAAGTCCTATCAGCAGGATGATCCGGAGAATCTCCGTCATCTGCTCCGACAGAAAACGGCGCACCGTCTCCGTATCGGAGGTGCATCTCTGTATGATATCTCCCGCGGGATGCGAGGAATACCAGGAAAAGGTCATGCGCTCCAGATGGGAGAACAGCATGTCCCGCATATTTTTCATCAGCCGCTCTGAGGCGACGGAGTTGCACATCTGAAAGAGGTAGCGGCAGAGCGCACCGAAAAGTGCCGCCGCGATAACCGCGGCGGCTACAAGTCCCAGATGCTCTCTCAGATATTCCGTTCCGCCTGCCATATCGGAAAAGAACCGGGTCAGACCGCTCTCCTTCATCTCATCCCCACGAAGAAGAACATCTACCGTGTAGGCTATGATCCTCGGATTCAGCAGGTCCGCCAGGGAGGCGAAGGCCGACAGGAGAATACTCAGGAAAAACCATCTCCTGCTCCCCAGAAGGAATATATGAATCAGGCTCCCTCTCGTGGGATACCTGAGGTTTCCAGTGAATTGTTTTTTTTCCATCACATTTCTACCGTTACGTTTCCGAAGCCGGACCATACCAGTGGAGACCCAGCATCGTAATATCATCAAACTGCGGCGCCGTTCCCGCAAAGGCATCCGCCGACCGCTGCATGGATTCCAGAACCTCCTTCATGGGGAGTTTTCCCATACTGTTCAGTGTCTGCAGAATCCCATCCGTTCCGAACTGGACATTCTGTTCATTTACCCCTTCCGGAAGACCGTCGGAATAGACGAAGATATCCGCGCCGGGCTCCAGCTGCAGTTCATACTCCTTATAGCGCGTGCCTTCCATAACGCCGGCCGCCAGGCTGTGTGGATCCTTGAAGAGGACATATTCCCCGCCGGGCTTCCTAATCATGGGATACTCATGTCCCGCGTTGGCGCAGACCAGCTTCCCCGTGGTCAGATCCAGGAATCCGAGCCAGATGGTTACAAACATGCTCTCGTCATTCCGGCTGCAGAGGATATTGTTGACATTCCGCAGCACCTCCGCCGGAGACGGAATCCGCATGGAATAGTCTCTCAGAGGCAGCATGGACATCATCATGAACAGCGCCGCGGGAATGCCCTTTCCGGATACATCCGCGATGGCGATGGCCAGATGGTTGTCGTCCGGCATGTAGAAGTCATAGAAATCTCCGCCGACTTCCTTGGCCGGCCGCATGGTTGCATAGAGGTCAAACTCCTTCCGGTCGGGGAACGGGGGGAATTCATCCACCAGCATATCCCGCTGTATCTTCGCGGCCACATCCAGCTCCGCGCCGATACGCTCCCGCTCCGCGGTCACCCGGGTAAGGTCCGAAATATAGGTACGCAGGTCTCCGGTCATCCGGTTGAAGGCTTCGCCCAGATCTCCTATCTCATCGTTTTTCCTGACCTCCACCTTCCTGTCGAGATTGCCGGAGCTGATGACCTTCACATCCTCTCTGAGCTCCCGGATAGGTCTCACCAGGCCGTCGGTGAACTGACTGGTCAGATAGAGAAGGACTCCTCCGAACATGAGGGAGAATACCACGAAGTCCAGAATGGCGAAACGGATATTCGTCTTAACCTCGTTCAAAGGCTCCAGCACCTTGCTCTCGGGGATCGCGACGCAGAGTACCCAGCCGGCCAGTTCCACCGGACTGTGGGCGTAATAGAGTCCGTCCGCCGTCCGCTCTATGGACTCAGAGCCGCTGAGAATATTCGCGATCATGGTCTCATCGCCGTAATCTCCGTCAGACAGCCTGCTGCCCACTTCCACGCCCTCGGGAAGTCTGGTGTCGGCAATCAGGTCTCCGTCATTTTCCGTCATAAAAACATAGGATCCGTTCGGAATCCTGAGCGCCAGAATCTTGTCCTGCAGATTCTTCACGAGAATATCCATGCAGAACACCGCGACAACCTTTCCGTCCTTCCGGATGGGGCTGGAAACGCTGACCATCGTCCTTTGGTTGAACACATCCCTGTATACGGAGGTGACGTAGGGCCGGCCGGTTTTCTTCGCCCCGACATACCATTCTCTTTCCTGGAAGTTAAAGTGGTCGCTTCTGCCCGCCAGTTCCTCCGGTGTGTCGGCATTATAGCTGATGAGAAGGCCTGTTTCCGTCGCCACAAGCACATTGGATACCACGCCGTGCTCTGTTTTCAGAAGCGGCGCAAAAACCGCTTCCATGTTGGCCAGGAGATTTCCTTCTTCCCTGGCGCTGTCCATTCCCACATAATCATCCGAATAGTAATAATGAAGATGATACGGTTCCTCCTTATTCTCCGTGCCGCTATTGTCTGTCCGTTCTCTGAACTGATCCGGATTCCGGTAGATCTCTTCCCCATAACGGGAAAACAGGCCTGCGATGCTCACATAGCGCTGTACCTCCGCGTCCGCCAGATCGCCGCTGCCGATGGCCAGCTGCAGCAGCTGCTCTTCCATCTGATTCCGCAGCGCGCCTTCGCTGACTTTCTGGATTCCCTGCATGAAGAAAACAGCCGCCAGTGTGCCCACAACCAGCGCTATAAAAGCGCTGCCCATCACCAGAGCCAGAATCTGGGTCCGGATGGATGTTCTCTTTTTGCTTTTTTTATTCCCGGCTTTTGAAGATTCCATATATATTCCCCATTCGAGATTCGCATCTCTGAATTATTATCAACCCCCATTGTATTTTACATCGAACAGGAACCGGGAACAATTCTTTTTTCGCCGTCCTCTGCACAGAATGCTCCGGAACTTTCTGCCCCGGAACCTCTTCGGGACTGCCGGCTCAGGCGGATACAGTGCACATTACATTTTTCTTTCAGCAATTCCCCGTATAGACATACCGGAGCTTTTCCCGTGCAGTCTCTGCCAGCCGGTATACCTTCTTTACCTCCGTGGCTTTGCGGTCGGTCATGTGAAACCGCGGAAAAAACCGGGAAATGTGGAGCGGAACCTCTTTTCCGATGATATGGCCTGCCCCGTCTGTAAGGCCTGCGATCCAGGCTGTCATCTCCCGCATCTCTTCTTCTGTGTCATTTTCTCCCGGCACAATGAGGCAGGTCAGCTCCACATGGCAGTCCTTCACAGCCCGTGCGATAAAATCCATCACCATCTGCCGGTCTCCGCCCAGCACCTCACGGTAATAGTGGTCTGTAAAGCCCTTCAGATCGATATTCATGGCATCGATGTACGGCAGGAGTTCTTCCAGGACGGTCACCTCCGCTGTGCCGTTGGTGACCATCACGTTCTTCATGCCCGCCTCATGGATGAGCTTTGCCGTATCTCTTACAAACTCCCAACCGATGAGAGGCTCATTGTAGGTATAGGCCGCGCCGATATTGCCGTCCTTCCGGTACCAGAGGGCGGAATCCCTGATCTGTTCCGGGCACACATAATCCGCTGTTTTCGCGAAGGCCATCGCCTCCTCAGACCAGGAGATCTCATGATTCTGGCAGAAGGGACACCGCAGATTGCAGCCGTAACTCCCGATGGATAGAACCAGACTTCCCGGGTGGAACCGGGCAAATGGCTTCTTCTCGATGGGATCCAGCGCCGCAGAGGTGATCTTTCCGTAATTTCCTGCCGTAACCACACCGTCCCGGCAGACTCTTCCTCCGCAGAATCCTGTTTTTCCTTCCGGAATGCTGCAATGCCGGAAACATACCTGACATACCGCCATTCTCTCCCACCTTCCTTCCGATTTTCGGGCCGTCGTTTTCTTCTTTCTGCCGGGATATCAGTGATGCCGCACCACCTCAAACCGCTCCAGGGTCACTTTCTCATGCTTCCCGATGCCGCCCTTCTGCCGGCAGATGGCAATCTGGTCCTCCGCCGTATCCACCCCGTCCAGATCCGGCAGAAGCAGGCCCCGCTTCCTTCCGCTCGATACGATGACACCATACTTCTTCGGGTCCAGATCCGCCGGAGATTCCACCTGTTCCGGCGTACCCAGCACGTCCACACTGATGTCCAGCCAGGGAAGCTCTTCCGGTGTGATGGGATCAAATCTCGGGTCCTCCGTCGCCGCGCTCACCGCATTCCGGAGAATCTCCTCCGCCACGGAACCCGTGACAGGAAGAAAGGTTCCGATGCAGCCCCGGAGCTTCCCGTGCTTGTGGATGGATACAAAGGCGCCTGCCCTCTGCCCCGTCATTTCCTCCGGAAGTCCCTCCGGCAGGGCCAGTCTTTTTTTCTTCAGGATATAGTTCTCTAGCGAGGCTCTCGCAAGCCTCACATACGCATCCGATGCTTCCCGTTTTTCCTGCAGTTCTTTCTCCTGCTTCTTCAGCCAGGCATCCAGGAAATGCCGCTCTTCCTTCTTTTCTCCCGGATAGAAGGTGCAGATACCGTATCCCACCCCGGTTACATCCTGGTGGGAGAGCCGCTCTGCCTTCACCTCCAGGCCGTCAAAGGCCCCTGCCATCATCACAAAGGACCGGTGTCCGCACTCCGCCGCCTTCTCGCAGAAGGTCTCGCCGAAGTCAAAGAGCTCGCCGAAGGCCGCCCGCCCGCAGACATCCATGATCTTCTCATCGTACTGCGGTCCCTCATCTGCAAAGCCGTAGGGCCCGTATTCCTGCAGCTTGTGGGAGAGGTCTCCGCTGGCCACCCAGACGGTGCGCCGGCCCGTCTCCTCCACAGCCCGGTTTACCAGTTGTCCCAGCCGGTAATGGTCCGTCAGCGGAAGACCGGAGAGACCCAGCCGCACCAGTTTAAAGTCCTGATACTTTTTTTCGATAAACCACAGGGGCACCATGGTCCCGTGATCCAGGTCCTTCTCCCGCTCCCCCAGGGGACCCGCAGGAAGATTCTCCTCCGCGGCCAACGCGCCGATGCGCCGGATAAGCTCTGTATCGCAGGTTTCCTCAAACCGGACCTGGGGTGCCCGGAACTGGCCGAAGGAACCTTTCACCCGCCCGGCCGGCGGAATATGAAAATAGTCGGAGTACATCACGATGTGGGGGCTGGAGATGATAATTGTATCCGGCTTTATCGCTGCAATCTCCTCCGCCGCCCGTATGTAGGCCTTCGTGGTTTCCGCAATCTGTTCCTCCCCGCCCCGGCCCACGGCAGGCACTATCATCGGCGGATGGGGCACCATAAATCCCGCAAGAATCGACATATCCCAATCCCTCCCATATTCCTTCTCTGCTTTTAAAGTTTCCGGAGCTTCCGCACCTATCCTCTTCCCGTCACCTTCCGCACGGCGGCGATGGCCGCCTTCACCGGCAGCGGCCTGAGGTCCCTGTCCGCTTCTCTTAACTTCTCCCGAATCGGGATATGCTGCGGACAGTGCTGCTCGCATTTGCCGCATCCCACACACTGGGAGGCAAAGGCCGGCTCCTTCTGCATGCCCATGTTCCGGGCAAACTCAAAGCGGGCTCTGCCCTTCTTCTCTTCCAGATACATCAGGTTGTAATAATAAAAGTTGGTGGGAATATCCACGCCCTTCGGGCAGGGCATGCAGTACCGGCATCCGGTGCAGGGAACCTTCTCCCGCTCCCGGATAATCTTTTTTACCTGCTCCACCAGGGCAAAGTCTTCCTCCGTGAACTGTCCCGGCGCCGCCTTCTGTGCAATGCGGATATTTTCCACAATCATCTTCGGGGAATTCATGCCGGACAGGACACAGGTCACCTCCGGCTGATCCCAGAGCCAGCGCAGGCCCAGTTCCGCGGCGGACCAGCCGTTCCCGCTCTTCTCCAGAAGCTCCATCGCTTTTGCGGGAAGATTTACCAGCTTTCCGCCCCGGAGAGGCTCCATGATAATCACGGGAATCCCCTTTTCGGCAGCCCTCTTCAGTCCCTCTCTTCCTGCCTGGCTGTACTCATCCAGATAGTTGTACTGGATCTGACAGAAATCCCAGTCATAGGCCTCCAGGATTTTCAGGAAGTTCTCCGTATTGCCGTGGTAGGAAAAGCCGATGTTATGTATGCTGCCGTCTGCCTTATGCTCCTTTATCCACTCCTCGATGCCCAGCTTCTGCAGGTTCTCCCACTCCACATAGTCGGTGAACATGTGCATAAGGTAGTAATCAATATAATCGGTGCGGAGCCGTTTCAGCTCCTCGGCAAAGGTTTTGTCGATGGCCTTTTTCGACCGCATCATGTACTGGGGAAGCTTGGTGGCTATGTACACCTGCTCCCGGCAGTGATTCTCCGCAAAGATCCGCCCGATGCACTCTTCGCTTCCCGGATAGATATAGGCGGTATCAAAGTAATTCACGCCCTTCTTCACGGCGTACATCACTTCCTTCTCCGCCTTCTCATAGTCGATTGCGCCGCCCTTCCTGGTGAAGCGCATGCAGCCGTAGCCCAGCTGGGATATCTGATTGCCGTATCGATCGGTGCGGTATTTCATAACATTTTCCTCCGGATACTCAAGACTCGCCCCTGCTTCTGCAGGCGTTGGAAATTTCGTTTCTTTGACTTTCATTGTAAACCATCCGGGGCGAATATGCCACTCTGCGCAGGCGCACTTTCTTTTTTCCGGAATTCAAAAAAGGGACTGCCTCCCGAAAGCATCCAGCGTATCCGTTACACTGTATGTTTCGCGAAACAGTCCCTTTGCGCAGTTGTAAACTTCTTATCTGAAATAGGATATCAGTCCGTAGACCACAATCACCGCCACGATGCAGGGCAGGATATACTTGAAGTAGAACTGCAGCTTCGGGCTGACCTTCAGCCCTGTTCCCGTGTTTACTTCCTCCAGATACTTGTCAAATCCCCATCCATACTTCATGGTGCAGAACAGACAGCAGATGAGGGAGCCGATGGGCAGCACCAGGTTGCTGACGAAGAAGTCTTCCAGATCCATGATGCAGTTGCCGGCCTTCAGGGGCTCGAAAGCGCTCCAGACATTGAAGCCCAGGGCGCAGGGGATGGAACCCAGAGTGATCACCACGCCCGCGAAGAGAGCCGCTTTCTTCCGGCTGTGTCCGAAGAGGTCGATGGAGAAGCTCACATCATTCTCGAAGACGCCGATCATCGTGGACAGGGCCGCAAAGTAAAGGAACAGGAAGAACAGACTTCCCCAGAACCGGCCGCCCGGCAGGTTGGCGAATACATTCGGCAGCGTAAGAAAGATGAGCCGCGGACCCGCGTCCGGCGCAATCCCGTAGGTAAAGCAGGCGGGAATCGTGATGAGGCCCGCCACCAGTGCCACGAAGGTATCCAGTCCCGCCACGAGAAAGGCCTCCCCGGCGAGACTCCGGTCTTTTCCAATATAGCTTCCGAAGATCTCCATGCCGCCCATGCCGAGACTCAGGGTGAAGAAGCTCTGGTTCAGGGCGCCGTAGATAACATTTCCCAGACCTGCCTTCCGGATGTTTTCCGGATTGGGCATCAGGTAGAAGGCGACGCCTTCTTTTGCTCCCGGCAGAAGCAGGGAATGAACTCCCAGCACTACCATGATGCCGATAAGAGCCAGCATCATCACCTTTGTGATACGCTCCACGCCGTTCTGCAGTCCCACGGAGCAGACGATCACCGTGATCGCCATGGTGAGCAGCATGTTCCAGATAAGGATTGCCGGGCTTCCCATCATGGTGCCGTATGTCTCATCAATAAGATCTGCGCCTGCCCCCACAAAGGTACCGGAACACATCAGGAAGAAATAGTGCAGAATCCATCCGGAAACGATGGAATAAAACATCAGAAGCACATAGTTTCCGGCGATGGCAAAGTACCCCATGATATGCCATTTTGTGCCCTTGGGTTCCAGGGCCCGGTAAGCCGGAAGTATGCTCTTTCTGGTGGCCCGTCCCATGGCATACTCCATGGTCATGACCGGAACACCCAGGATTATCAGAAACAGCAGATAGATCAATACAAACAGACCGCCCCCGCTCTGTCCGACCATGTACGGAAATCGCCACACATTGCCGATGCCGATGGCACAGCCCGCGGAAAGCAGGATAAAGCCGAGACGGCTCCCAAGATTTTCACGTTTATTCATTTGATTTTTCTCCCACAGGTAAATGATCCGGTAATAAGATGTACCCATATCCCGCACGAAGCGCCGGCCTGTCGTCCCGCAGGGGACGGCGGACCAGCGCGTTTTCGCCGTGATATCGATGCAATTATTTCTTTTGAATTTTAAGATTACTCTACCACGCTGAATTCCACGATCTCCGCGTTCATGAACTCGTCGAACATTTCATTCAGGACGGAAGCATCCTCCACATCCTCATATTCGCCGCCGTCTTCGGAATCATAGTGATAAGAGACGCTGCCATCCTTATCGAAGGTCTCCCAGGCTTTTTCCATCACGACGAGTTTTCCGTCGGTCACGGTATTCTTGATAACCCAGTGGTGTCCTCCGGAATAGAGCTTGCCGTCCTTTACTGCCAGCGGATTTGCAGTGCCGCCGGAAGCGACGTAACCCAGATACTCCGGTGCGCCGTCCGCATTATAGAAGAAAAGCTCCGCCTCTGTGGAAGCCGGCTTGCCGTCACCTTCGTCAAAGGTGTGGTTGGTCACCAGAAATACATCTGTGCCGTCCAGGGTGATATTGGCATAGCCCCAGCCCTTCTCCAGCTTGTTCACGATATCGGTAAAGGTCGCGCAGCCCTCGATGTCTGTCATCTGTTCATGCGCTTCTGCCGCCGGAGTTTCGGCCTCTGCCGCCTCCGCAGCCGTTTCCGTCTCTTCTGCCTCAGTCTCCTCCGCTGAAGTCTCTTCCGCAGCCTCGGTCTCTTCCGCTTCGGTTTCCGCCGCGGTCTCCTCTGCTGTCGTTTCCGCTGCCGCAGTTTCCGCCGGCTTCGTGCCGCATCCCGCAGATGCCATCGCCAGGGACAGACCCAGCATGATCAAAGCGATTCTCTTTTTCATAATACTGTACTCTCCTTTTGTTACTCAGGATTATGTTGGGATAATGCCTTATTGTACCCCGGAAACTGCGGTTCTGCAAGTCCAAATAGAATGGGCTGTCTCGCTGAAAACATATGATGTATAAATATGTTCAGTGCGACAGCCCTATTATGTTCCGGTTACATCAGAACAGATAAAACTTTGTCAGATCGTAGGTTCTGTCCCAGTCCACGATCTTCTGCTCCGCTTCCTTCTCCGGATGGATATCGAACTCGTCGAGTACCATCACCTGCCGGTTCTCCGGGTCATAGGGCGGCCATACCTTCGCCTTGCCGTCCGGGGAGATATCCGCGCTGAGGGAAGGATCGCCGGTCTTCGCAAACTGTACCCAGAGCTTCCGCATGGACGCCGCGAAGGTCTTGTCAAATACCTTTCCGAGGCTTGGGTCCGTATTCGGATGCGCGAATACGATCTCCAGCTCTACCCCGTGTCCGGGTTCCGCCGTGAAGAAGTAGGTGTACATTCTGCCGCCGGCTTTCGCCTGGCTCTCCGATATCCGGATGGCCGGCGCATTAAACCAGAGCTGGTCGAACAGGCGGCACTCGCCCTCGCAGCCTTCTCCCTTCACATCCTCGCAGAAGCTTTCGAGCTGTGCCTTCTCCTTCTCCGGCAGCTTGTCAAACTTTCTCGCCTTCCGGTCGGCAGCCAGCATTTTGATGCCTTCCTCTCCCATGGCGGCCGCAAACCAGTCGAACTCATTCTTGTTGCAGCCGAACATCAGGTCAAGATCCTTCGCCGCACCCTCTGCGTACGCTTCAAAGGGATCCACAGGCAGATGCTTTCCGTCCCGCTCCGGGCAGATGCGCAGCCGTACCGCTTCGGATTCGTCCGCCAGCGTCCGGGCATCCACCTTCATCAGGTCGGCGGCAGTCTTACAGCCGAGAACATCCATCATGATCTTCGTACAATCCATGGCTTCCTCGGGGGACCTTGTCAGAGCCGGGGAACCGCTCTGGGCAATGACCCGCTTAAAGTAGGCGTGGGAACCCTTCAGGAGCGGAAGAAGGGATACGCTGCCTGCACCTGCGGATTCTCCGTAGATTGTAACATTGTCCGGGTCGCCGCCGAAGGCTGCGATATTCTCATGAACCCACTTTAAGCCCATCAGCTGGTCCAGGGGGCCCAGGTTCTGTGCATCCGGGAAGTCCGCGCCGTCCGCCAGATGGGACAGGTGGAAGTAACCGAAGATGCCGAGACGGTAGGCCACGGTAACGATGATGACATCCGGATTTTCTCTCAGGAAATCGTCACAGTCAAACAGGGAAAATGCCGCCGCACCGAACTCGAAGGCGCCGCCGTGGATCCATACCATGACCGGCTTTTTCTCCGTGCTGCCGTCATCTGCCTTCCATACGTTCAGCCAGAGGCAGTCTTCTCCCTGGTTCATGAGGGTCTCTTCCACATCGCTGAAGTCCTTATGCTGGCAGGGACTCTTCCCGTTGTAATAGGCCTCATATACACCGTCATCCGGAATCGCATCCACCGGCGCCTTCCAGCGGTATTCCCCCACAGGCTGTTTCCCGACGAAGGGAATCCCCCGGTACGCGATGATACCGTTCTCCTTTCTGCCAACGAAGGTGCCGTTTACGCACCTTACAGCCAGAGACTTGTCATAATTGTCATCTGTAATTTTTTTGTTTGCCCTGTACTGCATGTTCTGTTTCCTCCTTCAGACTGCTTGCTTAATATTTATATTTTTTCTGTAAAACAACCATAAATATAGTTCCCACGGCCGCTGCCATAAACTCCGCAAAAAGGGTGGAAAACCATATGCCGTCCACGCCCAGAAGCCTCGGCAGCAGCAGTACCGATCCCAGCTCGAACACCATGGTCCGCAGGAAAGAAATCAGTGCCGATACCGGCCCGTTGTTCAGCGCCGTAAAGAAGCTGGAGCTGAACACGGCGATACCCGTGAACAAATATGCGATCGAGAAGATCCGGAAGGCGTGGACCGTGTCGGCCAGAAGCTTTCCGTTTCCCTGAAAATACATGGCGGCAATCGGACGGGCCATCGCTTCCGAAAGAATGACCATTGCGACGGAGGTGATTCCGACCAGCACGAGACTTCTTTTCCGGAGGTTTTTCATTTCCCCGTGATTCTGCGCCCCGTAATGGTAGCTGACGACCGGCCCCAGCCCGTTGGAATACCCCACAAATATAGCGGAAAAGATCAGGCTCACGTAACTCAGCACGCCGTAGATGGCTACCCCGTCTTCCCCCGCATATTGAAGGAGCTGCACATTGTAGAGCATCCCCACGATGGACATGGCAACTTCCGACATGAATTCCGAGGTTCCGTTGAGGCAGCATTTAAAAAGCGACCATCCGTCCCATACCGGCTTTACCAGCCGCAGAAGGCTGGTATTCTTCCTGCCGAAATAGATAATGGGGAACAGGCCTCCCACAAACTGGCTTATCCCCGAGGCCGCTGCCGCACCGGCGAGCCCCCAGTGAAAAACGATGATAAACAGCGCATCCAGCATAATATTGCAGAAGCCTGCACATACGGTGACGGCAAGTCCAAGCCCCGGCTTTTCCGCCGTCACGAAGAACAGCTGGAACGCATAGGACAGGATCCAGAAGGGCAGCGCCAGGATGAAGATCCGTCCGTACAGTACACTGTATTCCAGAAGTTTCCCTTCTGCCCCCAGCAGGGTTGTAAAGGGAGGCATAAAGATAAACCCCGGCACCATCATACAGACACCGAGGAGGAAAGACACCAGGACAAGCAGGGAAAACAGGCGGTTCGCCCCTTCCGGCTTCTTTTCCCCCAGTGTCTTTGCAATCAGTGCACTGCCGCCTACGCCGAACATATACCCGATGGTACCCAGGATGTTCAGCGCAGGCATAATCATACTGATCGCCGCGAATTCCGTCTTGCCCACAAACCTGGCGACAAAGAATCCGTCCACAACAATATACAGGGACAGGAATACGTTCATCACAATGGAGGGCAGCGTAAAACGCAGCAATTTACGATAGTTAAAGCTTTCTGATAGATGAATTCGTGTTCTCATATTCTGGCAAAGTAACCCCCCGTACTTGCCGGGAGAGTGTTACCCGTTCACTTTCTTTCCGCAGAAGTATACATCCGTCGGCATGTTATAGCTGAATCCCTCGTGCTCCGCGGTGAGCAGATCCTTGTCGAATATCAGGAAGTCCGCATCCTTGCCGGCCTCGATGGAGCCCTTTCTGTCCTCGATGCCAAGCTGAATTGCGCCGTTGATGGTATAGCCGAGAAGCATCTCCCCGATGCCCATTCTCTCATCGGCGGGCGGGAGTACTTCAGTGGATCTGCTGTACTCCGCGATCCGGGTCTTTTCGGTCCTCAGACGTGTCATGCCGACCTCCATGCCGAGGTAGGGGCTCCAGTTCCAGAAATCCGCATAGGCGACATTATCGCTGGACCAGGTTACCAGAGCGCCGCTGTCCCAGAGGGTTTTGCAGCGGAATTCCTTTTTCGAGCGTTCCTCTCCCAGCCAGGATTCTGTAAGCTTCGGATCCCCGGCATGCCACCAGGGGGTAAAGTTCGCAATTACGCCGAGCTCTGCAAAGCGCGGAAGGTCCGCGTCATCCTGGATCTCCAGATGACAGCTTGTAACTCTCACCCGGAAGCTGTCTCCCAGCTCTTTTCTTGCCAGCTCCACGCCGTCCAGAAGCGTGCGGGACGCGCGCTCGCCGACCGTGTGTACATGCAGATCCAGTCCCGCCTCGTTGAGGGACTTCAGGATATATGCCATCCCCTCCGCATCAAATGCGGTGGAGCCCAGCTCCCCGGTGTCCGCGTAAGGCGTAACCATGGCCGCGGTATGGATCTTCTGGGTGCCGTCCATGAGGATCTTCAGGGTATGGACCTTCAGGTGTTCCGTAGTGAACTCCCGGTTAAAACGTTTCAGCCCTTCCAGTGCCTGCTCTAATTTTGCCGGTCTCGTAAGCATATAGCATCCGTCAATATAAACCGGCAGTCTTCCCTCCAGATCCATCTTGCGCAGAATCGAATAGACTCTCTCGTGGAACTCTTCATACTCCGGGAAGCCGGCGTCAAAGACAACGCTCACACCGGTTTTTGTGCAGTAATCGATGAAGCGCAGAAGCGGTCCTTCGATCTGCTCATCCTTCAGGGATTTCAGGTCGAAAAGGAACGGCCATGCAGCGCCTTCAAAGGCATTGCCGGTTATATGTCCGTCTTTGCGGACAAAATAGCTTAAGCCCGGCACAGGATCCGGCGTCTCGTCCGTAATTCCGTATGCATCAAGGATTTTGGAGTTCACCCAGACGCTGTGGCATTCCCCTTCCAGAATGATAAGCTCACTGTCGGGACAGATGGAATCAAGGTCTTCTTTGGTGAGAAGTTCTCCCTTCAGGTACTTCTGCTCCAGCATGAACCGGTACCGGGGAAGGCCCGGATTCTTGCTGATATAGTCGGCCATAAAGTCCAGGGCGCCCTGTCTGCCGTCGCACGCAAAACGCACTCCCAAATCCGCATACTCGAAGCCTATGCTTGTGGTTACATGGACATGGGTGTCCATGATGCCGGGCATGATAAACTTCCCGCCGAGGTCGGTGACTTCTCCCTCATAGGCCGAAAGTCCCGCCTCGTCTCCCACATAGACGAACTTTCCGTCCTTCACCGCAAGGGCGGATGCCATCGGCTGAGCCTGATTCGCTGTGAAGATTTTTGCGTTTTTAATGATCTGATCTGCTTTCATTTTATCTCCTTTCAGTTCACTTTCTTTCCGCCGAAGTACACTTCCTGCGGCAGGTTATTGCTGAAGCCATCCTTCTCCGCGGTGCGCAGGTCCTTGTCGAATACCAGGAAGTCCGCGTCCTTGCCGGCCTCGATGGAGCCCTTTCTGTCCTCGATGCCAAGCTGAATTGCGCCGTTGATGGTATAGCCCAGAATCATTTCCTCAATGGTCATTACCTCGTTAACAGGTACAAATACCTTCTCGGTCCTGTTGTGTTCCGGTGCCCTGGTCTTTTCCGAAGTCATGCGCGTCATGCCGACTTCTATGCCGAGATAGGGGCTCCAGGTCTTAAAATCATCGAAGGAGATATCATCGCTGGACCAGGACACCAGGGCGCCGGTATCCCACATGGTTCTGCAGCGGTACATATTCGACGCGCGCTTCTCGCCGAGAAGAAACTCCCAGAGTTCATAGGGATTCCCGCCGATGTTTCCGCTGTGCCAGGCGGGGGTAAAGTTTACAATCACGCCAAGCTTCACATAACGGTCCAGATCCGCGTCATTCTGAACCCACAGATGGGCGTTGGTAACCTTCACGCGTAAGCTGCCGCCCAGCTCCTTTCTGGCCAGCTCCACACCGTCCAGCACCACCCGGGATGCGGCATCGCCCACCGTATGCAGGTGCAGATCCAGTCCTTCTTCATTGAGCTTAAGCAGAAGGTCCTTAACCTCTTCCTTATTGAGCGCGGTAATTCCCGTCTTGGGGATGTCCGCATAGGGTTCCACCATGGCCGCGGTATGAAGCTTCAGGGTGCCGTCAATAAAAATCTTCAGCGTATGCACCTTCATATGTTCCGTGTCATATTCCTCCCGGAGACGCTTAAGCTCCCGCAGGCCTTCCTCAACTTCTCTCGCAGATGAGATTACATAGCAGCCGCTCACATAAACCGGCAGCTTTCCTTCCAGGTCCATCGTTTTCAGACGGCTGTATACCTTCTCATTAAACGCATTGGCCCCCGGAATACCTGCGTCAAAAACGGCATTTACACCCTCGCGGATACAGAAATCAATCCATCGGTTAAGAGAAGCATCGATCTGCTCGTCGGTCAGTTTTCTGGCATTATCCAGCATGATGGGCATTTCCGCCGCGCCTTCGAAGATATTGCCGGTCAGATGTCCGTCCTTTCGCACATAATAGCTTAATCCCGGCACGGGATCCGGCGTCTCATCCGTAATACCGTGACTTTCGAGGACCTTCGAGTTCACCCATACACTGTGCCCCTCGGCCTCCACAATTACAAGTTCGGAGTCCGGACAGAACGCATCGAGCTCCTCCTTTACGATCGTCTCTCTGTTCAGTTTCTTCGTTTCCAGGTAGAAACGGTATACCGGCCGGCCGGGATGATTCCGGACAAAGTCTGCCATAAAGCCCAGGATGTCCTTTTTTCCCTCGCACATGATGGATTCTCCCGGTTCAAGATAATCAAACCCGACTCCCATCGTGATATGGATATGGCTGTCGACAATGCCGGGGATGATAAACTTCCCGCCCAGGTCCGTGATCTCGCCCTCATAGCCGGAAAGTCCCGCCTCGTCACCCACATAGACGAACCTGCCGTCCTTTACCGCAAGAGCGGATGCCTCCGGATTCCCGCTGTCCGCTGTG
Organism: Clostridium sp.; assembly: GCA_017634415.1. Taxonomy (GTDB): domain Bacteria; phylum Bacillota; class Clostridia; order Lachnospirales; family Lachnospiraceae; genus Clostridium_R. The sequence continues at coordinate 25,147 of JAGBNL010000114.1, forward strand.
AAGATCTTTGCATTTCTGATGAGCATGTCTGCTTTCATTCCTGGTTTTCTCCTCCTCTCTCCGGCGATGATTCCCCCGGTATACGAAGATCTGCTGTTCTGCCTTCCTCAGATGTTGTAGTAGCGCGTCAGAAAATAAGTCCTGTTCCAGTCAACAAGCTGTCTTTCCGCCTCCTTTTCCGTATGGATATTGAATTCATCAAAGACCATGATCTCCCTGTTTTCCGGTTCGTAGAGCGGCCATATATGGGACTTTCCGTCCGGCAGATGAGACAGGCGGAAGAACCCGAAGACGCTGATTCTGTATCCGATGGAAACAGCGATGACATCCGGATTCTCTCTCACGAAATTGGTGCACTCGTACAGCGCTCTCAGCTGCTCTTTTGCCTCGATAAGGCTCTCATTCGTCCCGCTCATAAGTGCACTTCCTTTCGTCCAGAATTATATATAATATTTATTTTATTTTATAAGGCAGGCTTCATACAAGGGGATGTTCCAGATTGTCAAATCGGGCTTTCCCAATCTCTCCTTGCTTTCCCCGGCTCGTCGGATTATGATTATTATGTAAATAGAATGGGGGTAGAATGCGTGAATTTATTAGCGGAAACACTGCGAAAGCTGCGGATGGAAAAAGGCCTCTCCCAGAGCCAGCTCGGAAAGCAATTGTTCGTCAATCATTCGACGGTTGCCCGCTGGGAAAGCGGCAGCCGCCTGCCGGATGCATCGATGATTCCCCGGCTGGCAGATTCCCTGGGCGTGGACGCCAACACCCTCTTTAACCTTGCGGCAAAAAGCGAAGACACCCCCCACGTCATCCTGGTGGATGACAGCAGGGTCATCCTCACCGACGGTCTGACCGTCCTGGAAGAGGTCATGCCGGATGCCGAGATTACAGGCTTCATCCGTCCTCAGGAGGCTGTCGAGTACGCCAGAACCAACCGGGTTGCCCTGGCTATCCTGGACATCGAACTGGGCAATGCCAGCGGCCTTGATCTCTGCCGCACACTGCAGGAGATCAACCCCCGCACAAACATCGTGTTTCTGACTGCCTACGCCGACTACTCTCTCGACGCCTGGAATACCGCGGCCAGCGGCTTCATGCTGAAACCCCTTACGCCGGACGGCATAAGAGAGCAGCTGAAAAAGCTGCGCTATCCCTTTTCCTCGGGAGGAGGAGAGGAATGAACAGCTGGATTGATTTTTTTTACGTCTTCACCTTAGGGGCCGCACTGCTCTTAAGTTTACTGGGTCTGTGGTTCACCGTCATCATACCCGGCAGCGACCGCTGGAGCAGGCACTTCTTTCGGACTTTCTTTATTATCCTGATGCTGATTTGCTTTTCCACCTTCGGTGAAACGATTCTGCAGTATTATTCCTTTCCCGCGGAAACGATCAACCTTGCGCTGATGACAGAAACCCTGCTGATCTCACTGCCGATGCCGATGCTGACAGTTTATCTCCTGCACTGCTGCAGAGAAAACCCCCGCACAAGCAGGCTCTTCCATGCAGTTCTGGCCCTGTGGGCGGTTTTTATCATTCTGGCTGTAAGCATCCCGTTCAACAGCGCCATCACCCGTATCACGCCCGACGGACAGTATTTCCGCGGTCCCCTGTATCCGCTTCTTATCCTGCCGATAACTCTGCTGCTGCTGTTAACTCTCGCAGGTACGGTGAGACGGCGCAGACAGCTTTCCCGAAAAGCCCGGATAAGCTTTCTCGGTGCTCTGCTGCCGATGACAGCTGCAATGATCGTGCAGATGTTTATGGATGTCTATCCTCTCATAGACATCAGTATTGTTCTTTCCGCTGTTTCCATGTACCTCCTCATCCTGTCCGATCAGATCGAGCAGGATATCCGCCAGCAGCAGGAAATTGCCCGGCAGCGCGCCAGCATCATGGTTCTCCAGATGCGGCCGCACTTTATCTATAACACCATGACAAGCATCTACTGCCTCTGCAGGCAGGATCCGGAGAAAGCCCGGCAGGTCGTTCTGGATTTTACGACCTATCTGCGCAAGAATTTTACCGCAGTTGCCAGCGCGGACCCCATCCCCTTTTCCGCAGAGCTGGAACATGTGCGCGCCTATCTCGCCGTCGAACAGGCCCAGTATGAGGACAGCCTGTCCGTGGACTATGATACGCCCCATATCCGATTCCGCCTGCCGCCCCTGACGCTGCAGCCCATCGTGGAGAATGCCGTCAAGCACGGCAGAGATCCGAATGCCGGAATACTTCACATATCCATCCGGACAAGAAAGACAGATTCCGGCAGCGAGATCATGGTTGCGGACAATGGCCCCGGTTTTGATCCCGCCGATGACAGTGAACCCCATATTGCCCTGAAGAATATTCAGCAGAGGCTTGCCTTCATGTGCGGCGGAAGCCTTCAGATCACATCGGGTGAAAGCGGGGGAACCGCAGTGACAGTGAGAATCCCTGGAGGAACACTATGACAAGACGAAACATCATCCGATTGTTCGAATCAAGGAGGGGCCGGCTGGATTATCGCGCCAAACGGGATTATGTCAGGAATGGAATCGCCTCCATTCCCTGCCGTATCTCCCGCTTCAGCGATGTGATCAGTACTTACAGCGTAAGGGGTTTTGAGACGCTGAATCCGGAGTTTGTGGACTATGTCAGAACGACCGCGGAGGTAACACCGCAGGAGTACCCCCTTGTTCTGAATATCATCGGGGGCGGCCTGTCAGAGGAAGAGAAAAATACTATCCGAAGGATTACCGTTGACGATTTCTCCTATGATCTCGGTATCGTGGAGAAGGACGAGCACCGGCATACCAGGACATTCCTCCTCATGTTCCTCGGACTCATCCTCTCCGGGTTACTGCTGTGGATGACGCATGCTCTGGCGGAAGAACCCCGGGAAGTGTTTTTTATTCTTTTCTGGTTTATGGGGGATTACCTGTGCGACTACATCTTTCTGACCGGTTATGAATTCCGCAGAGAAAGGGTGCTGGCCGGGCGGCTTGCAAGCATCAGGGTTGAATTCTCCGAGACCTACGAAGACCAGGACTACTCCGAAAAGTATGTCGAAACGCTGTACTCCGAAATCGAAAAAGACGTAAAGCAGACAATAAAGGAAGACGAAACATGCTGAAAAAACTCTTTACCATCGATGATTTTGCGATTGCGTTCGTTTCCGCGATGGCCTGCGGCTACAGTGAAACCATATCAAAGCTTCTTGGCGTGCCCGGGCTTGTGAGCATGGGTATAAGCCTTGTTCTCGGCATGGTGCTCGAGGAAATCCTGGGCAAAATCATCTTCAGCAGGAATGTCCAGGAAAACAGCCGGAAACGGTTTCTTATTTATGGAGCGATTATCCTTCTCTTCCTGGCGGCCCATGCGTATTCCATGCGGTGGATGGGCGTATCCATGGTGGATTATGTGCTGGAAGAATTCGAATTTGTCATCGGTCTTCCCATTCTCGGCTTCCTTGTGAACCTGCTTCTCCGCGGATACCGCATCCACAAAATCCGCAAACTTTACGGGGCCGGAAACGAAGGCTTTGTTTTCGACGTGGAAAAGGAAGAGATGGAGGAGTTCAACCGCCCAAACCGTGTCCTCTCCGGGGAATATGACACCGAATGCGCCGTAAAGACAAGAACCGGCATCTATGTCGGAAAAGAAGACGGAAAGGTCATGTCCTATCTGGGAATCCCCTACGCGAAGCCGCCGGTGAAGGAACTCAGGTGGAAAGCGCCTGAACCTCTCCCCGCTTCGGAGACCGTTTACGAGGCGGCAAGCTTCGGACCTTCCGTCATGCAGGTCGATCACAAAGGGTCAATATTAAAGTACCACCGCCAGAGCGAGGACTGTCTTTATCTGAATATCTTCGTCAATGGAGAGAATACGGAAGAAAAGAAACCGGTTCTCATGCTCTTCCACAACGGCGATTTTGCCTTCGGCGGAACGGCCGATCCCCTGCTTCACGGCGATCAGCTGGTAGACAGCCATCCTGATGTTATATACGTAAGCTTTAATTACCGCCTCGGTATATTCGGATTCATTGATTTTTCGGAGGTGCCCGGCGGGGAAGCGTATCCGGACGCCCTGAATCTCGGCCTTCTGGATCAGATTGCGGCCCTTAAGTGGGTCCGGGAGAATATTGCCGCCTTCGGGGGGGATCCCGACCGGATCACGGTGATGGGCTTCGGTTCCGGCGCAGCCTCCATCTGCCTGCTGGCCGCCGCCGAACGGGCAAAGGGACTCTTTCAGAAAGCCTTTGTATTCTTCGGAAGTCCGGAATCCGCCTATGACACGCCGGAACCCTCCAGAGCTCTGGCAAAGGATCTGTTAAAGGCAACAAAGACAGCGACCATGGCGGAGCTCATGCAGCTGAATAAGGAAACCCTGAAGAATGCCGCACAGAAGCTCTGGAAGAACATGGCTGCGCCAACCTGTGACGGAACCCTTATCCCTGCCGATGTGTACCGGGCCTATCAGGAAGGGGCAGCTTCCGGCATCGACTTTATCTTCGGCATTCCGAACGACGAACGCCTGGTATTCCGGTCCTATATCGGCAATGAGAAGTATGACAGCCGTATATCCGAGAAAGCGCGGCTTTTTGAACAGGAGACCGATGAATGGATGTACCGGTGTGCAGAAAAACTGTCAGCGGCCGGAAACAAAGTGCATCTTCTGTACTGGGATGAAAAACCGCTGATCGAGAATCTCGGTTCCGGCTCGGTGGATGTCGCTGCAGTATTCCTGGGAAATGACGATGCCCTGCAGATATACGGCAGCGTCCTGAACAAGGATCTCTCCGAGGTCCTTCAGACACTTTTAGTCAAATACATGAACGGCAGCCCTCTCGAGCTGTATCCGAACGAGATCAGAGGCGTCGACGCCATAGACTGGGAGGCTTTTCCCAAAGCCCTCATTGTTTCGGACGGAATGCTTTCGTGCGATACTGTCAAAGACAAGATATCAGGTGAGCCAAAATGAATCAGATTCAGCAGATTACAACCCCTATCAGAGAGGCCAGCGGAAAAAAGCTTCAGGCCTTTACCGTATTTACAACGCTGATTGTTGCCTTCATTGTCTTTTCTTCCACGCTCCTTCTGACCGGTTACAGCAAACTGGATCTGCTGGATCAGTATGTCTGCGAGCTGCCTGACATTGTGCAGGACCGCGAGGAGGAAGTGATAAACCGCAGCCGTCTGTTTGAAGAAGATGTCAGGGCCCGGGGCTCGCTGGGAGCGCGGCTGTATGAAGCAGACAACGAACAGCTGGAACTGCCAAAACTCAAGCGGATCTGCAGCACGATTTCCGCCGAAAGCATATCCCTGACCGATGAGAACGGGACGGTTCTGCACACCACCGGGCCTGTAACTCCGCCGGAACTGTTTGAAGCCCGTCTTCCCGAACTCGAGATGCGCGTGCCGGTCCTGGAGCTTTATGAGGCTTCTCCGGATGGGACGGAGGAAGTGCCCGCGGAAGAAGCCCATGCCGGGACAGCGATTGTCATGTTTCCGATACAGGGAGACCCCGCCCACCGGCTGGTTTATGAGTTTTCCTGTGAGCCGATGCTGGAAATATATAATACCATCGGCAACTGGAACGATGTCCTCAGCCGCATGTTCTCCGGTCTGGATGTCTATGCCTTTGTACGTTCCGGCGAGGATTTCCCCGGCAGCTATTCCCTGGACAGCTTCACGAAAGAGGAGCGGGACCAGCTGAGCAGAGAGACTTTCGACCGTTTTCAGGACAGCAGAGCTTTCCACGGTATAGGAAATAAATACTCCTGGCGGCTGCTCTCCTTCCGGAACCATCTCTCCCTCGCGGTACTCTCTCCTTTTCCGGCGCTGGAAGCCGACCTTCTTATGGTGGTCCCTCTCTGGGGCTTAATCAGCACCGGTGTATACTGTGCACTGACCCTTTCCGCTTTCATCGTCTTCAGTCTGATTCTCTACTCACTTTATGTGCTGAAGGTCTGCTCCCGGAAAAACGGCAGTGAAGACATGGATTCGTTTCTTCGGAGACTGCCGGGCAAGACCCGTCCGGGGCGCAATCTCCTGCTCGCTTCCATCGCCTGCTTTTCGATTATGCTTCTTATGCTGGAGAGTGACGCGACAATTGCCTATATCGGCACAACCAAACGGATGGCTCTCCAGAATGAAGTGGTCTGGCATGAAAACCAGACCGATACGATCCGCAGCTCCTATACGGATATCTACCGGAAGCGGACGCAGGCGCTGGCGAAACTCCTGACGGATCACCAGGAGTACCGCACACACACCAGTCTGGAGGTTCTCAGCGAGGCGATCCAGGCGGAATATGTGATGCTCTTTGACAAAACCGGGCATGAGGTTCTCTCCAGCAACAGCTATACCAATTTTTCCGTAAACGGTGCTCATGCCAACCTGAGTGAGGAATACCGGGCGGTTCTGCTGGGATATCCTTATGCAGTGGTGGGACCCGAGGAGGACCCTTACACAAAGCAGCAGCAGATCGGCACGGCGATTCTTCTGCAGGATGAAAACGAAGCGCCGGATGGTTTTCTTCTGGCCGTATTTGATGCCGGCGTCATGAATGAGGAACTGGAAAAAGAAAGCCTGGAGCATACCGTCAGCAGCTTCGCTGTGACAGACGGATATTCCGCTGCCGTCATCGACGCCGAAACCGGGACCTTTCTTGCCCATACCGATGAGGATAAGATTGGTCTGAGCGCAAAGGATTATCTGACGGCGGAAACCTATACCGAGGATTATGCGGGCTTTACGACATACGACGGGAAGGATATGTATATCTCGGGGACTTTCTCCAACGGGAAGAGTCTTCTGTTTATGGTACCGGACCGTCTCGGAAACACGTTCAATTTCGCTGCATTTGCGATGATTGCGGCTGTGCTTCTCATCCTCGGTGTCCTGTATTGCCCGAAGGCCCGCGAACTGTGTGCAAGAGCGATGGACGAAGCAATTGACAATCAGACAATCGAGGAAGATATGCAGACCGACATAACGCCGTCCCTGTCGGTTTTCACCTACGGCTATGCTGTTTTCATCACCCTGCTGGCCGCCGTTACGCTGTTCGCCGCCTATACGATGGAATGGCCGGCCTTTACCTTTGTTTTTGGGGGCCTGTGGTCGCGGGGCGTTCATCTGTTTTCTCTGTGGGCTGCTCTGTTCTTCCTTGCAGTCACACTGTGCGTGACGATTCTGCTCCGGCGTGCGCTGCAGAGCGCGGAAAAACGAACCGACTCCCGGACCAGAACCATACTGAAGCTGGCCGACAGCTCGGCTGCCTATGCGGCAGGTGCCTGTATCGTGCTTGGCATTCTGTATATGTTCGGCGTAAATACCACGGCCCTGCTGGCTTCAGCCGGGATCGTTTCCATTGCAGTCGGCATGGGCGCCAAGGATATGGCCGCGGATATCATCGCCGGTGTATTCATCGCCATCGAGGATTCGATCCATATGGGCGATGTTGTGTCCATTGATTCCTGGAAGGGCCGTGTCACGGACATGGGCATCCGAACCATACAGATCACCGACGACAAAGAACATGTAAAGATTTTAAACAACAGCAATATCACCGATCTCGTCAATATGAGCCGGAAAATAACCGACTGCAGCATGGAGCTTATCCTGGAACCCCGGGTAAGTATGGCGGAAATCGAAAACATCCTGCATAAGGCTGTGGAAACGGCATCGGAGACATTCCCGGAGCTTCACGGATCTCTGAAGCTGAAGGAAATCCATGTTGTCCCGGAAACCCGCTGCACGGTGGTTCTGACCTATTCCTGCGCCGAGGTATCACGCAAATCCGTCGCAAGGCATCTTAAGGAATTCCTGATGGAACAGATAGAGGAGGATATGGACAGAGCCTCCGGTAAGTCAGGACCACCGGCTTAGCCGGTGGCCTGCTCAGTCCCTATAAGGGACTATTACCTGCTTGCGCCCGGAAGGCGCACTGAGGGCCTGCCAGCTGCACCACATCCGCAGCCGCCCCTAAAGGGGCCTATCCAGTGCTTC
>JAGBNL010000115.1 GCA_017634415.1 Clostridium sp.
CGGCACGGCGACCTACAAGAGGCTGTATGGAGATTTCCAGATAGCCAGCGTGAAGACGTGGATGAAAAATATGCAGGAATATGCGATCACGCCGGTATTCCAGTATAACTACACCCATGGAAAGAATGCGTCTGATTCCGCGCTGATCATCGACGCCATGGACATTCTCTATTCGGGAAATGTAGATGGTTTCTGCATCGTGACATCGGACAGTGATTTTACGAAGCTGGTACTGAGACTTCGGGAATCCGGCATGACCGTCATCGGCATGGGCGAACAGAAAACACCCACGGCGCTGGTATCGGCCTGCGAGACGTTCAAATTCCTGGATATCCTCTACGATGAGGAGAACGGGAAGGCGCAGCGCAGCAGGAAGAAGAAAAACAGCCAGGCACAGGCATCCGCAAACCAGAAGAAGAGCGCCCAGGAGGCGGAAGCGGCTGCAGCCGCAGAAGCAGAGGCTGCGGCTGCTCAGGAAGCGGAGGAAGAGAGCATCCGCAACATCCCGGATATGGCAGAGATGGAGAAGGAAGTCATCGCCATCATCGAGGCCGCGGCGGGAGACGACGGCTGGGCCGACCTTTCGGTCCTCGGCGACAACCTGCCGAAGCGTGTACCGGGCTTCGACCCCAGAAACTACGGATGTTCCAAGCTCAGGCTGTTTATTGAGAAGTTTGATTCCATCGAATCGAAGCCTGCCCACAATCCCCACAATCCGCTGCTGTCCGTCATATATGTCCGCGTAAAGCCCCAGGAAGAAGCGGAGGCTGAGGCGGAACCGGTAAAGAAGAGCCGGAAACGGGGCGGACGCAGGAAGAAGGGAGAGACCGGTGAGGGCGCGGGAACCATGGCAGTGCCCTTCAGTGTAGACCCCACCGGGGAGATTACAGAGCCTGCAGGAGAGAATCCCGCATCTTCGGAAAAGGATGTCCCGGCTTCCGGATCGCTGTCGGAGAAGCTCCGTCAGATGGAAAAACCGGCGCAGGACCCGTCTGAGATAACGACCCTTGCCCTTCCGCCGGAGTTCTATGAGCACAGCGAAGAGTTCGGGGACGGAGAGCCCCAGGACTTCTTCTCCGGCTGGATGCGCAGACTGACCGGCGGGAAGAAGGAATAACACGCGAGCACGTCCTGAACGGAACCGGGGAATGCTCCCCGGGGTTCCGGCAGCAGGTGAAGCCATGAGGAAGAAAAAGAGAACGGAAAAAGAACTGGCGTTGGAGGTTATCCGGCGCCTCGCAGAAGAATATCCCGATGCGGACTGCACCCTGGACTATGACGATGCCTGGAAGCTCCTGGTCAGCGTGAGACTGGCGGCCCAGTGCACCGACGCGAGAGTCAATGTGGTGGTGCAGGACCTCTATAAGAAGTTTCCGGACGTGAATGCCCTGGCGGAGGCGGAGGTCTCCGAGATTGAGGAGATAGTTCACCCCTGCGGGCTGGGGCCCTCCAAGGCCCGGGATATCAGCGCCTGCATGAAGGTGCTGCGGGACAAATACGACGGCCGGGTGCCGGAAACCTTCGAGGAGCTTCTGGCCCTTCCCGGCGTGGGGAGAAAAAGCGCCAATCTGGTGATGGGAGATGTGTTCGGGAAGCCGGCCATCGTCACCGATACCCACTGCATCCGGCTCTGCAACCGCATCGGCCTGGTGCATGATTTGAAGGATCCGAAGAAGGTGGAGATGGCGCTCTGGAAGATTGTGCCGCCGGAGGAAGGCAATCTCCTGTGCCACCGCTTCGTGGAACACGGAAGAGCCGTGTGCACCGCGAGAACCCATCCATACTGTGACAGGTGCTGTCTTGCGGATATCTGTGAAAAGAACGGGGTTGACGGATGATACAGAATATGACCCGGGGCTTTGTCTGGGCTCTGCGGTACTTCTGGCCCCTGGTTTTCTATGAGATTGTGACTGCGGCTGCGGCAAGGCTGGCGGGGAGAGAGCATCTCTGGCTTGCCCTGTTCGGCGGGGCAGCTCTGGCAGCGCCGGTATTTTATGCGGTGTATCGCTTCCGGCAGAGCCGGAAGAAAACAGCCGCTCATGCGCCGGATTCCGGGGAGAAAACAGTCATGGATGCGCCGGAGTCCGGGGAGAAAACAGCCGGAGATATGCCGGGGCTGCGGGAGATTCTCTTCCGGTTTGCCGCCGGCGCGGTCCTGGGGTGCGTCCTGAACCTGTTTATGGCGGTCAGCGGTCTGAGCAGGTACGCCGGAAGCTATGAGCAGGCGGCGGAGTACATGTTCGCGATGCCTGTCATGCTGCAGCTGCTCGGCATGTGCATCCTGGCGCCCCTTGCGGAGGAGCTGATGTTCCGAGCTCTGGCCTACGGGCAGCTGAGAGAGACATGGTCCGTAAGGACGGCAGTCGTCCTGAGCGCCCTGTATTTCGGCGCGGCCCACGGAAACCCGGCCCAGGGAGTCTACGGATTCCTGATGGGACTGTTTCTGGCAAAAAGCTATGAGGAGACAGGACTTGCAGGTTCCTTCGCGATGCATATGGGAGCCAATGCCGCGGCAGTTTTGATGTCGCTGTTCTGGGGGATGTAAAAGCGGCCCCCTGAAAAACAGGGAAGGCCCGCATGAAATAAGCTGATAAAACACAGAAGAGAGAAGGATTATGGCAGATCGAATCGGAAATGAAATCGACAATATCGTTGACCTGATCATGCAGGACTATGCCCTGGATCGGGACGTGGATGAGATGGAGATCTACAACATGCCGGATCGGGATGCAGTGGTAGATATCGTAAACAAGATGCTGCGCATCGTCTACCCGGGATACTACCGGGAGCACTCTTACCGCAGTTACAGCCCGAAGCGGCAGCTGACGGTGCTGATAGAAGATGTGCTGTTCAATCTGGAACAGCAGGTCGCGCTGGCCCTGCATCACGATAAGAAGTTTGACGGAAAGACCGAGGAAGAGCTGACGGAGATTGCCCAGAACATGGCGGTCCGGTTCTTCAAGCAGGTGCCCCGGATAAGAGAGCTTCTGAATACCGACCTGCAGGCCACCTTCGACGGCGACCCGGCAGCGGACAGCAAAGAGGACATCGTCCTCTCCTACCCGGGACTTCTGGCAATTACCATCAACCGTATCGCCCATGAGCTCTACATGCTGGAGGTGCCGCTGATTCCGAGAATGATGACGGAGTATGCCCACAGCGTGACGGGTATCGACATTCATCCCCGGGCGACCATCGGCAAGTATTTCTGCATCGACCACGGCACCGGCATCGTCGTCGGCTCCACTTCCGAGATCGGAGAGCACGTGAAGCTCTACCAGGGCGTTACGATCGGTGCGCTTTCCACCAAGCTGGGCCACAAACTCCACGGGACCAAGCGCCATCCGACCCTGGAGGACCATGTCACCGTATATTCCGGTGCATCCATCCTGGGCGGCGAGACCGTCATCGGCCACGGCGCCGTGATCGGGGGCAACGCCTTCATCACATCCTCCGTGGGACCGGGCACCAGAGTCAGCGTCAAAAACCAGGAGCTCGAGTACCGGGGCGGCGACAAGACCCTGCTCAGCAAGGATCTGCCCCAGGACGATACGTGGTTCTATACGATCTAACTGAACCCTGAACCCTTACCCTGAACCTATGTTGAACTGAACCCTGAACCCTTCCCCATGTTTATTGACTTTTCCTGCGGGATTTACAGCCCACTCATGTCACAGGGTCACGATAGAGCTGTATTCTGCGATGTAAACACAGGGGTTTAGAATTCGTTACGCATCATATTTCCGCAGATGGAAGAGCATCTCCTCGTAGGTCGGATAAGGGATGAAGCTTCCCGGAATCCGGGCTTCCGCCGCGTCTACGGCGGCGCGGAGCTGCGTCATCTCTGCCAGGATTACATCGTGGTAGAAGCAGGCTTTCTCGGACAGATCCCCGATAGTTTCTGCATTCTCCGTCTCCCGGGCGAGGGCGCCGAGCAGGCCGGAGAGCTGTTCCGCGCAGGCATTCAGGGCTTTCAGAATATCGGTTTCGTAACTGCAGGGCAGGTCCGGGAGGACCTGCTTTTTCTGCAGCATCTCCTGTTCCACGGTTTTCATGTAGGAGAACAGGCCGTCGGTGAAGTCCTTCGTCACCATGTTCTGGAGCGTCAGGGACTCGATGTGGATGGTCTTGATGTAGTTTTCCAGCATGATGGCGTGGCGGGAGAGGATCTCTTCTTCCGTGTAGATGCCGTGGGAGACGCAGAGGTCCATGTTCTGCTTTTTCAGCAGCTCCGCGGCGGCCTCCGGGACGGAGTGCAGGTTCGGAAGACCCCTGCGGGCGGCTTCTTCGATCCATTCGTCGGTGTAGCCGTTGCCGTTGAAGACGATGCGGCGGTGGGTCTGGATGGTTTCCTTGATCAGTTTGTGGACGGCTTCCTCCAGCTCCCCGGCGGGAACAGCTTCCAGAGCTTCATAGAAGCGGTCAAGCTCCTCGGCCACGGCGGTGTTCAGGACAATGTTGGGGTCCGCGGCGGACAGGGAGCTTCCGGGCATCCGGAATTCAAACTTGTTGCCGGTGAAGGCGAAGGGGGAGGTGCGGTTCCGGTCGGTGTTGTCCTGCTTGAGCAGGGGCAGCATCTTCGCCAGCTCCATCATGCCGCCGGCTCCCTCAGCCATATCCCGGTCTTCCTCGATAGATTCCAGAACCCGCTCCAGCTCATCGCCGACAAACATGGAGATGACGGCTGGCGGAGCTTCGTTGCCGCCCAGGCGGTGGTCGTTGCCCGCAGTGGCGACGGAGGCGCGGATGAGTCCCGCGTAGTCATCCACGGCAGCGATGACCGCAGTCAGGAATACCAGAAACTGCGTGTTCTTTGCCGGCGTTTTCCCGGGGTTCAGGAGGTTTTCGCCGGTATCGGTCACCAGGGACCAGTTGTCGTGCTTGCCGCTGCCATTGACCCCGTCAAAGGGCTTTTCGTGGAGAAGGCAGGCGAACCCGTGGCGGTCCGCCACCTTCTTCAGCATCTCCATGGTCAGCTGGTTGTGATCCGTTGCGATGTTGATGACCTCGAAAACCGGTGCCATCTCGTACTGGGCCGGGGCCACCTCGTTGTGCTTGGTCTTGGCCGGAACGCCCAGCTTCCAGAGCTCTGTATCCAGATCGTGCATGAAGGCGGCGATCTTCGGCTTCAGAACGCCGAAATAGTGATCTTCCATCTCCTGGCCCTTCGGCGGAGCAGCGCCCAGAAGGGTGCGGCCGCAGAAGACCAGGTCTTTTCGCTTTTTGTAGAAATCCTTGTCGATGAGGAAATATTCCTGTTCACAGCCCACGGTGACGTCCACCCTGGTGACATCCTGATATCCCAGAAGGTGGAGAA
>JAGBNL010000116.1 GCA_017634415.1 Clostridium sp.
GAATCCGAACTGCGGCGCCATGATAGCGGACTCGCTGGTGCAGGCCGGCGTCTCCTCCGGTGATACCGTCTGCCTGAATCTGTCCAGCTCTTTTCCCTCCCTGAACCTCGCCGCCCTCTGCGCCCTTGACGCCATCGGCGCCCGGGCCGTCGCCATAAACTCCGTCGGGGCCTCCTCCTACGGGGGCAATCTTCCGGAATTCGGCTATATGGATATGGAACAGGTTCTTCTGGAGCAGGGCCTCATAGGGAATCATACCGGCTGGGTTTCTCTGGGCGGAAGCCGGGATCTGGGCATCGACATGCTGGATATCGGCATGGCGGAGGCCATCGCGGAACGGGCAGAGAAACACGGAGCCGTACGCCTCTCCTTTGACAGCGTGGAGGAATCTCTGAACGCCCGCAGGGAAATCTATCTTGCGGAAGCCGGCGGAATGGAGCAAATCGGATGCTTCATCAATATCGGGGGAAATGTCTTCGCTTTTTACGGCAGTGATAATCTGATAGACGCCCCGAACGGGCTGATAAAAGAACCCTTTAAAAACATGGAACACCGGGGGCTTATCCCCTGGTTTCTCGACAATGGAGTTCCGGTGATCCATCTTCTGGAAATGAAAAGCCTGCTCCCGGCGGCAGGGATCCCCTTCGATCCCGTGCCCATGCCGAAAGCAGGCGAAGGCGACGTATATTATGAGCTTCGGTACCGCAGAGGACTCGCAGCCGCGCTGGCCGCAGGGTTTGCGGTTCTGTGCTTTTTCCTTTTTTGCCGAAAAAGAATTTGACGTAACCGATTCGTTTCAGTTTGTTTCACTGCGCTCAGGCCTCAGGCATTCCAGCGGTACAGTGTCCTCGGTCTTCCCATATCGCCGTAGGAGTAATCCTGAATCATCTTCTTCTCCCGCACCAGATACTGGAGGTAGCGGTAAAGGGTTTTTTTCTTGATCTCCGTGATCTGCTCCAGCTCATCGATATCCTTGAATTCCCGGATATCGTGAAGGGCGTCCTCTATCTTCTTAAGGGTTCCCGGGCTGATGCCCTTCTCGTAGTTCTGGTAATACTGGCTCTTCTCGGAAAACTGAAGATGTACCTTGATGCGGGATATCAGATCGATGGCCTTAATGGGCTTCAGGGCGTAGTCATTGGCCCCCGCCTCCATGAAGCGGTTCAGCACCTTGTCGGACTCCTCGATTGTCAGTACCACGATGGGGGTCTGGGGCAGGGTTTTGCGCAGCTCCTTCACGGTGCTTACCCCATCCATCCCGGGCATATGATAATCCACGAGAATCAGGTCCGGTATATTCCGCTTCAGGATCTCCGCCGCTCTCTCGTAGCCGTCCGCCAGAAGGGGCGTCCACTCCTGATATTTGCATATCTGTTCCAGGGTATACAGGATATCCTGGTTATCATCAATGACCAGAATCTTCTTCTGTTCCGACATCACGCATTTCTCCTTAATCTTTCTGCTGTCATTCTTCGCTGGCGCTCATCCCGCCTGTATCTTCCGGCAGTTCAATCACTGCCACGGTTCCCTGTCTGTTTTCGCTGGTGATGCTCACACTGCCTCCGTGATTCTCCACCACCTGCCTGGTAAATGCCAGTCCGAGACCGGTGGAGCCCCGTCCGGAATATCCCAGATCCCAGACTTTTTCCAGATCCTCCTTCGGAATGCCGATCCCGTCATCTTCAACACGGAAGCGGATACGGCCTTCCTCCTCCTCCACCAGGATACGGATGTGTCCCTTCTCCTGGTCCACGGCGGACCAGGCATTGTTGATCAGGTTGATCAGCGCTCTGGTCAGGCGTATCCGGTTGCCCAGAATCCTGGCCCCGGGACAGGTGTTTTCACACTGCAGGTTCGATGCGGGTATCCGGATGGACACCTGGGCCATGGCCGCATGAACTAGGTCCTCGGTGGTCATGGAATCCTTCCGGTTCTCATAGAGAATCTCAGAGATCATGTTGCTCATATTTTCCAGTGCGCCGGAGATCCGCCCGAAAAACTCCCGGATCTGCGGATTCTCCTCCATCATGTCCGCGAGACTCACCAGGCCCTGGACCGTGGTCAGCGGGCTCTTCAGGTCGTGAACCAGGCTCTGAACCTCGCTGGCATTGCGCATCCGGAGGGCCTCCAGCTGTGTATTATACAGTTCCTTCTCCATTCTCCTGTTCTGTTCTTCCGTCACCTTCACCAGATGTTCCCTGATGAGAAGCTGCACCTGAATCATGGCCGCCAGAAAGAACACCGCACCGATGCTTACGGCAAAGATGCGCAGGGCCGGTTCCTGTCCCATCAGTCCCGCCCCGCTTTTCACATCCATGGAAACCTCGCCGCGGCCAAACCCGTATTGGGTGAGTCCCGGAACCACGTCCAGGCACTGGAAGCTCATCAGCAGCGTAAATACCATGATCAGCTTGTTCCACATACTGACGGAAAACAGGTCAAGATAAGACAGTATCAGCACGAAGGCCACTGTCAGAATGGCCGGAATACCGAAGTCATAGTGCATGTGGTAAAAAATGTCGATGAGGTGATATATC
>JAGBNL010000117.1 GCA_017634415.1 Clostridium sp.
GTATGCAAAGTGGCGGCTTGAGGACCTGCCGCTTCTTCCGGAAGAATTCAAGTATGAAGTGATCCCGGAGACGAAAAAACAGTTTCAGATCGTAACGAAGCTGATGAATTCGGTCGGGGAATCGGAACAGGACAAAAAAGAGAAATCGACGTTATCACGGGATAATAAATTTTTGGTTCCGTCGAATGGTATAATTATGGCCACAGACGCAGGAAGGGAGGGGGAGTTGATAGGTCGGCTGGTTCTGAATCAGGCCGGCTGCAGAAAACCGATAGAGCGCCTCTGGATCTCTAGCATGGAGGACGCGGCTATCCGCGAAGGCTTTGCCCACCTGAAGCCTGGAACTGAATATGACCTCTTATATGAGGCTGCCCTTTGCCGGGAGCGCGCCGACTGGATTGTCGGAATGAACGCCACCCGGCTTTTTTCATGCCTTTACGGGCAGACACTGGCAGTCGGCCGGGTGATGACGCCGACCCTCGCCATGGTGGTGATGCGGGATGCCCAGATCGCGGCGTTTAAGCCGGAACCCTTCTGGACTGTACAGATCACAGCCGGCGGGATCACGGCGGCAAGCTCCCGCTTCAAGGAGAAACCAGCCGCTGACAGCCTCGCCGCCCGCTGCAGAGAGGAGAAACAGGCCATGATTCAAACCGTGGAAACAAAGGAAAAGCTGGAGAAACCGCCTCTTCTCTATGACCTTACGAGCCTGCAGAGGGATGCCAACCGGATTCTGGGCTTCACAGCCCAGCAGACCCTGGACTTCACCCAGAGCCTCTATGAAAAAAAGCTGGTCACCTATCCCAGAACCGACAGCAGATATCTGACGGAGGATATGCGGGAGATGCTGCCAGCGTTGATCGCTTCCGTTGCCGGCAAATACAACTATGCTGGCACAGAACTCCGCACAGATCCGGCCCGCCCGGCATCCGTCTTCGACAGCAGCAAGGTAAGCGACCATCACGCCATCATCCCCACGAAGACTATGGCCGTCAGCGACATCAACGGACTCTCCGACGGAGAAAAGGCAGTTCTGCTGCTGATCTCCACGCGGCTTCTCTGTGCGGCTGCAGAAGATCACCGTTATGCGGAGATGACAGTCACCTTGAGTTCCGGAGCCGAAAACTTTACCAGGAAAGGGAAAACCATCCTGCAGCCCGGCTGGAAGGCCATCTGGCAGCACTTCTACCCGGAAAAGAAGAAGGAGGAAGATGCCGCAGGTCCCGTTCCGGAGGAAGGAAGAATCGTGGAAATCACATCTGCGGAAGTAAAAGAAGGGAAGACCTCTCCGCCAAAGCACTATACGGAAGACACCTTGCTCTCAGCGATGGAGACAGCCGGTGCGGACGAGACTCCGGATGAGGCGGAGCGCAAGGGTCTCGGAACTCCGGCGACCCGTGCCGCCACCATCGAAAAGCTGGTCCGGCGCGGTTTTATCGAGCGGAAAGGTGATCGGAAGACCCGTCAGCTCATTGCCACGGACAAGGGGACGTCTCTGATTACCGTCATGCCGGAGCAGATCCAGTCCGCCTCCATGACCGCCGAATGGGAGCAGAAGCTCCTGGGTGTAGAGCGCGGAGAGTATGATGCTGCTGACTTTATGGATGGCATCAACGGAATGGTCGCGAACCTGGTATCGACCTACGAAAAAGTGAAAGGAGCAGACGCACTTATGAGTAAGAACAAAGTCATCGGAATCTGCCCGCACTGCGGCGCAGAAGTATTGGAACGTCAGAAGGGATGGTTCTGCAGCAACCGGGAGTGTCGGTTCATTCTCTGGAAGGACAACGCTTATTTCACAAAGATCGGAAAACATCTCACCCCGCAGATCGTGGAAAAACTTCTCCGGGACAAGCGTGTAAAGCTGAAGGACTGCAGGAGCCAGAAGACCGGAAAGACCTATAACGCAGATCTTCTGCTCTCCACGGAGGACGACGGCAGGCCGCAGTTCTCCATGGAGTTTGAGAATCGCAGGGATGTAAAGCGGCCGGAAAGGAGAAGGCTGAACGCCTATGGCAGCTGAAAAAACATACCCTTCCCAGTTCGACAAAGTGAAGGAAATCACCGATAAGCTTGAAGCCGGGATCCAGGCTCTATTCGAGAGCGAGAAATTCAAGCAGTACCTGCACACCCTCTCCAAATTTCATAACTATTCCCTGAACAACACCCTCCTCATCGCTATGCAGAAGCCGGACGCCACGCTGGTGGCCGGCTACACTGCCTGGCAGAAGAATTTCGGCCGCCAGGTCCAGAAGGGCGAACAGGGAATTCGCATCCTGGCACCTACTCCATATAAGAGAAAGATGGAGGTTGCGGTCATTGACCCGGTTACCGGGCAGGCCCGGATGAAACCGGACGGGACAAAGGAAACGGAACTGAAGGAGATCATGGTACCTGCCTTTAAGGTGGTGAGCGTCTTTGATGTTTCCCAGACTGACGGCAAACCGCTTCCTTCCATTGGCGTCAATGAACTGACCGGCGATGTCCGGCAGTATGAAATGTTCTTTGAGGCCCTGAAGCGTTCCTGTCCGGTTCCCATCGGCTTTGAACAGATCGATTCCGGCGCGAAGGGCTACTATCACACTGTCGATCACCGGATCGCGCTGCAGGAAGGCATGAGCCAGGTACAGACTGTCAAAACCTTAATCCATGAGATCGGCCACCAGAAGCTTCACTCCATGGATCCGAAAGACCTGCCGCCGGAAGAGCCGCGCCTCACCCGAAACGCCAAGGAGGTCGAGGCGGAGGCCGTAGCCTACACTGTCTCCCAGCATTACGGCATTGAGACCAGTGACTACAGCTTTGCGTATATCGCCGGCTGGTCAAAGGACAAGGACACCCCGGAACTGAAAGCCTCCCTGGACCGGATCCGGAAAGCGGCGGACGAACTGATCACCACCATTGACGGGCATCTCCTGGAACTGCAGCAGGAACATTCACAGGAGCATCTGACAGCGGAAGATGTTCAGAACCTCCGGCTTGTCGATTCCAGATACCACTTGTCCTCCCGCTCCAAAGAGCACACATTCACCTGCGAGATCCATGGTGAGCCCGTGAAGCTTTACTTTGAGGTTTCCCATCATGATGACGGCGAGGGCTTCACGATCCACTCGGACGGGAATGATATCTGGGACAGAATGCCGGAGCCTGAGCTCCGGAAGCTGGATGCGGTTCTGACCGAGGCGGTGGCATATTCCTACTGGCAGAAAGACCTTGACCAGGCGGAGACCGTGGAGGCAGTCCGCGCCGTCCGGGAAGAGTTTTTCGAATCGGAGCTTACTGATCTCTCCCGGGAGCAGATCGGAGCTTTTCATAAGGCGATGGATGAGAAGGAAGCAGCGCTTGCTGCCGAGGCCGCCAGGGAAGCGGAGAAGATTCCGGCCCTGCAGGAGAACGGCGCCTACCGCTATTACTCCACCCAGCGCCCGGTAGATATCGGCACCTATCCGAAGCCACCGGACAATAATGTTACGGATATCGTGAACTTTGACCACCGCATTCCTGTAGAAAATGAAGCATTCCGGGCCTGGGGCTATGTCGAATATCAGAAACCGCTGACCGAAAAGCAGGCGGACGATTACGAACTTCGCCCGGCTGGCGGAAAACTCCCGGAAAAGAAATCCGTCCTGCAGGACCTGCAGGAAAAGAAACAGCAGCCCAGAGAACCCAAAACGAAGGAACCGAAAACACCCGGAAAGACCGGCAGAAAGAAGGAGGAAACCAGATGATCCTTACAGTAGAGGAAATGACCCTGCTCCGCGTTTTTGACACATCCACCCGCAGCACAGCAATCCTCTCCATGATGCAGGAGATGGGGATGATGCAGGACAAAGACCTGATCGAGCGGTGCAGAAACACAGTGAAGAAACTGGAAAATACGTCGGATGACGACTTCGCCGCAGTGGATTTCACAGTTTATGACGATGACGGCGGCAGCGGAGATGAAGAAAACGATGCGGCCGAAGAGAACGATGCAGCCGGCGGTGAAGCAGAGGAAAGGAAGGAGGCCGGCCATGAGTAAATGGGATGAAGTTCACGCAGAACCCATGCACGACCACCCGGCGGAAAAGGATCAGCTGGTTGCGGCCATGGAGGCAGCCGGCTACGTGCTGGATATCCTGGAAAGCACGGAAGATAACCTCCGCTTCTACGGCGCCTACGGCAACGTGATGACCATGGGCGGCTGGCATGAATGCGAAGAATGGCTGAACGGTGTGGTCTTTGATGACCCGCAGGTCAGCGACCGGGTGGAGATCATTCTCCACCCGGAGAGATTTCCCGAGCGGGATCCGCAGAGAGCGGCCCTCCGCGCCGTTGAGGATTCCCTGGAGCAGAACGACAATCACTTTGACGGAATCATCAATAATGAACCCTGGCCGGATCCGGTGGAACCCCTGCGGCAGCAGGCCAGGGGTGTTGAACATGCAGAGGACCGGCGTTCTGTCCTGGAAGCACTGAGAGCCCGGCAGGCAGAGACGGCCAAAGCCGCAGAGACAGAAACCAGGAAATACAGACCAAGGGCGGGCAGAGAAGAGGAGGTGCCGGTGAGAGTATGAAAGTCAGAAATCAGGAGATCCACGTTCTGTGGACCAAGGAGGAAATGGAGCAGCTGAACCAGCGGATGAATGAGGCCGGGGTCCGGAACCGCAGTGCCTTTGTCCGAAAAATGACGCTGGACGGATATATCGTAAAACTCGACATGGCGGACATCCAGGAGATGATCCGCCTCCTCCGGAACGCCACCAATAACCTGAATCAGGTAGCAAAAAAGGCAAACGCCGGCGGAACCGTCTTTGAATCCGAGATCACCGAGATGCAGGCAAAGCAAGATGAGATCTGGGAGACAGCCAAGGAGATCCTGGCAAGACTTTCCGTGATTCAGTAAAGGAGGTACTCATGGCGGCAACGAGGCTCATTGCGCTGCATGCAACCAAAGGCCACACCGTGGCGCAGAGCCTCGGGGCCCGCACAGACTACGCGAAGAATCCGGAGAAAACAGAAAAGGGAGAACTGGTCACAGGTTACTGCTGCGATCCCATGACTGTGGATGAGGAGTTCATGCTTCAGAAACGCCTTTATTACCAGAGAACCGGAAGAGCCCGAACGGATGATGTGATTGCATATCAGATCCGCCAGTCCTTCAAGCCTGGGGAGCTCACACCGGAGGAAGCGAACCGTCTGGGACACGAGCTGGCGATACGGTTTACGAAAGGAAAGTTCTCCTTTATTGTAGCAACCCATACGGACCGGGCGCACATACACAACCA
>JAGBNL010000118.1 GCA_017634415.1 Clostridium sp.
CGAAGGAGCTGGATTTTGTGAAGAGCGCCCGGATCATGGGCGTCGGCAAGATGCGGATCATTTTCCGGCATATTCTGCCGAACGCCAGGGTCAGTATTCTGACTTCCGCGGCCATCGGATTTAACAACGCCGTGCTGGCGGAGGCCAGCATGAGCTACCTGTCCCTCGGCGTACAGCCCCCGGAGCCCAGTCTCGGACGCATGCTTTCCGAGTCCCAGGCTTACATGTTCAATACCCCGTGGTATTCCATATTCCCGGGCATCACCATTATCTTCATTATTCTGGGCTTCAGCCTTCTGGCAGAGGGGCTCAGGGCGATGCAGGATTAGTCCGGAACGGGAAGGAGAAAATGATGGGAGCACTGGTGGAAGTAAAAGACCTTACGGTGAGCTTTCCGGACGGGTCCGGAAGAAGAAATGCCGTGAGTCATATGAATTTTGAAATCCAGCCCGGCGATATCGTGGGGGTGGTGGGAGAATCCGGTTCCGGAAAGTCCATGACGGCCCTTTCCATTATGGGACTTCTCCCCCGGGATGCCCGGGTGGATTCGGGCGAGATCATTTTCCAGGGGAAGGATCTCCTGAAGATGGAGATGAGCGACAGGCGAAAGCTCATGGGCAATGAGATGTCCATGGTGTTCCAGGAACCTATGACCAGCCTGAATCCGGTGCTGCGGGTCGGGGACCAGATCGCGGAAAACCTGCAGCTGCACACAAAGCTCAGCGATGAGGAGATCCATGAGAAGGTGCTGGAGGAGCTCCATGCTGTGGGGCTTACGGATGCGGAGAAGGATTACCGGAAGTATCCCCATGAGATGTCCGGCGGGCAGCGGCAGAGAGCCATGCTGGCCCTGGCTGCCATCTGCAATCCGTCGCTTATCATCGCCGACGAGCCCACAACCGCCCTGGATGTGGTGGTGCAGGAGCAGATTCTGAAGCTTCTCAGGAAGGTCAACCGGGAGAAGGGTGTGGCCATCCTGTTCATATCCCACAACCTGAATGTTATCCGCAGGGTATGCGAGAAGGTTCTGGTGGTGTACCGCGGCGAGATCGTGGAGCAGGGGCCGGTGGAAAAGGTCATGTACCATCCTGAGCATGAGTATACAAAGCATCTGGTGGCCCAGATTCCCAAGAGAGACGTGTCCGGCGCGAAGACGGATGTGATTCTCAGTCTGGACCGGCTGAATGTCTTTTATGATGTGCGGGGCGGAATCTTCAGACCGGCTTCCAAGAAGCATGTGCTGCATGACATTACCTTCACCCTGCACGAGTCGGAGATTCTCGGCATCGTGGGAGAGAGCGGATGCGGAAAGTCCACCCTGTCGAAGGCGATCCTCGGCCTGCACGAGAACTATACCGGAACGATAGAGATGAAGGAGGGGCTCCGGCCCCAGATGGTATTCCAGGATCCCTACGGGTCGCTGAATCCTGCCAGGAAGGTCGGATGGATCATGGAGGAGCCCCTGAGAGTCCGGGGAACTACGGATGCTGCCGAGCGGAAGAAGATGGTAAATGACATGCTGGAGGACATCGGTCTCGATTAGATCTTTGCGGACCGGTATCCGTCGGAGATTTCCGGCGGCCAGCGCCAGCGCATCAGCATCGGGACGGCCCTTCTCATGGATTCGAAGTTTCTTATCGCCGATGAGCCGGTTTCCGCCCTGGATGTGACGGTGCAGTCCCAGATTGTGAAGCTTCTGCTGGATCTTCACGAGAAGAAGCAGATTGCCATCATGTTTATCTCCCATGACCTGGATCTGGTCCGCCGCATCTGCCGCCGCACGCTGGTTATCTACCGCGGGGAGATCGTGGAGGCGGGGCGTTCCGAGGATGTCTACATGCAGCCGGTGCACCCCTACACCAAATCCCTGCTGGCGGCCACAAAGGACGATGACGATGACACGGAGGCCATGTCCGCCCTTCCCGTGAAGGTGCCGGATGACTATCCGGGCTGTCCCTTCTACCCGCGCTGCAAGGAGCGGATGAAGAAATGCGCTGTCTCCAAACCCGTGCTGGAGAATATCGAAAACCGGCACGTGGCCAAGTGCTTCCGGGTCGCCGTGACCACGGATTCGCATACAGACTGAGAGGCGAGGGGATGAAATACTGCAGGACACATCTTTTAAAGGATGGCAGAGAATGCTGCATAAGAAGCGGAACAAAAGCAGATGGAGAGAGAGCTCTTCCCAATTTCCGTCTTGCCCATGAACAGACAGACTTTCTCCTTTCTTATCCGGAGGAACTGGTTCTCACGCCGGCGGAAGAGGGAGAACTTCTGGAAAGAGCGGCGGAGAGCGAGAATAGTGCGGAACTGCTTGCGGAGGTGGAGGGCGTAATCGCCGGGCTGGCCGGCGTCCATCCGGTCGGGGAGAAAGAAAAGCTCAGGCATCGTGCAGAACTGGGTATAAGCCTTGACAGCAGCTTCTGGGGCCTTGGGATAGGACGGGCCCTGCTGGACGCCTGCATTGAATGTGCAGAGAGGGGCAGATATAGCCAGCTGGAACTGGGTGTTGTCTCGGATAATTCACGGGCCATCGAGCTGTATCGGAAGGCAGGATTCGTCGAGTACGGAAGAAACCCGAAGGGGTTTCTTATGCGCACGGGAGAATATCAGGAGCTTGTTCTGATGCGGCTGGAGCTGTCCGGGAGCGGTGGATGAGAGCATTCTGCGAACAGGCAGGCATACAGTGAACAGGGGAGCATCCTGCGAACAGTGTGGGTTTCCTGTGAGCGGCAGACCATCCTCTCGTGGAAAAAAGTGAGAAAGTCGAACCAAAACTCAGTTACTGAGCAATTTGGTTCGACTTTTTTCGATATTAATTATGGTCCCCCTGCAGCCTTGCCAGGTCCCGGAAGAATCCGGGATAGGAGATGTCGACGCAGTCCACGCCGCGGATCGCGGTGGTTCCTTCCGCTGCCAGGGCGGCGACGGCGAGGCTCATGGCAACCCGGTGGTCGCCGTGGCTGTCGGTCTCCGCACCGTGAAGAGGGCGGCCGCCCCGGATGACCATGCCGTCTTCCGCGGGGGTGATGTCTGCGCCCATGGCGGAGAGAACCTCTGTCATGACGGCGATGCGGTCTGTTTCCTTGACCCGGAGTTCGGAGGCGTCCCGGATGACGGTGGTGCCTTCCGCAAAGCAGGCTAGGGCTGCAATGACCGGAAGCTCGTCGATGAGAGCCGGTATCTCGGCCCCTCCGATCTCTGTTCCCTTAAGGGAGGGAGTATGCCGGACCAGAATGTCAGCCACAGGCTCGCCGGAAACCTCCCGGGGATTCAGAAGCTCCAGGTCTGCGCCCATGCGTGTAAGGACGGAGAGGATGCCTGCACGGGTGGGATTGATTCCCACGTTTTTCACCAGGATTTCCGAGCGCGGCACCAGAAGGCCGGCGCAGAGGAAGTAGGCGGCGGAGGAGATGTCGCCGGGCACGAGGATGTGCTGGCCGAAGAGCTCCTTTGCAGGGGAGATGGTCACGGTGAGATCCTCCCGGGAAAGCTCCGCACCGAAGCCGGAGAGCATCCGCTCGGTATGGTCTCTTGACAGGGCGGGCTCTGTGACAGAGGTCTTTCCTTCTGCGAAAAGCCCGGCCAGGAGAACGGCGGACTTCACCTGGGCGGAGGCAACGGGGGATTTATAGGAGATGCCCCGCAGATTTCCGCCGGAAACAGAGAAGGGAAGACAGTTATTGCCGTATTCGCACACAAAGGATGCCCCCATCTGTGTGAGGGGCGTGATAATCCGCTTCATGGGACGTTTCTGAATCAGCGCGTCTCCGGTGAGGCGGGAGGTGAAGGGCTGTCCTGCCAGGATGCCGGAAAGAAGCCTTGCGGTGGTGCCGCTGTCTCCCGCGTCCAGGACGGTATCGGAGGCTGAAAGACCGTGAAGCCCCTTTCCCCGGACGAGAACGCGCATGCCGTCCGCAGAAGGGCAGAGGTCAATGTCAATGCCCAGCTGCCGGAAGCAGGAGATGGTGGACAGGCAGTCGGCACCGGCCAGAAAGCCGTCTATTTCGGTAATTCCGCCGGCGATGGCGCCGAACATCACGCTTCGGTGGGAAATGGATTTGTCGCCGGGTATGGCAAGCTCTCCCCGCAGCGGCGAGGCGTGGGAAATTTTCATTATCTGTTCTGCTTTCATGGTATCTGACATGATTCGGGTATCCTTTTCGAGATTTTTCTGTGCTTCTTATCAGCATGCAGACCCGCCTGACATAAGCCTGACATAAGCCTGGCATAAGCCTGCCATCAGCTTCTATTCGGCACGATTGGGCATTCCCGCGCGTTTGCGCTCAGACTGCACGGAGAGCCGGAAGTTAAAGTCTTCCAGCCGCTCTATGGCGTGGTCCATACTTTTCTTGTCATAAAAGCTGATGCGCAGCGCATATTCGTCCATATCCCGGGCATTGTTGATGCCGATGTTCCGGATATTGATGGCGGAGGCGGCCAGGATAGAGGAAATGATGGCGATGGCGCCGGGCTCATCCTTCACGTCCACAAAGAAGGAGTAGGACGGAGCAAGAGAACCTCTCCTGGTGCTGGCAAAGCTGTTCCTGTAATCCCGGGATTTCGTAAAGAGGTCAAACATTGCGCCTTCGGTTCCATTTTCCAGGTTCTTCCGGATGGATGCGAGGGAGTTCATATAGAGGTCCAGCATTTCCAGAATGGGCGCCCGGTTGGTCATGCAGATCTGCTCCCACATGACGGGAGAGGAGGATGCGATGCGGGTGATGTCCTTGAAGCCGCCCGCAGCCATGCTCTTCATGTGCTGGCCGCTGTCATCCTCGTCGTGTACCAGGTTCACCAGGGCCGCGGCGATCAGGTGGGGCAGATGACTGATGGCTGCCACATTCCGGTCGTGATCCCGGGGATCCATCAGAAGAGGAATGGAGCCCAGGTGACCGGCTATATCGATGATGCGGTCCGTCAGCTCCGTCGGCGTCTTTTTCGTGGGCGTGACGATGTAGTAGGCATTCTCCAGGAGATGATCCGTGGAGTACTCGTAACCGGTTTTTTCCGATCCGGCCATGGGATGGCCGCCCACAAAGCATTCCTCCATGCCCAGTTCCCGCACCGTCTCATGGATGGCAGCCTTGGTGCTTCCTACGTCGGAGATGACAGCGCCTTCCTTCAGGAAGGGCCGGACTTTCTGAAGATATTCTCTGATATATTCCACGGGGGTGCAGAGGAGAATCACATCGCACTCCCGGAGCTGTTCGTCAATTCCGTCCAGAATCACGTCCACGACCCGGTCTCTGCGGGCCTGCTCCAGCTTGCTTCTGGTACGCATATAGGCAAGGATCCGGAAGGAGGGGTCAGAGCGCTTGAGGCCTCTGGCGATGGAGCCGCCGATGAGTCCGAATCCGATAAATCCGATGGTACAGGGTTTCATAAATTTCCTTTCTGCAGGACCTGCTGCTGTGTTCTGCCCGGGCAGAACCGGCCGCGAAGGAGCGCGGACATATGCTGTAAACGGGTTACTGCACCATTTTAAGACCAATTCGCGGGCCTGTCAACGATTTTAAGCTTTAAACCGATAAATATAAAAAGTTGTGGCATTCCGCCATATTTTCGGGACATCAGCGGTCCCTGTTGTGACACTTTTACAGTAAAGTGCTTGAATTGATCATTGTTTTATCGTAAAATATGAACAGCGGTTTACTAAAACCTACAGGAGGAAGTCAAATGAATGTTTACAGCACACAACAGATTCGTAATGTGATCCTGCTTGGCCACGGCGGCGCAGGCAA
>JAGBNL010000119.1 GCA_017634415.1 Clostridium sp.
GAAGGCGGCGCCGTCGATATGCCGGTATCCCGCCCGGATAGCCTCGGAGACAGCGATCCGCGTCTCCTCCGATGAGACATTGTAGGTGCCGAATCCCACACAGGGAATTCCATAGCCGTTATTCAGCCTTATTCTATCCTGTATTGATTTCACGAATTCTTCCTCCTCCTTTTCATCCGCGGATACTGCGCCTTATCTGTGCAGCATATCCCAGAGCCATCTTCCGCTTTCACTCAGGTCAGACGCCGCAAATCCGGAGGTTTTCCCGCATCCGGAACGGAGCACGGCCGAAGTCTCCTGCTTATCGGAGAGATTCCACTGAATCCGGCTGATTCCGTGACCGTCCAGGAAGGACCACCAGGCCTCCGCCTCCGCCCGATCTATTCCTCCGTTTCCGCTGGCATCGCAGATACCATATTCAGATACAAAGAGGGGAAGTCCCTTCTTCAGGGCATTCTCCGCCCGCATCCTGAGATCCTCCCGGTGGGTCGCGGCATAGTAATGCAGTGTATACATGAGATTTCCGTATCCGGAGATCTGGTCTGCGGCGGCCTGATCCACATACTGGGACCAGTTCGGGGTTCCCACGAGGATGACCGCGTCGGGATCATTTGCCCGGATGACGGGAATGACCTCGGATGCGTAGGCTTTGATGTCCGCCCAGGTGGTCTCTCCGTTGGGCTCATTGCAGATCTCATAGATAATGTGATTCTCGTTCCGGTGCTTTCCGGAGAGCCGTGCGAAGAAGGCCTTCGCCTCTTCCTTATGGGTCAGGGGATTCCGGTCCGCCAGGATGTGCCAGTCGGCGATCACATAGAGATCCGCCTCCTTTGCATACTGAATCCCCCGGTCAACCAGCGCCTCCAGTTCTGCCTGTTTTGCCGCGCCGCCCTCGCAGTACCCGCCTTCCGCAGTGTACATGGCAAGCCGCACCGCGTTCATATGCCAGTCTGTGCGGAACTCCCGGAAGGCCTCCCGGTTCACGTACTGCGGAAACCAATGAAGTCCGTGGGTACTGATTCCCCGCAGAACGACGGGGTTTCCCTCTTTATCACAGAGCTGCGTGCCCTTCACCTGCAAGGCTCCCGCCTCGTCCGGTCCGGGCATAAGAGTGTCCTTTCCGGCGGGCGTAAATGCGGCAAGCATAAAGATTATGCCCAGTGCCGCAGCTAAAATACCGGTCTTTCTTTTCACGATTTACTCCTTTGATTCCTCTCTGCTTTCCTTCGGTCCTGCAAGAACTTCCTCTGCCATCTCCCCTGTCCCGTCCAGCATGGTCACATATCCCCGGAGGGATTTTGCCTTCAGAAACAGCATACGGGCGTGGGGATTCACGTATGTCCGGCACTTTTTCTTGGCGTTCTTCGCCTCCTGCATGAGATTGACCGCGGCGGAATTCCCGTCCAGGGCCAGGAGGACCGAGGTCCGTCTCTTAAAGATCTCGTAGGCGATGCTCTTGTATATTCCCACGCTGGAAGGCTCGATGGCCACCCGGATCTTTACCGGCTTTCCGGAAAGGTTTTTTACCATTCCCGGGTCCGCCTCGCAGGGCACAAAGGCGAACACCTCAAATCTTCCGCGGTTCTTCTGCACCAGATACCGCTCATAGCCCTTCATCTCGTGGCCGATGACAAAGCATATCTTCTCCGGATCCCCGTGCTCCAGCAGATTATCGATGAGTTCTCTGCCCTTCGCGAGAACCGTGGTTTTATGACGGTCGTTGTTGAAGCTTCCCCCCGCCACAATCACCGGCATCTTCTCCGGCGGCATCTCCCCGATCTGCGGGGCAAATACTTCCGCCGAGGCTTTTCGGTCCGTTTCCAGCCGGAGTTCCCCCGGATGACGCATCGACTCTCTGATGCGCCCGTCGAAGAATTCCTTCACGTCCATGCCGGCAGAGGCATCCCGCCAGAGGGCGTTCTTCTCCCGGAATGCCGCCTCGCTCTCCCTCATGATCAGGTCCTCGGTGCGACGCATGGCCAGCAGTTCTTCCTTTGTCAGGGACAGGAGCTTCTCCAGCGCCAGCTGCTCATCGATAGAGTCTGTCCCGTAGAGGGCGCCGCCGTCCGTTCCCTGTACGCAGGGAATGCCGGCCGCCAGATAATCCTTCAGGGGATGGCGCTCCACCATGCTCAGGTTGTTCAGCCTGACATTGGAGGTGATCTGGAATTCCAGCACCACCTGATTGTCCGTGATGGTCTTAATCAGCTGTTTTCCCTTGGGGGACTGGAGGTTCGATGTATAAAGACCGTGCCCGATCCGGATATGGGGCACCTTCTGGCCGGTTTTCATGGAATCCAGCACACACTGGATGCTGTTGGCCACATTGTCCCGCAGACTGTCATTCTCACCGGCGTGAATCCGGATAACGAAGGACCTGTGCTGGTCCGCAATCTCCGTAATCTCTCTGATGACAGGCCGGATATCCCGGATATCATTGATCTCCTCCCCCAGGATATCGCTGCCCGCCACATAGGGGTCTATAGCCACGGCCCGGAGCACCTGCAGGTTCTCCATAAGATAGCCTGCCGGGGCAATGTTATCCTTCACAATCGTCAGCGGAATACGGCGGATGCCTGCCAGAAACCGCAGCATAACCCCGGTTTCCTCCATCACCGCAGGCATCACCTGATGTACCTGCCGAAGCATCTCCGGCGCCCCGTCCTTCTTCACCAGCGTGGTGTCGGAGATCTCCACGTAACGGATTCCCTTTGACGCGTAGCTGCGGGCGGTCCACAGGAGCTTGTCCTGAAACAGGGTGTTGTCCCGGTAGGGGCCGCTCTGGTGGTCCTTCTGCATCTGCAGAACAGCTCCCGCAATATCCGGGTCCGGGATCCTCTCCGCATCCGTGAGCGGCACCATTTCCCCGGAGGGCTGTCCCTTGGTAAACACATACCGGTAGAGATATACCTTCTCCAGGTTGGTGAACACCGCCTGTCCGTCCTTCATCACGGCAAGCGACGCCCGGATCCTCGGGATGTTGTACTCCGCATTTTCCAGATTCTGCAGGATGAGCTCCGCGAAATTGATGAATGTGTTGTCATCAATCTTCCGGTCAAGATATTTGCCCGTAAGGGGCGAGTCGCTGTACTTCTTTGCCGTCTTCTTCCTTCTCCGGGCAAGCTTTTCCGACTGTTCCTTCGGGAGCCTGAGTCCCAGCTTCCGGATGTAGTAGAGGGGATAGCGTATCTGGTGATAAATCCCCAGGGCAATCAGGATGTCCGGCGCCAGGTTGGCGTTCATGTGGGTATGCAGATCCGTCCGGAACTTGCATTCCCGGAATATGTATGTCTTGATGATGGTTTTCGCGATATCCAGACGGTAATCCTTGGTCTGGCTCATGAGGGTTTTGGAAAGAGACGGAATGGAGGCTTTCATCTCTATCCGTCCGTCGGGATAGATGTTGGCCACCTTTGTTCCGCCCAGGCGGAAGATATATATTTCCTCATTGTATGCCGTGATATAGCAGGGAACCCGGCCCCGGATAACCAGAAGCCCCTCCTCGTCCCGGGAAAGGGGCAGATCGCAGAGCTTCGCCAGGTTGGTGATGAGATTCCCGCTGTGATGGTTCGGCGTGGAAAGGACATAATTCATCTCCTCCCCTTCCTTGTAGAGGGAAACAATCAGGTCCTTTTCCTTATCCAGATAAAAACGTCCGTAATACATATAACCCCCGTCTGCATCCGGCGATACAGTTTGTTCAAGACACGCTTTACGCCATGGCGGCAAGAATCTCCTCCAGATATTTCCTGTAATCTTCCTTCACTTCCGCTGGCTCAAGAATCCGGATTCCCTTTCCGATTCCCGCAAGCCAGCCGTAAAACTGCGGGCTGACTGCCACGGAAACCATCGTGCGGAAGGTTTCCTGCTTCTCCGGTATCATCATCACGTCCTGCCCGAAGCGGTCAATGATGACGCCGGCAAGACTGTTCCTGCACCTGAGAACCACCTTCTTCTCTTCTCCCCCGAACATGCCGAAGGTTTTCCTGGAAAATGCGGCCAGATCGAAGTCTTCGAAGACTTCCCTGCCCTGCCGCTCCTCCTCCGCCATATGGGCCAGCTGCATCTTGTCCACCCGGTAATGGCGGATTCCGCAGGCCTCCCCGTCGTAGCCCACCAGGTAATAATTCTCGTCATTCCAGGTCAGCGCCCAGGGAGAAACCACATAGTCCTTCCCGCCCTTTTTCCGGGAAAGCTCCTTCTTCACTGTCCACTCGCAGTATTTAAACCGTATCTGCCGGTTGTCGTGAATGGCCGCATGAATCACATCCACGGCTTTGTAGATACTCTCATTGTCCGTCTTGATCCGGTTATAGATAAAGACCTGACGCTGCAGCTGTCTGGCATTCTCTCTGCTGGTCTGTTTTTCCAGCTTTCGAATCAGGTCCTCCGTCTTCTGTTTTGTGATGAATTTTGAGGACTGCTCCGCGTCCACCAGGAGCTTCAGCTCCGGAAGGTCAAAATCCC
The DNA here is from genome assembly GCA_017634415.1 of Clostridium sp. GTDB lineage: Bacteria > Bacillota > Clostridia > Lachnospirales > Lachnospiraceae > Clostridium_R. The sequence goes on from JAGBNL010000119.1 coordinate 4,468, forward strand.
GGCTTTTCATATAGTAGCCATGGTTCTTCCCCTTCACCTGGTCGATATCCAGTCCGAAGGCCTTAAGCTTCTCGATATCCCCGTATATGGTTTTCCGGTTCGCGCCGAAACGGAAGCGGAGTTCCATCCGGTCCGCCAGCTCCGAAGCGTTCAGTGTGTGTTCCTTATCTGTCTCCTCCAGGAGAACCTTCATCAGATAAAGAATTTTCAGTTTTTCATCCGCCATAAATGAACTACTCCTGTCATCAGCTTCCTGCAGCTGAACTAATTCTACCACATTTCATGGAAGGACAAAAGGGGGCGGCCCGAACGAAGAAAGGGGCTGCCGCACCAGACACATCAGTACGGCAGCCCTTAAAACTGTCTTAATACTTATTCAGCTGAGATATCCGATCCCCGGAAGAATCCGGCGGATTAATAGTTTTCCGCATGTACCTCGAAGTAGGACTGGGGATGATTGCAGGTGGGGCATACCTCGGGCGCTTCTGTACCGATGACGATATGACCGCAGTTGCGGCACTCCCACACCTTCACTTCACTCTTTTTGAAGACCTCCTGCATCTCGATGTTCTTCAGAAGGGCACGGTAGCGCTCCTCATGATGCTTCTCGATGGCAGCCACAAGACGGAACTTCTGCGCAAGCTCCGGGAACCCCTCTTCCTCGGCGGTCTTCGCGAAGCCCTCGTACATATCGGTCCACTCGTAGTTCTCGCCGTTTGCGGCAGCAGCCAGATTCTCCGGTGTGCTTCCGATTCCCTCCAGCTCCTTGAACCACATCTTGGCGTGCTCTTTCTCATTGTCCGCAGTCTTCAGAAACAGCGCGGAAATCTGCTCATATCCTTCTTTTTTTGCCTTGGATGCAAAATAAGTATACTTATTTCTTGCCTGGGACTCTCCTGCGAATGCGGCCTCCAGGTTCTTCTCGGTCTGTGTTCCTGCATACTTGCTCATTGGTAAAACCTCCTTATCATCCGGACAGTTTGCGGTCATTATCAGAATTGTTTCCGACTTGATTATACAGGAATAGACCTCTATTAGTCACTGCTAATAGGGGTCTTTTCTCTCAACTGTCGGTTTAGCCGGATATACTCTCCGGGTTTATGCATACAAGAAACTAAGCACTAGCTGTACTTCGGATTCGGGCCGTACTGGTTGGCACCCGGCTGGGAATCCTGGCAGCAGAAGTAGAGATAGATAAATCCGCCTACGCAGGGTACAAGGACGATCAGGAGCCACCAGCCGCTCTTTCCGATATCATGCATTCTGCGGATGCTCACCGCGATGCTGGGGATCAGGAGCGCCAGAGATACCAGTCCGGTCAGGACACGGGACAGCATTGCGCCTGCATCCTGCGACACGAAGCCAATGACGATGGCAAATATGCCTATGACCATGTTGACCAGCAGCTGGAACAGCACCGGATACCAGTATTCCTTTCTTCTGGAACGGCCGTCGAATTTGGTGAAGTTCTGGAAGAACATCTTCACCGCATCCACAAATCCCAGATCCCTCTCCGGACCCATGGCCTGCTGGTAACCATACCCCTGCTGACCATAGCCGGCCTGCTGACCGTAACCTGCCTGCTGGCCATAGTTTGCCTGCTGGCCGTAGCTCTGCTGCTGGCCATAATTTGCCTGCTGGCCGTAACCTGCCTGCTGGCCGTAGTTCGGCTGCGCTGCACCGCTGGCATAGTTCGCCCCGGCATTGCCGTGCTGGCTGTATTCCTGTCCGTATCCCGGACGCATCACCGGCGGGACATTTGCCTGGACCGCGTTTGCAGCATCATTCACAGCGCCTGCCGCCGCTCCCGCAGCACCTGCCGCGGCCGCACCGATGGCTGCCGCTCCCGCCGCCGCATTCTCCTGTACCTTGTCCGCTGCCTGATTCACCGCAACAGATACATTCTCCTGTACATTTTCAGCTGCCTGATGGGCAGTATCCGCTGCGCCCTGGACAGCATTTTCCGCTGCAGACACGGCCTCAGCCGCCTGGCCCTGCACACTCTGCATCACCGGAGTGCCGCAGTTCTCGCAGAACCTCTGCCCCTCCCGGATTTCCTTTCCGCAATTTTCACAAAACATTCCTTCCCCTCCTATTCAAAAAATGCATAATTCTCATTAGATAATCAATATTTACAGTTATTATTATACACCACAAGCATATAATATATCCAATATTCTGTCAATACCCCGATATCCACCATGGGTTCAGCATTTCTTCCATGATCTCCCGCCGTTCTTCGTCTGCTTTTCTTCGGGCGGCAATATCCGGATTTTCTTCCTCATACAGCTCTTCTCCCAGCTTCTCCACCGGCTCTCTTTCCGTCAGGGCCGGGTTCTTGAACTGGGTTTCATAGAGCTCGGTGTAGACGCCGCCGGCATTTACCAGCTCTTCGTGGACGCCCCGCTCCACTACGCAGCCGTCCTTGATAACCAGAATCTCGTCGGCTGCAAGGATGGTGGAAAGTCTGTGGGCGATAAGGATTGAGGTGCAGCTGCCCACCAGCGGGTCGATGGCTGCCTGAATCTTCGCTTCCGAGATGGAATCCAGGGAGGCCGTGGCCTCATCGAAGATGAGAAGGGCGGGCTTCTTCAGCAGGACTCTGGCGATGGAGATGCGCTGTTTTTCATCGCCGGAGAGCTTCAGCCCCCGGTTTCCGACCACCGTATCCAGCCCCTTCTCCTGGGCGGAAATAAAGTCATAGATGTTCGCCTTCTCGCAGGCTGCCACCAGCTCTTCCTCCGAGGCATCCGGCTTCACATACAGGAGATTCTCCCGGATGGTGCCGTTGAAGAGATAGGTTTCCTGGGTGACGACGCCGATGTTCGACCGCAGGAAGGTCAGGTCCAGCTTCCGGACGTCGATTCCGTCGAAGAGCACCTCTCCCTCCTGCACGTCATAGAGACGCGGGATGAGGTTCACGATGGTGCTCTTGCCGGACCCGGAGGGGCCCACCAGGGCGATGCTCTTCCCCGGCTTCAGCACAAAGCTGACATCGGTGAGAATCTTCCGCTCCGGCTCGTAGGAAAAGCCCACGTGTCTGAACTCCACGCCGCCCTCGGCGCTTTCAGGCACGATGGGATTCTCCGGATTCTTTATCTCCACCGGCATGTCGAAGTATTCAAAGATCCGCGAGAACATGGCCATGGAGCGGATCCAGTCCACCTGAATATTCAGCAGGGAGTTGACCGGGCCGTACATTCTTCCCAGAAGGGCCACCAGCACCGTGATATCACCCACGGTCAGGTCGGCGTCATACTTCATCATGAGGATGCCGCCCACCAGATACAGGAGCATGGGGCCCACGCTGGTGATGGTGGAAAGCACCACCCGAAACCAGCGGCCTGCCATCCGTTCCCGTATGTTCAGACGGATCATGCGGAAGTTGGCCTTCTCGTATTTCTCGTATTCCTCCTGTTCTCTGCAGAACAGCTTGACCAGCGTCTGTCCGCTGACAGACAGGGTTTCGTTCAGAATGCCGTTGATCTCGTCATTGCACTCCTGGGCGTCCCTGGTGAGAGTCCATCTGGTCTTTCCCGCTTTCCTCGTGGGAATGGTGAACAGGGGCACGATGATGATGCCCACCGTCGCCAGAATCCAGTTTTTCCGGTACATGGCGATAAGCGCCACAATAAGGGTGATGGAATTGGAGAGAATACTGGAAAATGTACTCGTTATCACCTGTTCCACTCCGGAGATGTCGCTGGTCATTCTGGTGATGATATCGCCCTGGCTGTTGGTCATGTAAAACCGCTGGGACATATTCTGCAGATGCTTATACATGGCATTCCGCATGTCGTAGCTGATATACTGGGCGATCCAGCTGTTGAGGTAATTCTCCAGGACACCGATGAGATTCGCCGCCGCCGTGACAGCCAGGGACAGCACAATATAGAAGACCAGCCTGTTGAAATCCCGGCCGATCAGGCCCTCATCGATGATTTTGCCCGTCAGCACCGACGGCATAAGGGTCAGCACCGAAGAACACATGATACAGAGAAGCGCCAGACACAGCTGCTTCCTGTATGGTTTCAGGTAAGACATCACCCGCAGCACCAGCTCTTTTGTCACCTTCGGCTGGTTCTGCTTTTCCTCCTCTGTAAGAAACCCCCTGCTCCCCCGTCCGAACCCCATCATTCCGCCAGGCGGCATATAGTGTACCTCCTATGTTCCTCTGTCGATTCTGCAGCCCGCCCCGGACTGCAGGTGGTCAAAATCTCCGGGCCATACCTGCTCTATACCACACCTCTCCAGTAGGTGCGGTCATCATAGCTGCATTCCAGCGGACCTCTGCCCTTCATCTGCTTGTTCAGCCTGAAGCACAGCGGATCCCTCTGCAGAAGAGATGCAAGCGCCGCCTCACTCTCGGCCAGCGTCTTTCCCGTGACCGGATATCCGTCGGAAGCCAGCACAATCTCTGTTCCTTCCTTTACGGGGTATCGGAGAATCATGCGGGAATTCATCTTGTAGCCGTTCAGCATGGCATATCCGTCCGGCACATCCCGGTTCTCAAAGTAAAACTTCTTGTGTATGTCCGGCGCGATGAATGCCTTGCCCACATCGTGGGCCAGCAGTTCTTCCACGGTTTTTCCCTTCGCAATCTCCGCCTCCAGGGCCTGGGCCCGCTTTCTGGCGTGCATCTCATTCAGCTTCCTGGCGTGGGAATAGACTCTGTCCCCGATTCTGCAGTTGCAGCCGCCGTAGCTCCAGATTTCATGATAAAAATCGTTGTACACGATGACGGATGCCCGGGGATATTCGATGATATCGATGAGTCCGTAGGTCGGCAGCGCCATCTGCTTCTCCTGCTGTTCCTCCAGGCATTTCTCCGCCTTTTTCCGGAGCACATTGTTCATGGCGTGGAAAAAATCCTCCGGAGACATTTCCCAGATGGGGACCTCCTCCGGTTCCTTTTCCTTCTCTTCCTCATCCCCGGAGCCGCTATCCCCTGTATCTTCCCCGGTCTCTCCGGATTCCTCCGCCAGGCCTTCCGCCTCCCGGGCGGCCAGGAGCGCGGCTTCCTCCTCCCGCTTCCGGACGATCTCTTCGCCCTTCGCGGTCTCCTCCTCGAGGAACTTCATCAGGACATTTTTCGAGAAAAGTCCGCCCGTCTGCCCGTACCAGATGGTCCAGTTCCCCATGGTGACGCCGTCCACCACCGCCACCAGGTGTTCCGACAGGAAAAGTCCGTCCTCATTCAGACGGTCATCGATCTTCTTGCCCTGCAGAAAAGATTCCAAAGTCTTCATGCGCTGCTCCTTTCCCTCTCACTTCCCTCAGTTTTCAATACCTCTTATGAAATTCCGGCCCGGATTTCAAGTTTCGCCTGCCGGATAATAATGGCGGATTCCGTCTTCCATCCTTCGTTCCACCCGGTTCCTTTTCAGAAGATAATTCAGATGGGACATGCATTCCCCTACGGCAAACCATTTCTGGGCCAGGGGGAAATCCTCCCAGCCGGCGGACCGGATCTTCCAGGTCATTTTCCCGGCAATGTCATAGGCGCAGAGTCCCGGATTCTGCTTTACGATCCGCTCCGTCTCCGAGAGTCTTCTCTCATGGTGGTCCAGCAGCACCCGGATGCGCTCTTTATAGTCTCCGCTCTTCCTGTGCCCCGGCAGGGCCAGCCTGACCGGATAGTTCCGGACCCGAAGGAGATTCTCCAGATAATCTCCCAGGGAATCCTCCACCCAGGACCAGGCGGTGATATTCGGCGTGATATCAAACAGGATGTGGTCTCCCGTAAACATGATCTCCTGCTCCGGCATCCAGAACATGGAATTGCCCGGGGTGTGTCCCGGCACCACAACGGTCTTCAGCCGGTATTCCCCGATGCGGATCTCCTGCCCGTCATCGATGGGGGTGAATCGGTCATCCAGCGCCTGCAGCCGTTCCGCCATAGCCGGATTGGTTCTCTGGTTTTCCTCCAGAAGCTCCGGCGGAAAGCCCTCCTCCAGAAACCGGGCATTCCGCTCCGCCACCGTCTTGTTGGCGATGTTCATGGCAAGATATCTCAGGTCCGTGCGGCTTAAGTATATCTTCCGGTGCTTTCCGGCAAATTCCGCCGCCAGGCCGGAGTGATCGGAATGCAGATGGGTCAGCAGCACATCTGTCTTTTCCAGATCGACATGAAGTTCCGACAGTCCTTCCGAGAGCGCGGTTCTGCAGGCCTCCTTCCGGAATCCCGTATCAATGAGGAGCCAGGAATCTTCCCCCTTCAGCAGATAGCTGTTCAGCTCACGCAGCGGGTTTCCCGGCAGTTCCACCCCGATTCTCCAGATATTCTTATATACCTGTTCCGTCATTCGTCACCGTTCCTGTTCCGTGTACCTGTACATCTTAATCACTCTGTTCCCGTCCGGTGAGCGCAAGAAGAGCTCCCAGTTCTTCTTCTGTCAGTCTCCGGTAACTGCCCGGCAGAAGGCTTTCATCCAGCACCAGCGTCCCCATGGATATCCGCTTTAAATATACCACGGTTTTTCCCCTGGCCTGAAACATCCGCTTAATCTGGTGGAATTTTCCCTCCCGGATGGTGATTTCGGCCCATTCCGGACCCATTTCCCCGAGAAGCACAAGATCCGCCGGCATGGCCGTCAGCTCCTCGTCCACCTGAAAGCCCCCCGCAAAGACCCGCACATCCTCCTCCGTGACGGGAAGATCTGTCTGCACCAGGTAAGTCTTGTCCACATGATGTCTGGGCGACAGGAGCCTGTGGCCCAGGTCCCCGTCGTTGGTGATCAGAAGAAGGCCTTCCGTGTCCCGGTCCAGACGGCCCACGGGGAAGAGATCCTTTCTCTTCTGCTCCCCGATAAGGTCCAGCACCGTCTCCTGATGTCTGTCCTCCGTGGCGGTGATGACGCCGGCGGGCTTGTTCAGCATATAGTAGACAAAGGTCTCATAGCGTACCGGTTTTCCCCGGTATATTATCTCGTCCTGTTCGCTTACATGGGCCCCGGGATCCCGTAAAATTTCGCGCCCGACGGATACCCGCCCGGCGCGAATTTCTTTCCGGATATCACTTCTTTTTCCGACGCCCATATCGGCAAGAAATTTGTCCAGTCGCATACTATTCTCACTGTCGCTATCAAGTTACAGTTACTTGAGGAAACCGTTGATGATCTGCTCCTCCGCCTCGGCTTCTGTGAGGCCCAGAGTCATAAGCTTGATGATCTGCTCGCCGGCGATCTTGCCGATGGCCGCCTCATGGATCAGCTGCGCGTCCAGATCATTGGCCTCCAGCTGGGGAACTGCCAGGATTCTCGCATTGTCCATGATGATGGCGTCACACTCGGTGTGACCGGAGCAGGGCGCATTGCCCACGATGATGGAGTCGAACTTCTGGTAGGAGTTCTCTCTCGCAACAGAGCGGGATACCACATCCGCGCTGGAGCCC
>JAGBNL010000120.1 GCA_017634415.1 Clostridium sp.
ATACTTCCTGGACAATTACATCCAGAGTGAGATCCAGTCCGATCTGGTAGACGTGCTGACCTCCATCAACAAGTAATATACGCCTGCAGCGGGGACATTTTCCCGTAATGAGGCTCCCGCCCCTGCGGGCGGGCAAAAAAACAGACATGCACCGGAACATCCCGGAATGCATGTCTGTTTTTCTGTTTTACTCCACGGAATCCGCCAGCTTCTGCACTTCCTGTCTCATATCCTCCACCGCGGCCTGAGATTCCTCCGGATTCTCCGATACCGCGTAATAGTAGAATTTAATCTTCGGCTCTGTTCCCGAAGGCCGCATGGCAAACCAGCTTCCGTCGGTGAAGATGAATTTCATCACGTTGGACGCGGGAATGTCCTTATATCCGTCGATATAGTCGATAATCTCCGCCACCTTCCGGTCTCCGAACTGCCGGGGCTTCTCCCCGCGGAACCGGTCCATGATCCGTCCGATGCGCTCCGCGCCGGAGGCGCCCTCCAGAACGATGGAGACCTGTTTTTCCGCGTAATAGCCGTACTTTTTGTACAGCTCTTCCAGCGCGTCTCCCAGGGTCATGCCCTTCTTCCGGTAGTAAGCCGCCATCTCCGCCATCAGCATGGCGGCGCAGATGCCGTCCTTATCCCGCACCTCCGCAGAGGGCGCGCAGCCGATGCTCTCCTCGTAGCTGAAGAAGATATGATATCCTTCCTCCTCCAGCTGCGGGATGCGGCCGCAGATATTCTTGAATCCGGTCAGGGCCTCATACACATCGATGCCGTAGCTTCTGCAGATGGCAGCCCCCATATCTCCCGTCACGATGGACTTGATCATCGCCTGCTTTCCGGTAAGCCTGCCGGCCTTTTTCAAGCTCTCCGCCATATAGGCGATGAGCAGGGCCGCCGTCTGGTTTCCGTTCAGCCACCGGTATCCGCCCTTTCCGTCGGTGATCTCCACTGCCATTCGGTCGCTGTCCGGGTCCGTGGCGATGAGAAGCTCCGCGCCGCAGGCATTTCCCAGCTTTTCCGCCAGGGCAAATGCCTTCGGATCCTCCGGGTTCGGGTATCCCACCGTGGTGAACTCCGGGTCCGGCTGAGACTGCTCCGGAACCACCCGGAAGGCAGAAAATCCCCGGTTTCTCATCACCCGGCAGACCGGGTCGAATCCCGCGCCGTTGAGGGGCGTATATACGATGGGGACGGAGAAATCCAGCTCCTCATCGGGACGCATGGCCAGAGATTCCACAAACTCCAGATAGGCGTCATCCATATCCATATCCAGCATGCAGCAGAGTCCCTCTTCCACCGCCTGGGTCAGGGGCATCCGCGGGAACTCGTCAAAGAGATCGTGGGCCAGAATCTTCCGAAGCATCCCTTCCGAGACGCTGCCGGAGATCTGGGCGCCGTCCTCCCAGTATACCTTGTATCCGTTATATTCCTTCGGGTTGTGGCTTGCCGTCATGTTGATGCCGGAAACCGCCCCCAGCCTTCTTATGGCAAATGACATCTCCGGCGTGGGACGCATATCCGGGAAGAGCCACGCCCGGATCCCGTTGCCGGCCAGAATCTCCGCCGCCAGCTCCGAGAATTCCCTGGAATGATATCTGCAGTCGTAGGCGATGACCACGCCCCGCTCCGGATCCAGTCCGGACTCCAGGATATACTCCGCGATGCCCTGGGTTGCTCTGCCCACGGTGTAAATATTCATCCGGTTGGTACCTGCGCCGCAGATTCCCCTGAGCCCGGCAGTGCCGAACTCAATCTCCCGGTAGAAGCTGTCCTCGATGGCCTGCGGATCTTTCTCCATCCGCTGAAGCTCCGAGTACAGGGGATCCGTCTCCTCAAGCTTCTCCTTCCATATGCGGTACCATTCCTGTGCGTTCATGAAGTACCTCCCTTTCCTGATATCAGCGTTTCCTTCCGGCCTCCTCCAGTCGGGTGAAAAATTCCGCGTGGGCTTCCTCATATTCCGTGTTGAAATTCTCGTCATTTCCGGAATGCAGGGCCGTGAAATAATAATGGGATGTATTGGCCAGCTCCGGGTGGACGCGGATAACCGTCGCCTCACCCACGTTGCAGCAGATATCCGCGATGCGCTTCACATCCGTCAGGATGTTCATATAATACACATCCGCGTAGACGCTGCACTCGCCGGTGCTCATCCGGTGCAGGTGATTCCGCTTGATCTTGCTCACCAGATCCCCGACCACCTCTTCGAGAGGCTCGATATGATAAGCCGCCTCCACGTCTCTCTTGCCGAAGGCCTGGTCCGTATAATCCAGAATGCGTTCTGTCACATCCTCCAGGATTTGAAGCTCATCCTGGGCGCTGTAGGAAAGCTTTCCGCCTTTTCCCACCATATCTTCCATGGAACCCGCGATGTGGGCCGCCTGGTCGCCGAGACGCTCGAACTCCGATATCACCTTGTAATACTGGTCCAGGATAGCCGTGTGATGCTCTTCCGTCAGATGCGGGGCCAGCTGCACCACATACTTGCTGATGGCGTCTGTCATCTCATCGATATAGTCCTCTTCCTGCCGGATGGCAGCAAGTCTCTCCCAGCTGAAATCCTCCAGCAGGAGAAATGCTTCCTTCAGGTTCTCCCTGGAGGCCCGGAACATGGTCAGAAGAACAGAATAGCAGCTCTGCAGCGCGAGGGCCGGCGTATCAAAGAATACGGGGCTCAGCCCGTCCAGCTTCTCCTTGTACTTGTTCACCGGAACCTTATCGTCCTTCACGATCTTCCGGCTCAGGGACTCATAGACCCGGAGCATCGGGAACAGAACGATCGCGCACCCGAGATTGAATATGGTATTGGTATTGGCGATGATGCCGGAATCCACCGTGGCGTCCCAGAGCCAGTCCAGGAGTCCCATGGCGTGAATCACATTCACCACCACGAGAACCACCACCGTCTCGCTGAGATTGAACAGGATATTCACCACGCCGACCCGCTTCGGCTCCGCCTTCGCGCCGATGGAACAGACGATGGCCGTCGTCACGCAGTCGCCGAGATAGATGCCGACGATAACGGCATAGACCGCCTTGAAAGAAAGGAGTCCCGAGGTGGAGAAGGCCTGCAGGATGCCGATGGTGGCGGAGGAACTCTGCAGCACGAAGGCGATGCCCGCACCGGTCAGGTACCCGATGAGGGGATTGGCCCCCAGCTTGCTGAAGAGAGACTCGAAGATTCCGGTCTCCGACAGGGAATTCACTGCGCCGGTCATGTTCATCAGACCGGAGAACAGAATTCCGAAGCCGATAGCGATATTGCCGATGGATTTGGAATTCTTGAAATTGCATCTCATGATGATGATAATTCCGATGATCAGGGCGATGGGCGCCAGGGAAGACGGCTTAAACAGCTGAAGCACCGAGCCCGCGGAGGCATCCAGGTCCAGAAGACGGATGATCTGTCCCGTCACTGTCGTACCGACATTCGCTCCGATGATAATTCCCAGGGACTGCCGGAGGGTGAGGACACCCGCGCCCACCAGGCCGGAGGTGATTACGATGGTGGCCGTGGAGGACTGAATGATCGCCGTGATAAAGAGTCCCAGCAGAAAGGCCTTGACCGGATTGTTGGTTACCTTTTCCATCGCGACCTTCAGAGCTCCGGAGGAGCTTTCCTTCAGGCCGTCTCCCATCAGCCGCATTCCGTAGAGGAACATGGCAAGGCCGCCGAACATTGTCAGCAGACTGAATATATTCATTGCTGTAATTCTCTCCCGTATTCAACGTGATATGTATTCTGAAGTCCTGCGGACAGGCCGAAAATGCCCGTTCGATTCTGTGCGCATACAGCGTCATGATGTCAGGTCATCAAAATACCCCATATTATACTATTATATCACGATTTCTGATTTCGAAAAGAATTTTCGTTCCCGGTCGTACGGACAGGCAGAGGCAAAACTGCCCTCCGGCACACTCCGCAGCGCGCCGAAGGGCAGTTTCTCAGATTTCCGATATCAGAACCGCGGCAGGTCTTCCTGTTGCAGCACATATTCCTGGTTTTCCCTGTCAAAAAAGAGTATCTGGGACGCCTTTGCGGGGACAAGTCCCATCTCCCGGACCGCGCAGTTATATACCTCCGAGAGATTCACCGCGGAATCGATGCTCTCCTCCAGGTCATCATTCTCCCGCCGCCTCCCGGCAAGCTCTGTCCTGAGTCCGGATATGATGCGGGTATGCCGCCGGACGGAGGACTGCAGCATCAGGTATTCTCCCAGAAACAGCATGGTAACCACACACGCCGTCAGGAAAAAGGCCGCGTATCCCCGCAGGGTGATGCTGCGGCTGACACCCTGTTTCTTCTTTTTTGCCGTCTTTGCCGCCGGCCTCTCCTTCCGGACCGCCTTCCCCCGGGCAGTCATCACCGGCTCCTCCGGATTCCGCGCCACGCTGCCCGGATCGTAAGGCACTTCGATCCGGTAAGTCCTTATTTCCATACTCCTGCCCCCCTGTGGTTACCCTGCTGCCGTATAGCAGATTCTCGGGTCATCTCCCGCTTCCGCGGCGGGATCCGCGCTGAGAAACAGCATATCCTCCTCCGTGGCCTGCACCGCCATCATCCAGAGGAGAAACCCTCTTCCCCCATAGCCGGAATTCTCAAAAAACAGGCTCTCCGCGCTGCGGACCTGCCCCTCCGCAAGCCCCAGCATGTGAAATCCCGCTTCTTCGCAGTACCCCTTCAGCTCTCCCGCTGCCGGGACCTGCCCTTTCCCCCCTCTCAGATGAATCCTCTGTACTTCCCAGAGGGAAATGACGCTGTAATACACCTCATTCCGTTCATCCTCGATCATCCGCCTGGCTTTTGCGGGAAGTCTTCCGTCATTGGTCAGGGCCCAGAGAAGAATCTGAGTATCCAGCAGTATCTTCATCCGGGTTCCTCCAGCGTCTCGGGACAGGTGAATCTTCCCTCCGCCACACCGATTCTCCGGGAAATCTTCTTCTCCGGAATTCTGGTCATCTGGACCACCGGTTTTCCGTTCCTGGCGAGAAAGATTACATCCTCTTCCCTGTTCTCCAGCGCTTTTACCAGCTTTGACAGTTCCGTCTTGGCCTCGAACATATTCACCTGCATCAGACGGATCACCTCCTGCCGCCGCTTTTACCATTTGCCGACCGTTCATAAGGCTATTCTAGCTAACCTGACTAATTCATATTAGCTAAACTGCCTAACTAAAAACCAGTATAGATCACCGGCGCAGTTAATGCAAGAAAGAAGAATGGAAATATTCAAAAAAAGAGCCGCCTCCGAAGATTTCTCTCCGGAGGCGGCGTGCCTTCCATACAACTATTCAGTTGAAAATCATTGTTTTATGCAGTTATTACAGCTGCGGACCTGCTGCTACCAGAGCCTTGCCGGCTTCATTGCCCTCAAAGTTCTTGAAGTTCTTGATGAAGCGGCCTGCCAGATCCTTTGCCTTCTCTTCCCACTCTTCGGGAGCTGCGTAGGTATCTCTCGGGTCAAGGATGGCCGGATCTACGCCCGGAAGCTCGGTCGGTACCTCAAAGTTGAAGTACGGGATCATCTTGGTCGGTGCCTTGTTGACATCGCCGTTCAGGATAGCATCGATGATGCCTCTGGTATCCTTGATGGAGATTCTCTTGCCGGTGCCGTTCCATCCGGTGTTAACCAGATAAGCCTTGGCGCCGCTCTTCTCCATTCTCTTAACCAGCTCCTCGCCGTACTTGGTCGGGTGAAGCTCCAGGAATGCCTGGCCGAAGCATGCGGAGAAGGTCGGGGTCGGCTCGGTGATGCCTCTCTCGGTTCCTGCAAGCTTTGCGGTAAATCCGGACAGGAAGTAGTACTTGGTCTGCTCCGGAGTCAGGATGGATACCGGCGGAAGTACGCCGAATGCATCTGCGGACAGGAAGATAACATTCTTCGCTGCCGGACCTGCGGAGATCGGTCTTACGTTCTTAACGATCTTCTCGATGTGCTCGATCGGATAGGAAACACGGGTATTCTCGGTCACGCTCTTGTCTGCGAAATCGATCTTTCCGTTCTCATCCATGGTAACGTTCTCAAGAAGTGCATTTCTCTTGATGGCGTTGTAGATGTCGGGCTCGGAATCCTTG
>JAGBNL010000121.1 GCA_017634415.1 Clostridium sp.
CGTCCACACAGCCGGTGGATACCGGGTGGATAAGGGCAGAAAAAATCCACATAGTTTTCCATATACAATGTTGAAAACTATGTGGATATGGTGGATAACTCGTGTTGCTATTTGAGGATTCCGTGTTCCGAAGCCGGTTTTGGGTGCTTGCACACAAAAACCGGATGTGGAACACGGATATTCCTGCGAAGCAGGAACCGCCCAATCCATAAGCAGAACAACCGCCGCAAAAGCGGCGGCGTCATCTGTGATGACGGGTTCTGCGCATGGATTGAGCGGTCCTCAAATAGCTTATTACATATTTTTCAGCAGCTCTTCCCCAACCTTTACGATGTCTCCGGCACCCATGGTTATCAACAGGTCCCCGGGGACACAGTGCTCCTTCACAAACTCCTCGATTTCCACAAAGGTCGGAATGAACCAGGCTTCTTTTCCCATTATTTTCAGTCTGGCAGCGATATCCCCGGAGCTCACCCCGAAGGTATTCGTCTCCCGGGCCGCGTAGATGTCCGCCAGGATGACACTGTCCGCGAGAGACAGGGCCTTCGCGAAATCATCCAGGAACGCCTGGGTTCTGGAGTAGGTATGGGGCTGGAAGATACACCAGACCTTCTTATGAGGATAATGAAGCGCCGCCCGGAGGGTTGCCTCGATCTCCTGGGGATGGTGCGCGTAGTCATCGATGATAGTGACGCCGTTCAGTACGCCCTTCTTCTCAAACCGGCGGTGGGTGCCGGAAAACTTCTTAAGGGCCTCTGCGGTGATATCCATCGGCAGGCCGTATCTCTGCGCCACCGCGATGGCCGCCAGGGAATTCAGTACATTGTGCTCGCCGGTGGTTCCCAGCGTGATCCGCCCCGCCTTCTCTCCCTTCACCAGGAGGTCATAGGACGGACGGCCGAACTCATCATATTCAATATTTTCCGCCGCGTAGTCAAACTTCCGGTCATGGCCGTAGGTGATAACCTTCGCGGAAAGGCCTTCCACGATCTTTTCATAGTCCCGGATCTCCCCGCAGATGACGATGGTTCCGTCCTCCGCCACATTCTTGGCAAACAGGGAGAAGGAGTGACGGATATCCGCCAGATCCTTGAAGAAGTCCAGGTGATCCGGCTCTACATTCAGAATAACCGCCAGGGTCGGGAAAAAGCTCAGAAAGCTGTTGGTGTACTCACAGGCTTCCATGACGAAGTAGTCCGGTCCGCCCACGCGGATATTGCCGCCGATAGAATCCAGCATGCCGCCCAGGGAGACGGTGGGATCATTCTGGGCAGCCAGGAAGATCTCCGTGATCATGGAGGTGGTTGTGGTCTTGCCGTGGGTTCCGGACACCGCGATGGAATTCCGGTAGTGCTTCATCACCTGTCCCAGGAACTCGGCTCTTGTCAGCATCGGAATGTTCCGCATCCTGGCCGCCGCAAACTCCGGATTGTCCGGATGGATCGCCGCCGTGTAAACCACCACGCGGATGTCATCGGTGATATTCTCCGCCTTCTGTCCGTAGTATACCTTTGCTCCCAGGCACTCCAGGTGCTCTGTCAGCTCCGACCGGTGGGAGTCCGAACCGCTGACGGGGAAATGATGATCCAGAAGGATCTCCGCCAGTCCGCTCATGCTGATACCGCCGATGCCGATAAAATGTACTCTCTCCGGTTTTTCAAAATCTATCTGATACATACAAACCCTTCTCTCTGATCTTCTCCAGTGTCACAAGGAGTATATTGCCAAGCACACCGATGGCCAGCACCTCGCCGATCCCGACCGTAACCATCATAAACGGAATCAGTTCCTCCGCCCCATAGGCATACCGAAGCACCCAGGGGATAATAAGCGTGTTGGACACAATCGGCGGAACACATACCAGCCACTTTCTGCGGCGGAGCATCCGGGAACCGACAGCTCCGAGGAGCGTGGCGATACTGCCGAAGATAACGTCCATGGGCATCGCCCCGCACAGCAGATTGGACAGGAGACATCCCGCGAACAGCCCCGGCACTGCAGATGCCGAAAAGTAGGGCATGATGCACAGGGCCTCGGATATCCGGAACTGCACAGGCCCGAAACTGACAGGGGCAAATACCATCGTCAGCACCACATAAATGCCGGCGAGAACCCCGCCGTAAGCCAGCCGGAAAGCTTCTTCCGGTTTCTGTTCATTCATTAAATACAACGCCTTTCATTCATCCGGTTTTTATGCCGGAACACAGATCCCGGCAGAATTATACCGATATATTATATCATTTTCCGTGATGAATGCAATCAGAGATAGATGTTCTCTACAGAAACCTCTTTCTGTCCAGCTTCATTACCAGGGCGAGAGCCGCGCAGCACACCGCTATCACCAGAACGCCGTAGGCCAGGGATATTCCGACATGATATTCCTGCATATTCGTGATGATGGAAATCGAAACAGGCCGGTTGTGCACGCCGTACAAAAGAGCTGACATGGTATATTCCCCGACAGTCCGGATGAATACAAGAACCGCACCGGACAGGACACCCGGGGCAATATTCGGCAGCAGCACATGGGCAAAGGTGTAAGCCGCCCCGGCCCCCAGGCTTTCGGAGGCTTCTTCCATGCTGCGCTGCACGCCGCGGACCGCAATCTCGGCGGAGCCGAGAAGCAGCGGCAGTGCCGTGATGGTATAGGCCGCCGGCAGGATATAAAAGCCGCCCACCAGGGACTGGCCCAGCGCAAAGACGCTTCTGCGGTTAAAGGCATTGATCAGGTTAATGCCCAGGAGGCTGGCCGGCATGGCCGAGGGAAGCATCAGCAGCACCCGGAGCAGCCCGTCCGTTCTTCCGGCCCGCCGCACCGTGAGAAAGGCGCTGGGAACCGTCAGCACCACTCCTGCTGCCGCAGCCATGAGAGACATGACCAGGCTGTTTTTTACCGGGGCAAAAACCCTGGGCTTCCGGAAGATATCCCCGTAATTCCTGAGGGTAAATGTATGGGGGAACACATCCTTCATGATAGAGCCTGTCTCCACAAAGGAAAGATACACGATGGATACGATGGGGAGAAGAATCAGCAGAAGCTGCGCAAATACAAGAATCCGGCAGAGAATAACCGCTGCTCCCCTTCTCTCTCCTCCCGGGACGCTTCCCGGAATCCTGTCCCCCGTGATATCGCCGAACCGCCGGCTGTACATCTGCAGGAGCACCATCACGCAGACGCTGATAAAAAAGAGGGTCAGTGCCTGGATCGATGCCATTTCCATATGGTTATTGGCCTTGGAACGGACGATCTGGGTGCTCAGAACCTTAAATCCTCCGCCCATCAGATTCGGTGCGGAAAATGCGCTGACGCCGGAGGCAAATGTCAGCACCGCGGAGGTTATAACCGCCGGCCGGATGACCGGCCAGATCACGTCCGTAAATATCTGCAGTCTTGATGCCCCCAGGCTCCGGGCCGCTTCTACGGCCGAATAGTCGATGTATTTCAGCGCAACGTACACATTCAGATAGAAATAGACATACTGGGTGTAGGTGATGACAAACAGGATGGCGCCAAAACCCTCAAAGGACCAGGGCGCTTTCTCCAGTCCGAAGACAGCTTCCAAAAGCTTCGTGACCATGCCGCTCTCTCCGTACAGCTGGATAAAGGAGATAACCGTAATGACGCCCGGAAGCATCATGGGGCTCAGCAGCAGCACGTGGACTGCCTTTTTTCTTCTGCCCGCCAGAAATGTCATATATAAAGCCAGGGCAATTCCCAGAAATCCGCAGGTGCAGACCATTGACCCGCCCAGAAGAACCGTATTCTTTATCACCTGCCGCTGGTTCGGATTTGTGAAGAACTCTGCCGCCGTCTCCCATCCGTACCCGTCTTCCGTCCGGAAGGCCTGCATCACCGTATGCAGGAAGGGCAGAAGGATGTATCCGAGAATCAGAAAGCCCGACAGACCGTACCAGAACAGCAGGATTCCGGTATTTCTTTTATTTTTCATGGTCCGCCTCCGAGAGAAATCCCTTCTCCCCCGGCAGCCAGGCCTTCCCGGCCTCTCCCCGGTTCAGTTCCGCCACCCGGTACTCCTTTTCGCCGTCGGTTACGGTACAGTCATAGTACATCCCGCCGAAGCGCACCTGCAGTATCTGCACCGGAAGATTCCAAAGCTTCCCC
Organism: Clostridium sp.; assembly: GCA_017634415.1. Taxonomy (GTDB): domain Bacteria; phylum Bacillota; class Clostridia; order Lachnospirales; family Lachnospiraceae; genus Clostridium_R. The sequence goes on from JAGBNL010000121.1 coordinate 4,124, forward strand.
GGCAGGCCGTCTGAACCGCCTTCCGGCAGAGGCGCCCCTGTCAGCCTGAGATGCTCCGGACGGACAAACCTGCCGCCAATCTCATTGGATACCCCCACAAAGCCGGCCACAAAGGCCTGGTTCGGGTGATTGTAGATCTCCCCGGGGCTCCCGATCTGAAGCACCTCCCCATCCCGCATGACGGCAATCCGGTCGGAGACGGAGAGCGCCTCCTGCTGGTCGTGGGTGATGAACAGGGTCGTAATGCCCGTCTTCTGCTGGATTGCACGGATCTCTTCCCGCATCTTTACCCGGAGCGCCACATCCAGGTTCGACATGGGCTCATCGAGAAGAAGCATCCGGGGCTCGATGGCCAGGGCTCTCGCGATGGCGACCCGCTGTTGCTGGCCGCCGGAAAGCTCCTGTATCTTTCTCTCCCCGAAGCTGGAAAGTCCTGCCAGCTCCATGTAGAAAGCGCACTTCTTCTCCGCCTCCGCCCTCGGCATCCGGCGGACCTTCAGGCCGTACATCACATTCTCCCGCACGTTAAGATTCGGAAACAGGGCATAATTCTGAAACACGATGCCCATGTTCCGCTTTTCCGGGGGCAGGTCCGTGATATCCGTCTCTCCGATGAAAACTCTGCCCTCCGTCGGGTGCAGAAACCCCGCCAGAATCCGGAGAATCGTGGTTTTTCCGCAGCCGGAGGGACCTAAAAGAGTGAAAAACTCCCCCTCCCGGATGGTGAGGTTCACATCCTTCAGCACCTGTTCCTTCCCGTAGCTGTGGGATATATTCTGCAGCATGATATTCTTCATGGTTAGTTCCTTCCAGATATAGAAAGCTCGCGCGGCCAGCTTCTGAACCGCGGGGAGCCGCAGGGCTCCCGCCCCTCATCGGGGCGGGCAGAATAGAAATAGTGGAGATTTCTCTCCACTATTCTATCACAATCTATCCTTTTCGCTGAGGTGCGCCGGAATTATTCCTTTGCCACCTGCTTCTCAGCATCGATATAATCGGTTTCCCACTTCTCCAGCCATGCGGACTGATTTGCGCTGATCTCGTTCCAGTCAACATCCAGCGCGCTGAACTCGGTCTGCATCCATGCCGGGCACTCGGACAGGAATCCGTCGGTGATCGGCATGCGGTTGAAGTCATTGGCTGCCATCTTCTGGCACTCTTCGCTTCCGACAAAGTCGATAAATGCTGCCGCTGCGTTCGGGTGCGGTGCATTCTTGGTCATGGCGATGCAGTCAGTGATAACCACTGCGCCGCTCTCGGGAATTACCATCTCCAGCGGAAGACCGTTCTCATCCCGGTTCTTCATGCAGTCGTTGATAACAGCCATGGAAACAGCTGCCTCACCCTTGCCTAAAGCGGTGAACATCATGCTGCCGCTGTTGAAATAGTTTTTGATGTTCTCGTTGAGGGCCTTAATGTACTCCCAGGCAGCATCCTCGCCGTCCTTTGCCATGTTGTACTGCACCAGGGAAACAACGGTGGAACGCATGGAGGAGGACAGAGAATCACGGGTAATGATCTTATCCTTAAATTCCGGCTTTGCCAGGTCAGCCCAGTCGGCCGGTGCTTCCTCGGCGCTCATCTGCTCCGTGTTGTAGCACAGAACCATCGGTGTGCGGTAAGTGCCGTACCAGTAGCCTTCCGGCTCCTTATAGGGATCCGCCACATCGGCAGCCCAGGAGGGGCTGGTCTTCTCATAGCAGCCTTCGCCCTGCAGAACCATGTAGGTCGCCTCATCGCCGCCGAACATGATGTCCGCCTGCGGATTCTCCTTTTCACTTCTGATACGGTCTGCCAGCTCACCCTTCAGGTTGATGAACTCCACCTCCACGCCGGTCTTCTCTGTGAAAGCATCGCTGATGGCCTCCAGCAGGTCCTCCGGATGGGTGGAATAGATGACAAGAGAGTCCTCCAGCTCCGCAGCGGCCTCGGTCTCCGCAGCGGCCTCAGTTTCCTCAGCAGCCTCAGTTTCCTCAGCTGCCTCTTCCTTGCTCTCTTCCGCTGCTGCCGTCTCCTCAGCCTTGGTTTCTGCTGCTGTTGTCTCTGCCGGTGCGTTTCCGCCGCATGCGGTCAGGGACAGGGCCATGGTGCCTGCAAGCATCAGGGAAATCAGTTTCTTCCTCATAATACATCTCCTCCTCGTTCTGCTATAAAAGCAAATTGTCCAGATCCCAGATAAAATAGGAAAAATCCTGGTGAAAGGCCGGCCGGCATTCGTGATTCCGGATGGCCCGGACCAGTTCCTCCACGGATGTGATTGTTCCGGGGAAATATGTGGCATAAACCCCTACTTTATCGGGATAGTGACAATCACTTCCTCCTGTTGTGCCAAACCCGTATTTCCGGGCATAGCGGACTGCCATCATCGCGGCGTCCGGCATGGTGGACCCATTCAGTATCTCTATGGCATCCACGCCCCGAAGGGTGTCCAGATTGCCCTCCAGACCGCGGCGGTTATGGCGGAAAGGGTGTGCGCTCACCACGGCGCCGCCCTGTCGGTGCACTTCATCGATAAAGTCCTGGGCATCGATACGTTCCTTCGGAAAATCATCGATGCCGAAGGCCAGAATATCCCCCTGCAGGGAATAATATTCCACACCTGTAAAGATGGGGAAGCCTGTCTCCGCAGAGTATTCCGCCGCATACTCCCGCAGTCCCATGCTGTCATGGTCCGTGATGCAGATGGCATCCAGCCCGCGCTTTTTCGCTATCTCCACCATCTCCGCCAGGGACAGGAAGCTGTCCTTAGAACAGGTTTTCTCGTGCATGTGCAGATCAATAAACATAAAAAGCCCCCTTCCCGAAAGGCAATCTAATTATACGCCCATCGGAAAGAGGGGACTAATAGCAATCCGCAATAAATCATCTGTATATATTGCTAAATTAAATAAGTATGATAAGAATCGCTATTTCCCAGCCGCCAGCACCTCCGGCGGTATCTCCAGGGAAGTCAGGTTCATGTCGGTGATGCGAAGCTCTACGGTAAATATCTCCAGCGAACTGCTCCTGAGTTCCACCGGCGCGGGAAGGGTGCAGGTA
>JAGBNL010000122.1 GCA_017634415.1 Clostridium sp.
GACATCTCGAGAAAACCGAGACGCACGCAGAGAAAGAACAGTCCGAATCCGATGATGGGAGCCAGAATCAGGCGCCCGACGGAGGTGGTGATGATCTCTTTCTTCATGCCCTGTACCGCGCTCAGCTCAAATCTTCCGCCCAGAATGATCAGTGAGAGGGGCGTCGCGATCCGTGAGATATAGGACACGGCGGTGTAGAGGGCAGGGCAGGCGCCCGCGATGGTGAATACCGGCGCTCCGTCCGGCCCCTTCGGGATAAACTCCCGGGCCAGAAGGCAGAGAAGGCCGGCGAGAAGTCCCCGGATCAGGGGATTTTTCAGGATGCTTATTCCGATGCGCTTCCAGCTGATCTTCCGGTCCGCATCCCGGGAAAATACGGTCAGACAGATGACGCTGACGCTGTTGTACATGGCGATGGATGGAATCTGCAGGGGAGCAAGGGCTGCCAGAGCCTCGGCCCCGCCGATGGACTCCGCCAGGGGAAATCCGATGATGGCGTTATTGGAGCGCATCCAGGTCTGGGCGATGACGCCCCGGCGCTCTCTGACATCGGTGCAGACGGAGGAGGCGGCCAGACCGCATAAGGTCAGGAGCCCCAGGCTCAGCACGATGAATATGCACATCTTCCATGAGACGGACCGAAGACCATCCAGATCATAGACCGTCTTGAACAGCATGGTGGAGATGCAGTAATGGAAGCAGAACCGGTTTCCCACAGACAGGAATTCCGGTGTCAGGATACCCTTCTGTTTCAGGAAATAGCCCATGAAAACAAGAATGAGGATCGGCGCAATGGAATTAAAGGAAAACAAAAACCAGTTCAGCATGGGAACAAGGCTCCTTATGGGATCAGTCGTTCAGTGCCCGGGTTTTTCAGCTCATATCCGCCCAGGGCCAGGGCTCTCTGCCGGAAATCATCGCTTTTCAGAATTTCAATCAGCTTCCGGACCACAGGGGTATTCCACACGGCATCGGGGATCAGCAGGTCATACTGCTCCATGCATATGGGAAGGAAATCCAGGCCGTAGTTTTTTGCCGCGGAATAGATGCCCATCCCGGCGTCCGCCGTGCCGGAAGCAATCTGGACAGCCACGGACATGTGGGTGAATTCCTCCCGGTCATAGCCGTAGATGCTCTCTGCGGGAATTCCCTCTTTCCTGCAGAGATAGTCCATGAGAACCCGGGTTCCGGACCCCTTCTGCCGGTTGACATACCGGATGCCCGGGGCGGTCAGGTCCTTCAGAGATCGGATTTCCTTCGGATTTCCCTTCGCCAGCATCAGCCCCTGGGTTCTTCCAACACATTCTATCAGATGTACGCCGCCCTGTGGGAAAAACTTCTTAATATAGGAAAAATTGTAAGTGCCGTCCGCCTCATCCAGCAGATGCGTGCCCGCAATGTGGGTTTCTCCGCGCTTTACCGCCATGATGCCGCCCATGGATCCCACATGGGAGGAGCTCATGAACATGGAGGGATCGGCTCTGTGGAGAAGATCCCCTATCTCATCCAGAAGCGGGTCATGGCTTCCGATGGCCACAAGGATGTTGTCCAGCTCCTGCTTCGGCCGGAGCAGATGAACCTGTACCTCGCTTCCCGCCTCATAGCCTTCCAGATTCTGGGGAACTTCCAGAAGTCCGTCAGCCTTGACAAAGGAGGTGACGACGCCGCTTCCCCGGTTCAGGGGGGAGGCGATCATCCGGTCCCCGACCCTGCCCAGACGGACCCGGACAAACTCACGGTACTTGAGTCCGGAGACCACCGGCCGGGAGAGAAGGGCGGATATGGTTTCGGATTCTTCCTTCGCGGCGGCGAACCAGACATCAAGCAGGGGCTTCAGGATCTGCTCCAGGACGATAATGCCGGACACCGGATAGCCGGGAACACCCAGAATGGGTTTATTATCCCGGTATCCCAGGATAGCGGGCTTGCCGGGCTTGATGGCGATTCCGTGGAAGAGCACGGAGCCCGCCGTCCCGATGGCTTCGGCGGAGAAGTCCTCGCGTCCCGCGGAGGAACCCGCGTTGAGGAGGACGATATCACAGGCTTCGAGGGCCTCATCCAGCGTATTTTTTATGTCATCGAAGCGATCCTTCACGATGGGGAAAACCTTCGGGACAGCGCCCCACTCTGTGACCATGGCGGAGAAGATGGAGCTGTTGAATTCGATGATATCGCCGGGCCCCGGATTCTCCGTCGGTGCTACGATCTCATCTCCGGTGGGGATGATGCCCACTACGGGCCTGCGGAGCACCTCCACCGAGAGGATGCCGGCGGCGAGGAAAGCGCCGATTGCGGCAGGCGTGATACGGGTATGCCCGGGCAGAACCATTTCCCCGGCACAGATATCCTCACCGATCTGGCGGATATGCTGCCAGGGCGCGGCGGAGGCGTGGATTCGGACCGCGCCGTCCGCAAGATGCACCAGATCCTCTACCATGATGACAGCATCGTATTTCTCCGGAATCAGGTCGCCGGTATCCACCACCAGAAAACTGTCCGGCGGAAGCGTCACAGGGGTGGTCTCCGTGGCGCCGAAGGTGTCGGAAGCGCGGACGGCGATGCCGTCCATGGCCGATGCGGGATAGTGGGGTGCGCTGATGTGGGCATAGACAGCCCGGGCCGTGATGCGCCCCGCGGCGTGCTGCACGGGGATGGTCTCGGCGGACGCCTGATATCCCGCTTTCAGAAGAGTGTCGGTATATTCTGCAACTGCCCGGGACAGTTCTGTGTTGGTGAGATACTGAAATGCCATAAGGTTCGATTCCTCCATTTTTTCTTCATTGTGCAGTTCCCGCGGGCGCAGCCTGATGTTTCTTCACGCCGGGGCTGCCGGCCGGTCTATTCCAGTTCAAAATAATCCAGGATAAAGCGGCGGAATTCGTCTGCCAGCGGAGACAGATGCTTTTCCTTTTTGAAACATATCATCATCCGGCGGGAAAACTTCTTCTGCATCAGCGGCAGAAGGCGCAGCGCAGGGTCATTCCGGTACAGATCCCCGCTGCTTTCCGGCACGAATCCGATGGCGATGCCGGAAGAGATCATCTGACGATGCAGGGTCCGGCTGTCCGTGTAATTCTCGGAATTCGGGCTGACGGCCAGTCCATGGCAGATTTCCAGGGGGAATTCGTAATCCCGCTCTCCGTACCGCAGGAAAACAAAATCTTTTCCGTTCAGATCCGGCGTGGCGACGGTGACGTGTCCGGCCAGTTCGTGTTTTTCGTTCACAGCCAGAAGATAACGCTCCGTATAGAAGGGATATCCTCGGAACTTTGCGTATTTTTTGCCCTCGGGATAAACCATCACATCAAAAGCGCTGATATCCGGAGATGTTTCGTTCTCCAGAGTGCAGAACACATCAAAAACCGTCTCCGGAAACAGCTTTTTGAAAGCGCCCATGCAGTCCAAAAGCTTTCCGCAGCCGCCGTCGATGCCGATGCGTATCCGGCTGTTTTTCCCCCGGATTTCCCGGTTGATGCTGTCCAGGGAATTATCCAGTTCTGCCACGATGCGCCGGCAGCTCTCCAGAAACTGTGCTCCGGCCGGGTTCAGCGCGATATTCTTCCCTTTTCTCTCGAAGAGCTCCGTGCCAACTTCCTTCTCGATGGCAGATATGTTTTTGGAAAGAGAGGACTGGGAAATGTGCAGGAGTCCTGCGGCGCGGCTCATGTTCTCCAGCTGGGCGATGGTGATGAAATAACGTAACTGTGTAATATTCATGGTTTCATTGTAAGGTCTCTTATTCCTGAATGCAATAAGTATATGCAAAAAACGCGGAAACGGATGGAAGAAAAGGCCCCGTTCCGCGTATATTAATGTCTGACCGTATATTGACAGAGGGCGGGAAACGGCATTAGAATGGGACTTGATGGATACCATCAATACTATATTCCAGGAGGGAATTATGAAAAAAACTATTGCACTGTTATCAACAGCACTGGTTCTGACGATGGCAGCCTGCGGCGGCGCAAAGCCGGCAGAAACCACCGCGGCTGAGACCACCGCAGCCGAGACCGCAGCAGAGGAGACAACAGCAGAGGAGACTGCAGCGGAAGAAACTGAGGCGGAGACAGCGGAAGAGACTGAGGCAGAGGCTGCCGAAGTGGGTCTGCAGATCCTGTATGAGCAGGACGACAGCATGATCAATACCTATTCACTGCTGGCAGTGAATCCGGAGGCTCCTTTTGTGGATGCCGACGGCAAGGCAGTGGAAGGCGTGGAGCTGAACACCGAGGGCGCCAATGCCCTGATCAACTGGCTCCTTTCCGAGGAAGGCGAGAAGGCAGCCGCAGATTACGGATTTGAAGAGTACGGCGAGTACCTCTTCTATCTGCTGGACGGCGCACCGGTCTCCACAGCGGAGATTCCGGAGGCGACAGAGGAGACAAAGAAGATTCGTCTCTCCACCACAACATCCGTGAACGACTCCGGTCTTCTGGGTTATCTGCTTCCCATGTTCGAGGAGAAGTACGGCTATGAAGTGGAGGTTTACTCCGCAGGTACCGGCAAGTCCATCGCCAACGCCAAGATGGGCAACGCGGATCTGATTCTGGTGCACTCCAAGAAGCAGGAAGAGGCCTTCATTGAGGAAGGATTCTCCTATGTCATCGACGGCATGGAGTCCGAGCGCCTGAGCTACATGTACAACTTCTTCGTACTCTGCGGACCGGCAGAGGATCCGGTCGGCGCAAAGGACTGCGCTTCTGTTAAGGATGCCTTCGCGAAGATCGCGGAGGAGAAGCAGCCCTTCGTTTCCAGAGGCGACGGTTCCGGCACACACACCAAGGAGCTTTCCCTGTGGCCTGAGGATCTGGGCATCACCGAGGAAGCAGCCAGCTTCGCGGACTACACCGACTGGTACACCTCCGCAAACGCCGGCATGGGCGTCTGCCTGACCATGGCAAATGAGATGGGCGCCTACATTCTGTCTGATAAGGCAACCTTCCTGACCTTCCGCGCAAACAACGGCGTGATGGACTGATCGGCTTCTGGAGGTATCTTTGTATACTGCGGTAATCAAGGCCATAAAACTGATCCTGTCCTGTGACCCGGAGCTGGTAAATATTCTCGGGACAACTGCCCGGATGAGTATCTCCAGCTCCATTATCGCGCTTCTCATCGGCATGCCGGCGGGAATCCTTCTCGGAACCTGCCGGTTTTACGGGCGGGGAGCGCTTATCGTCCTGAACCGGACGCTGATGGGGATGCCGCCGGTGGTCTGCGGACTGTTCTTCTATATGCTCTTCTCCGGCGTGGGGCCCTTCGGGAAGATGAAGCTGCTCTTCACGGTGCCCCTCATGATCCTGGCCCAGGTGGTGCTGATCACGCCCATTGTCATCGGCAATATGGAAAGCTTCGTATCCGGAGTTTCCGGCCCCATACGGGAGACGGCCGGGGGGCTTGGACTTGGCAGAACAAAGACATTTCTCCTGATTGCCGGGGAATGCCGCTACCAGATCTTTTTTACCTATCTGCTGGCCTTTGCGCGGGCCATCGCGGAGGTGGGAGCGGTCAGCATGGTGGGAGGCGCCATCGCCTGGAAAACCAATGTCATGACGACGGCCATCATGCAGTATACCAACAGAGGAAATTTCACGCTGGGCGTGGCCCTGGGACTGATCCTTCTTGCCATCTCCCTGGTCATCAATACCCTGATCACCCTGCTGCAGAGGAGACTGGACCGATGAGAATACCGGCGCTGACAAAGAGCTATGACGGACGGACGGTGCTGGATGTGCCGGAGATGACCCTGAACGAGGGGAAGATCTGTGCCGTGCTGGGGGCAAATGGCTGCGGAAAGTCCACATTTGCCAGAATCCTGTCAGGCCTTCTTGCTTCTGACAATCACAACCGGATCCCCGACAGCCTGAACGTGGGCTATCTGCCGCAGAAAGCCTATGCCTTCCGGACCAGTGTCCGGAAAAACATCCTGATGGGACTTTCCGATACGGAGAAGGCGGAGGAGCTTATCCGGGATCTGCTTCTGGAGAACCTGAAGAACCAGCCTGCAGGAAGCCTCTCCGGCGGAGAGACCCAGAGGATGTGCCTGGCCAGAATTCTGATGCGCAGCTATGACCTGCTCATCCTGGATGAGCCCACATCGGCCATGGACTGGAAATCGATCCTCCGGGCGGAGGAGGTGTTATCCCGCCGCAGGGACGGGGGAGACACGATACTGCTGATCACCCACTCTGTGCAGCAGGCGTCACGCATCGCAGATGAAGTGATGTTCATGGACGGGGGATGCGTCATCGAGAAGGGAAGCACGGCAGAGGTGCTGCATGCGCCGAAACAACCGAAAACAAGGGAGTATCTGGAATTCTTCGGAACTATCCGGTGAAATATTCCGGGCAGAAGAAAACCGCGGGAAACGATAAATCGCTTTCCGCGGTTTTCTTTATGTTTATTCAGGCATTGCCCCGCTTCCCGGACATGGGAACAGGGGGGAGTTCATGTATCAGCCTCCGCCCAGCAGGTGGATGACCTCCAGGATATCATCTTCTGCGATGACGGTTCCGGCGTATTCCTCTGGCCAGATCACGGTTTTGTTGAGCTTCACCACCAGCTTCGGCCAGGTGAAACGGTTTTCATCGATCACATCCTGCACCGTAAGGCCTTCTCTCCATTTGGAGTAGGGGCGGTTGTTCAGCGTCATCAGGCTTCCTCCTTCA
>JAGBNL010000123.1 GCA_017634415.1 Clostridium sp.
AGCGCATCTTCCCGGCCATCGACATCCTGAAGTCCGGCACGAGAAGAGACGACCTGCTGCTGAGCGCCGAGGAGGCTGAGGCGGCGGACATCATCCACAAGGCTACCAGCGCAAACAAGCCGGAGGAGGCGGTGGAGAAGATTCTGGAGCTGTTCACCCACACCAGGAACAATCAGGAGTTTGTGATGATGACCCGGAAACGGAGAATCTTCTAAAAGCTTCTTGCAATCTTCCCGGGGTTATGCTATACTGCTAGAGCTGTCGATCTGACTGAAGCTCAGGAAGAGAGACAGGGTTCTGATTTCTGCGTGAGTCGTCCTTACGGGAAACGGATATGCAGGACCTGACAATTTATCAGATGCGGTCGGGAATCGCATAATCTATCAGAGAGGTGAATGAAATGAGAGAGGGAATCCATCCGACTTACTATCAGGCAAAGGTTGTCTGCAACTGCGGAAACGAGTTTGTTACCGGTTCCACAAAGCAGGATATCCACGTTGAAATCTGCTCCAAGTGCCATCCGTTCTATACCGGACAGCAGAAGGCAGCCGCTGCTCGCGGACGTATCGACGCATTCAATCGTAAGTACGGACTGAATAAGTAATTCTGGCTTGCAGGGGTTGAGTTCATGAGGACTCAGCCCCTTTGTTCATTTGTGGGAGGCATACTGCGATGAAGTATTCAGGTATCGGCGGTCAGGCGGTGCTTGAGGGCATCATGATGATGAACCGCAGTAACTACGCGGTGGCAGTCAGGCGTCCCGGCGGCGGGATCGCTCTTATGAAGGATGAATACCACAGTATTACGGAAAAATCGGCCCTGCTCAGGCTGCCGTTTATCCGCGGCGTATTCCGCTTTGCGGATTCCATGATTGTGGGCATGAAGACATTGAATTATTCTGCGGAGATCTATGCGGAAGAGGAAGGAGAGCCGGAAGAGCCCTCGAAATTTGAACAGTTTCTCGACCGGGTTTTCGGAGAGAAGCTGGAGAAGGTGATCATGGGTGCCGTGATGGTATTTTCCTTTGCTGCGGCCATCGGCATCTTCATGGTGCTTCCGCTCCTTATCGCCGGCATATTCCGCAGGTTTATCCCGTCGCACTCGGTGATGGCCTTCCTGGAGGGTCTGATCCGCGTTGCCATCTTTATCACTTACATTAAACTGGTGTCCCGGATGGAGGACATCCGGCGGACCTTTATGTATCACGGGGCGGAGCACAAGTGCATCAACTGCGTGGAGCACGGGCTGCCGCTTACGGTGGAAAATGTGCGGAAGAGCTCCAAGGAGCATAAGCGCTGCGGCACCAGCTTTCTGCTGATTGTCATGATGATCAGCATCATCGTGTTTATGATTGTACGGGTGGACACCATCGGAATGCGGATTCTCAGCCGTATCGTGCTGGTTCCCGTGATCGCGGGAATCTCCTATGAGGTTCTGCAGAAGGCCGGCCGGAGCAGCTCGAAGCTTTCCGATCTCGTGGCAAAGCCGGGACTCTGCATGCAGGCCCTGACCACCACGGAACCCGACGACTCCATGATCGAGGTGGCGATTACCGCCACAGAGGCGGTATTTGACTGGAAGGCCTATCTGCGGGAGAATTTCCCGGACACGGTGATTCCGGAGGAGAATACTCCGGAGGAGACGGAACAGGCAGAGGAAAAGGAGCTTCCGGCAGCAGGACAGACCCCGGCGGAGACGGAGGTCCGGAAGGCTGTATGATCATACGCAGAGAAGAGACGGGCCCGACCTGGCGGGAACTTCTGAATCAGGGAACAGAGCAGCTTCTGGCCGCAGGCATCGACGAGGCCGGGCTGGACGCCTGGTACCTGCTTTCAGAGGCCTTCGGCATCGATCGGGTCCATTATTATATGGAGCAGGAGAAGCCTGTCCGGGAGGAACGCCTGAACAGGGGACTTGGGTTGTACCGGGATATGCTGTCCCGGCGGGCATCGCGGATTCCGCTGCAGCAGATTCTGGGAAATGCTTCCTTCATGGGACTTACCTTTGCGGTGAATGAACATGTGTTAATCCCGAGACAGGACACGGAGGTTCTGACGGAGCAGGTTCTGGCGGATTATCCCGGGCGGGATATCACCGTTCTGGATGTCTGCACCGGCACAGGCTGCATCGCCATCTCCCTGGCGGTGCTGGGGAAATACCGGACTGTCTGCGGGACGGATATCTCGGGCGAGGCCCTGGCGGTGGCAAACCGCAATGCGAGGAGCCTCTTCCTCGGACAGAAGGGAGTTTTTAAGGGGACAGCGGACCATGTAAGCGATACCCCCTGGCGGACGGACTATTCCGTGAAGACGGAAGAAGGGGAGAGATATCTCGTGCTGGCCCAGAGCGACTTGTTCCGGGGAATCCCGGAGGGAGACCGGTTTGATGTGATTGTCTCCAACCCGCCCTACATCGCCTCAGCCGTGATTGATACGCTGGCGCCGGAGGTGAAGGACCATGAACCGCGCCTCGCGCTGGACGGAAAAGAAGACGGGCTGTTCTTCTACCGCATCCTGGCGGAGGAGAGCAGAAAGCACCTCGCCGCAGGCGGACGGATATACCTGGAAATCGGGTATGACCAGTCCGAATCAGTGGCGGATCTACTGAAAAATGCGGGATTTACGGGGATCAGAACCGTGCGCGACCTGGCCGGACTTGACCGGGTTGTGACGGCAGAGTATAGTGGAAATAGTTGAACCGCTCAGAGCCGGAGGAATATATGTTTGACCGACTGGAAGATCTTCTGAAGCATTATGAAGAACTGATGAATCTGATCGCGGAGCCGGATGTGGCGGCCGATACGGCCAGATTCCGCCGTCTGATGAAGGAACAGGCGGATCTGGCGCCCATTGTGGATGCCTATAAGGAATACTGCAGGGCGAAGGAGGACATCGACGGGAGCCTGCTTCTTCTCGAGGAGGAGAGCGATGAGGAGCTCCGGGAGATGGCCAAGGAGGAGCTTTCCGATGCAAAGCAGCGGAAGGAAGACCTGGAGCAGAAGCTGAAGATTCTGCTTCTGCCGAAGGATCCCAATGATGAGAAGAATGTCATCGTGGAGATCCGCGCCGGTGCCGGCGGAGACGAGGCGGCCCTCTTTGCCGCGGAGCTGTACCGGATGTATGTCCATTACGCGGAGGCCCGCGGATGGAAGACGGAGCTGGTGAACTTAAGCGAGAACGGGATCGGCGGCTTCAAGGAAGTGGATTTCATGATCAACGGAAACGGCGCCTATTCCCGCCTGAAATATGAGAGCGGGGTGCACCGGGTGCAGCGTGTGCCGGTGACGGAATCCGGCGGACGGATTCATACCTCCACGGCGACGGTGGCGATTATGCCGGAGGCCGAGGAGGTGGATGTGCAGATCGATGAGAAGGATATCCGCATCGACGTCATGCGCGCCTCCGGAAACGGCGGCCAGTGCGTCAATACCACGGATTCCGCCGTGCGTCTGACCCATATTCCGACGGGAATCGTGATCTACAGCCAGACAGAGAAGTCCCAGCTGCAGAACAAAGCGAAGGCATTTGCCCTTCTGCGCTCCAAGCTTTATGACCTGGAGCTGCAGAGGCGCCAGAGCGAGGAGGCGGCCAACAGAAGGAGCCAAATCGGAACGGGAGACCGCTCCGAGAAGATCCGCACCTATAACTTCCCCCAGGGAAGGGTGACAGACCATCGCATCAAGCTGACCATCTACAAGATTGACCAGGTGATGGACGGGGATCTGGATGAGATCCTGGACAGCCTGATCGCGGCGGACCAGGCGGAGAAGCTGGCGGCCATGAATAACAGTTAAGAGTAAAGAACCGGGGGTTTTCATGGAGAGAAGAGACAAGATCAATTATTATCTGGACCTTGCGGAGATGGTCTCCCAGCGCAGCACCTGTTTAAGACGCAGATACGGCGCGGTGATCGTCAACAACGATGAGGTGGTTTCCACCGGCTATAACGGTGCGCCCCGGGGCAGAAAGAACTGCACCGAGGTGGGCTGGTGCATCCGGGAGAAGCTGAAGATCCCGAGAGGCGAGCGCTACGAGATCTGCCGGAGCGTCCATGCGGAGGCCAACGCCATCATCAGCGCAGCCCGCGACCGGATGCTGGGGGCATCCCTTTATCTCACCGGCGTGGATGCGCAGACCGGAGAGTATGTGGCCAATTCCAGCAGCTGCTCCATGTGCAAGCGCCAGGTGATCAATGCGGGCATCACGAAGGTATATGTCCGGGATGATAAGGACAACTACCGGGTGGTGGACGTGAATGAAGACTGGGTTGTGAATGACGAATCGCTGGAGGGCGTATTCGGTTACTGATAA
>JAGBNL010000124.1 GCA_017634415.1 Clostridium sp.
GCTCAATCAGCGGAACCAGAAGGTTCGAAAGGATGATGGCGTAGGAAACACCCTCCGGATAAGCACCCCAGAGACGGAAGATTCCGGTAATCACACCGAGAATCACGCCGTACCATACCTGACCCATCGGAGTGATGGGGCTGGTGACATAGTCGGTTGCCATGAAGAAGGCACCGAAGATCAGGCCGCCCGCGAAGACCTCATACAGGGCATAGTTGAAGTTGAAGCCGCTGAACACCCGGGCGAACACGAAGAAGGTGCTGATGTAGATGCACGGAATCTTCGGGTTGATGACCTTTCTCACGATCATGTAGATGCCGCCGATGATCAGAGCGATGGAGGAAACCTCACCGATGGTGCCGGGGATATTACCCACAATAAGCTGTGCCAGGGAGTAGGTGGACTCTCCCGCTCTCATGGCTGCCAGCGGGGTTGCGCCGGAGATGCTGTCGAAGCCGATGGCCGGTGCGGAGAAGTTATTCATCATACCCGCGAAGGAGATCAGCAGGAAGCATCTTGCGCCCAGGGCCGGGTTCATGAAGTTCTGTCCCAGGCCGCCGTAAAGCTGCTTGATAACGATAATCGCGAACACGCCGCCCATGATGGGAACCCACACGGGGATCTGCGGAGGCATATTCAGTGCAAGAATCATGCCGGTGACGACCGCGCTCAGGTCGAAGATCGTAATCGGCTTCTTCATCAGTTTCTCATAACAGAACTCGGACAGAACGCAGGCGCACACGGTTGCGATAAGCACCAGAGCCGCATTCATTCCGAAATGCCATACGCCGAATACGCTGGCCGGAATCATGGCGATGATGACATCCAGCATCAGGGACTGTGTGGAGACCTTGCTCCTCACGTGAGGCGATGACGATACATTTAACAGTTTTTCCATTTCTTCATCCCTCCTACTTCTTCCTGCGCGCTGCAGCTACCGCTTTACGCATCTGCTTGAACGCCTGTGTCAGAGGACGGTGTGCCGGGCAGATATAGGCACAGGAACCGCACTCCACGCACTCCATACCGTTCAGATACTGGAACTGCTCCATATCCTGACGCTCGGAAGCCGTCATCATCATCTGGGGAACCAGATGCTCGGGACATACGTCCACGCACTTTCCGCAGCGGATACATGCGCTGGGTGCGTTTGCGGCAACCTCGTCCTTCGTGAATGTGGTCAGTGCGGAAGAAGTCTTGGCAACCGGGAAATCAATGGTAAACAGGGCCTGGCCCATCATCGGTCCGCCGGACAGCATCTTCTCCGGCTGTCTGCGGAATCCGTCGGCTGCATCCACCAGTCTCTGGTAGTTGGTGCCGAGACGGACTTCAAAGTTCTGCGGTGTTGTGATGGCATCTCCGGTTACGGTGATAATCTTGCGGATAAGCGGCGTGGTCTTGCAGACCGCGTTGTAGATGGACACGACGGTATCCGTGTTGTCCACGATGCATCCCGCATCCGCCGGCAGCTTTCCGGAATTGATCTCGCGTCCCGTAACAGCCTTGATCAGCGTACGCTCGCCGCCCTGGGGGTATTTGGTGAGAAGCTCGCAGACCTCGATTCTGGGCTCATCCTTCACCAGCTCCTTAAGCTTCGCGATTGCGTCCGGCTTGTTGTTCTCGATGCCGATGACGCCCTTCGCGTTGTCAAAGAGTGCCAGCATGACCTTCAGTCCGCCCACAATCTGCTCCGGCCGCTCCATCATCAGACGATAGTCGCTGGTCAGATAGGGCTCGCACTCCGCGCCGTTGACGATAACATAGTCGATGGCGTCGGGATTCTTCGGAGCCAGCTTTACATGTGTCGGGAAGCCTGCGTCGCCCAGTCCGGTGATGCCGGCGTCCTTCACGATCTGGACAATCTCTTCCTTGGAGAGCTGTGTGTAATCACGGTCCTCCCCGAAGTGCTCAATCGCCTCATCCTCGCCGTCATTCTCCACGATAATGGAGTTCACCATCGCGCCGTTGGCAACCAGTCTCGGCTCGATCTTTTTCACCGTGCCGGAAACGGAGCTCAGTACGTTTGCGGAGATAAATCCGCCGGGCTCAGCGATGATCTGCCCCTTCAGTACCCGGTCTCCCGTCTGAACCAGCGGTTTTGCCGGAGCACCGATGTGCTGGGAAAGCGGAAATACCATTTCCTCTCCCTTTTCCGGTGCAAGGAGCTTGATCGGTCTGTCCTGAGAAAGTTCTTTTCCCTCAAACGGATGTACGCCGCCAATAAATGTAGCCAAACCCATCAGTTAAACCTTCTTTCTGTAGATTTTTTTAAGCCGGACCCACGCCCGCCATCCCCCATCCGAGATCTGACCGCCGGGCATAGTACGGCAAATTTACCGTCGAATAGTATACCATATCCGAAACCATTTCTCAACGAAATCTGACTGCTTTCTTTCCCCGTATATTGTATAAAAACAGGAACAAAGCATCCCGGCATATACCGGTATACAGAAAAACACTCCTTTGGGAAATGCATCCCTCCGGAGTGTTCTGTGTCATTGGAAAAATATGCTGTATCAGCCGAAGAATGAAATGTAACCCTGCACGAAGATCACCAGCAGGATGATCGGGATAATGAAGGAGACATACACCCGAAGCCCCGCCGGGAACTTGATTCCCTTTCCTTCGTTGGCTTCCGCCAGGAAGTTCTTGAATCCCCATCCGTAGCGGCTTGTGCAGAACAGCAGGTAGATAAGGCTTCCCAGAGGCAGCAGGTTGTTGCTGACGATGAAGTCCTCCAGGTCGAGAATACCGGTGCCCTCTCCCAGCGGCTGAATCCAGGACAGCACATTGAAGCCCAGGAGGCAGGGAAGGGAAAGCACCAGAATGATCGGCAGGTTGACTGCCGCAGCCTTCTTCGCGCTGCATCCGGTAATGTCCATCGCGAAGCTCATGATATTCTGGAATACCGCTACTACCGTGGACATGGCCGCGAAGGACATGAACAGGAAGAACAGGGTTCCCCAGAAGCGGCCCATGGCCATGTTGTTGAATACGTTGGGCAGGGTGATGAAGATCAGGCTCGGTCCCTGACCCGGCTCGATGCCGTAGGCAAAGCATGCCGGGAAAATGATACGTCCTGCCATCAGCGCCACGAAGGTGTCAAGAACCAGCACGTTCAGCGCCTCGCCGGTGAGACTCCGGTCCTTGTCAATGTAGCTTCCGAAGATGGCCATGGAGCCGATACCGATACTCAGGGTGAAGAAGGACTGGCCAAGAGCTGCAAAGACAACATTTCCCAGTCCGGCCTCCTTAATCTTACCGAAATCCGGCTTCAGATAAAAATCCAGTCCCGGTTTTCCGCCCTCCAGGAAAAGGGAATGCACCGCCAGGACGATCATCAGGAACAGCAAGCAGAGCATCATCACCTTGGTGATCTTCTCCACGCCGGCCTGAAGGCCCAGGGAGCAGATAAAGAAGCCCAGTCCCACCGCGATAATCAGGAAGACAATCATCAGTCCCGGCTGTCCCAGCATGCCGCCGAATTCGGCGCCGACGCCGTCCGGATCAAGTCCAGTGAAATCCCCCTTCAGTATCTTTACAAAATACAGCAGAATCCAGCCGGTGATGGTGGTGTAATACATCATAAGCAGGTAATTTCCGGCCATACCGAACCATTTGAACACATGCCACTTCGTCCCCTTCGGCTCCAGCACGTCAAAGGACTGGGCGATACTTCTCTGGCTTCCGCGGCCCACGGCAAATTCCATGACGATGACCGGAAGTCCCAGACCAAGAAGGCAGGCCAGATAGATCAGCACGAAGGCTGCGCCGCCGTATGCTCCTACGATGTACGGGAAGCGCCATACATTTCCCAGTCCGATGGCGCATCCTGCGGATATCAGGATAAAGCCCAGACGGGATGAAAATTTTTCTCTGTCCATAAGTTTCCTCACTCCTCCAAAAATAATGTTTATTATATCTTTACCGGATCAGATCCCGGTACAGCTCCGCAGGCACATAAGCCGTAACATGGATCCCGTCCTCCCGGTACTCCTCCGAAAGGAGCTGTCCGTACTTCCGGATCCGCTGTATCACGCCTGCATCCTGGTACCCGTATACCTGTTCCAGGTAAATTCTTCTGCTGCGGATAATCATCTCCAGCACATCCCGCAGCTCGTCCAGTCCCTGACCGGTCTTTGCGGAGATATGCACCGTGTAATCCGCCTTCAGGTCCCGGAGCACCTGAGGTGCATCCGGCCTGTCGATTTTGTTGAACACCGTCACCACCGGCTTGTCGCCGATCTTCAGTTCCCGCAGGGTTTCATAGACCACATGCATCTGGGTCTCCATCCTGGGATTGGTGCAGTCCGCCACATGGATAATGATATCGCTGTAGCGGGCTTCCTCCAGCGTGCTCCGGAAGGCCTCTATCAGATTATGGGGCAGTTTCCGGATGAAGCCCACGGTGTCGGTGAGAAGCACGTTTTGCCCGCCCGGAAGCTCCATGCTGCGGGTTGTGGGGTCCAGCGTGGCAAAGAGCTTGTCCTCCGCCAGGATTCCCGCCCCCGTCAGGGCATTCAGCAGAGTGGATTTGCCCGCGTTGGTATATCCCACGATGGCCGCGGAGAGCGAATAGTCCTGCTTCCGCTGCTTTCTGGTAATCTCCCGGTGACGGTCCACATCCCTGAGCTCCGCCTTCAGCTGGCCGATGCGGTCATGAATCCGCCGGCGGTCCACCTCCAGCTTTTTCTCGCCGGGACCCCTGGTGCCGATGCCGCCGCCCTGTCGTGACAGATAATCCCGGAAGCCGGCCAGCCGGATGGCCCGGTATTTCAGCTGCGCCAGCTCCACCTGGATTTTTCCTTCGCTGGTGACCGCATGGGCTGCGAAGATATCCAGGATCACCATGGTGCGGTCCATCACCTT
Source organism: Clostridium sp. (assembly GCA_017634415.1). Classification (GTDB taxonomy): domain Bacteria; phylum Bacillota; class Clostridia; order Lachnospirales; family Lachnospiraceae; genus Clostridium_R. The sequence continues at coordinate 4,870 of JAGBNL010000124.1, forward strand.
CATGCCCAGCGCATCCTCCAGATTCCTGAGCTGGGCCGGCGAGAGCTCATCATCGCAGACCACGCCCGTGGCTCCCGTTTCTTCTGCGAGAAGCCGCAGCTCCTCCACCTTTCCTTTTCCCAGATAGGTGGCCGAGCTTATGCTGTCCAGGTTCTGAATCAGTCTTCCCGTCACCTCGGCGCCGGCGGTATCGCAGAGCTCCGCAAGCTCATCCAGCGAAGCCTCCGTCCCGTCGCCCGCGCCCGATGCGGCCGCAAAGAGAACCACTTTTTCTCTCTGTTCTTCCACCTTTATCAAATCAGCCATATACCTTCCCTGTTCTGTCCCGCTTACTGTACGCGGCTCTCCAGGAAGCGGATCTCCCGATCCGTCTCCTCGTCTGTCCCGAACCGGTCCCGATAGGCGTAAAAGGCGTCCAGGGCTCCCCGGTAATCTCCGGTGTTCTCCGACAGAACCGCCAGATTTCTGGCAAGTTCCCTGCCGCAGATTTCCGCTGCCGCCTTCTCTTCCTCCGTATCGCCGGCCGGAAGCTTCTCCTGCCCCTTCACAAACATTTCCCGGGCTTTCTCATAATCCTCCGCCGCCATGCACCACATGCCGGCCCGGTTATACACCTCCGCGTGGTCCGCGTCCGCCCTGAATTCCTCATTGCAGAGCTCTGCGCCCTCCTCGGCCAGTTCCGCATCCCACAGGGCCTGCTCTGTCATCCGGAACGCGGTGAGGCATCCCGGCGTCTCAAAGGAACTGTGCTGCTTATCCTTCAGGACAGCGCTCCTGTAGTCGGCGAGGGCCTCCGGGGCTTTTCCCTGTCCGGCCTCCGCGGCGGCCAGGTAATAGTGATACTCCGCGCTTTTTTCATTACCGGCAAGGAGCTCCCGCCAGGTTTTCTCCGCGGCGGCATAGTCTCCGCTGCAGAACTCCGCGTCCGCCTGCCATTCCAGCAGATCCCGGATATACTTTTTCGAGGCATGGCCCGTATTTTCCGACGCCTCGCGGAAGGCCTCCGCCGCTGCGGCGTAATCTCCCGCAAGCAGCAGCTCCTGTCCTCTTGCCTTTGCTTCCTTTGCCTTACCCGGCAGGCCGCATCCCGCAAGCACAAGAAGCGCCCCCGCTGTCAGAAAGGCCAGGGCTCTCGTTTTCCATTTTCCAGGCATCTCTCAGATCCTCATCTCTCAGTTTTTCCCGGTGCTGCCGTATCCTCCGCGATTTTTGCCGGGAAGACGGTCCACCTCTTCAAATGTCAGCGCCGGCTGGTGTTCCATGATCCGGAACTGGCATATTCTGTCATTCGCATGTATCTCCGTGTCCCGGCAGGCATAGGCCGGGAAGAACCACTGGTCCTCATCGCCGCAGTAGGATTCGTCTATGATTCCCATGCTGTTGGTCTGAAGGATGCCGAAATACTTGAAGGTGCTGCTGCGCGGCACGATGTGGGCCTCGTATCCCGGCGGAAGTTCCATGGCGATTCCCAGCGGAATCAGGCCGTACTCTCCCTTCTTCAGGACCACATCTTCGGCAGCCCTCAGGTCTATCCAGTCCGACTTACCGTCGATATAGCGGAGCTTCTCTATCCTGTCCGTGAAGTAGCGAATCTTAATCTTCATCCGTCTTCTCCTCCTCCGGGGCAGCTTCCTCCGCCTTCGGGTCAGCTTCCTCTGCCTCCGGTGCAGCTTCCTCTGTCTTCGGCTCATCCAGCTGCACTTCTCTTGCCGCCTCCAGACGGAATTCCGCGGCCTTCTCTTCGCTGATCTGCGGCAGTTCCTTCCTGCTGCCGATGCCGAAGCGCCGGAGGAATTCCTCGGTGGTGGCAAATAGCGCCGGCCGTCCCGGGGCATCCAGCCGTCCCACCTCATAGATGAGATCGTACTCCAGCAGCTTGTTGATGGCGTGATCCGACTTTACGCCGCGGATCTTCTCGATCTCCAGCCTTGTCACCGGCTGCCGGTAGGCGATGATGGAGAGGGTCTCCTGCTGGATCTCCGTCAGGGTCTGCTTCTTCGGCGCCCTGAGAAGCTTTATCAGATTCTCGTAGTAGCTCTCCCGGGTGCACATCTGAAACCGGTCATTCAGACGGATTATCTGCATGCCCCGGTTCTCATCGTCATACTGTTTCTGCAGTTCGCAGACCGCGGCCTCCGCTTCCTCCTTCGTCACGCCCATGGCGGCGGAGAGCTGCCCGAGATCCACGGACTTTCCCATGGTAAACAGCACCGCTTCCGCGATGTGGCAAAGATCATTCTCCATCGAAGTCATCCAGTCCCTCCAGATCCAGTTCGCCCGTCTCCCCTTCCGGTTCGATGGTCTCTATATTCATGTCATCAAACAGGGCATCCTGCGTCAGCCTGATCTTCCCTATCTTCATGAGCTCCAGCACGGCGAGAAAAGCCACCACCACGTGAACCCTGTCATGGTGCTTCCGGATCACCTGGCGGAAGCTGAAGCGCCGCTTGGTTCTGGCGAAATTCATCACATCCGCCACCGTCTCCTCCAGGCTCACCACCTCCCGCCGGATGGTGCCGAACCCGCTTCTCACGGGGTCCACCCGCATGGCGCTTCTCCGCATCACGGCATTGAAGATGGCCCTGAGCTGTTCCCTTGTGAGGCCTTCCAGCACCTCGTCCAGATTGACAGGCGGTTCGTAGGCGGCCACCTCCTTCGGAACCTGGGGCGCCCGGTAGAATACTCTCCCGGCCCGTTCTTCATACTGTTCCAGCTCTCTGGAGATGTACTTGTACATCTTGTATTCCAGAAGGCGCTGCACCAGCTCTGCCTTGGGGTCTCCCTCTTCCTCCTCCTCGGTCTCTTCCGCGGGAAGAAGCATTCTGGACTTGATGTCCAGCAGTGTTGCCGCCATCACCAGGAAGTCGCTCAGAAGGTCCAGGTCCTGGAATTCCATTCCCTGCACATAGCTGAGGTACTGCTCCGTGATGGTCTCGATAGGAATATCGAAGATGCTTACCTTATTCTTTTCTATCAGTTTCAGGAGCAGGTCGAGGGGACCCTCAAACTTCTCCAGCTTATAAGATATTTCCATATATTCAGTCAAATCCCGCTATCGGTTATTCCGGTACATCGCCGCCTGTTCAGGCTTCGCCCGGCAGCAGCTCAATCACCATCACCTGGGGCAGGTCATTCAGGCGGATATTGACGGAGTGGGTTCCGAGTCCGCGTCCCACAATCATGGTTTTCCCGTCCCTGTCGAACCGTCCGGCGCATTCTCTGCAGAAAAACTGGTACTGGGGCGTCATCAGGCCCCCCAGCCATGGCAGCCGGATGGTCCCCCCGTGGAAATGCCCCGAGAGGGTCAGGTCCGCTCCCCAGGCCGCGCACTCCCGGAAAAACAGCGGCGTGTGAAACAGAAGGATCTGGAAGCGGTCCTCTGAAGCATCCCCCAGCAGTTCCCCGATATATCCGGGAGACATCACCGGCCTTGTAAGGCGGTGCCGGTACAGGGAATGGTCCGGTCTTGCGCCGCTGATCCGGATATCCTCCCCGAAGAGGACGCTGTCATTTTCCAGAAAACGCACGCCCGCCTCTTCCAGACCGGAAAAGTAAGGGGTTGCGCGATACCGCATCCGATCCTCGTGATTGCCCGGCGCATAAAATACAGGCCACCGGGATGCGGCAAATTTCACCAGAGAAAGAGCCGCCCTGAATTCCTCCCTGTCCCGGGGACAGGTGACCATATCCCCGCCGATCAGCAGGGCATCCGGCTGAATCCGCAGAAGCTTCTTCTTCAGGCGCATGTTGTCCCTTCCGAATTCCTTCTCGTGAAGGTCGGTCAGAAAAACAAACCGCCGCGGCGTCCGGATCTTCGGAGAGCGGATTTCATACCGCTCCGTCACGAAATGGTCCTTCTCGTATTCCGAGCGTGCAAGCAGCGCGCAGACTGCTGCGGTCATACCGATTCCGCACATCGCGCTCCGGGATGATTTCTTCATATATTCTCCCCCCCGTCCTTTCGGGACGGGCAGAACGGCAAAATGATACGCATAACATTCTAACCTTCGGGTTGAAAATGGTCAAGCATGATTCTCATCTTATCATGTTGCGAAAACAGAATTCCTGGGATATGATACATACAGTTTCCTGCGATAATTCATTATCATGAAATTCAGAGTGAAATTATGAAAAGAAATATGACAGAAGGAAGCGAATGGAAAACCATATTTTCTTTTTCCCTTCCGATTATGGGGGCCAATCTCCTCCAGGTAACCTATAATTTTGCGGACAGCGTCATTCTGGGGAACTTCGTGGGTTCCTCCGCGCTGGGGGCCGTGGGCCTGGTCTTTTCCATGGTCTGGCTTCTCACCGCCGTCTGCTCGGCGCTGGGCAACGGAACCAATATCGCCGTGGCCCAGTTTTTCGGTGCCGGCAGAAAACAGGAAATCCATGACACCATCAGCACGGCCTATCTCCTGTGCATTCTCACCGGCGCAGGGCTTCTGCTGCTGGCATTTCTCATCGCGGACCCGCTGATTGTCGGATTCCTGAAGGCCCCGGAAAACATGCAGGCGGACAGCCGGACCTACTTCCTGATCTACGGGGCCGGAACCATATTCCTGCTGCTCTACAATGTCACCTACGGTATTCTGCGCGCCCACGGCGATTCCCGGGGCGCCATGATATTCCTGTTTGTATCGGCGGTCCTGAACGTGCTGCTGGATCTCGTATGCGTCGTGAATCTCCGCATGGGCGTCGCCGGCGCGGCCATCGCCACGGTGGTATCCGAGGCCGGTGCTGCCGCCGCCAGCCCTATCTACATGAACAGGGTGCTTCCCGGCCTTCTTCCGCGGAGGATCGGCGGAGAAACCTTCCGGCGCTATGCCTCTCTTCTCACGAAGCTGAGCGTTCCCATCGCTCTGCAGACCATGGTCAACTCCATCTGCTTCCTCATCCTGCAGCGCCTCATCAATTCCTTCGGCACTGCCAGCATTGAGGGCTACGCCGCCATGCTGAAGATTGAACAGTACGCCCATATTCCGTCCAACAGCTTCAACGTGGCCATCTCCAGCTTTACCGGACAGAATATCGGCGCCGGCCTCTATGACCGGGCAAAACGCGGATACCGGGCCACTGTCGGGATGGGCGTGGGGATCTGCGCCGTCCTCTGCCTTGTTGTCTTTCTGAATGATACCAGACTTCTCAGCATCTTCGGCATCACCGGGGAATCCCTCCGGCGGGCCTGCGAGCATCTGGATCTCCTGATGTTCTTCATCTGGATGAGCACCATCACCAACATCACCAACGGATTCCTTCAGGGAGCCGGCGATGTCCGCATCCCCGCCATATCCACCTTCCTGAATCTGGCGGTCAGGCTCTCCCTCTCCTTCCTGCTGGCGCTGACGCCGGTGGGATACCGGTGCTATTTCGTCAGCATGCCGCCGGCCTGGATTCTGGCCTGCCTGCTTGTGGTTTCCCGCTACCGCAGCGGGAAATGGATGCGCTACAGCATCGTCTCCGGATCCTGAATCCGCTGAATCTCCGCTTCCACCTGATGCTCTGTCTTTTCCGCGGTCTTTCTGACGGCTTCCCCGTAGCCCGTCAGGGCCGCGAAGGGCATGAACTGAGCCGCCCGGTCCCCCACAGGCATCTGCGGATGCCTGACTGAAACATGATGGGGCAGATGGATGATATCCTGATAATCGTCGTTCTTTTCTTTCATCCCTTGTGGCCTCCTACCTGACCGTTCCGCTCTATGGCCGTCGCGCCCTCCTGCAGGTTCATGCCCCGGAGGACCGCATTTTTCCCGAATTTTTTCTGAATCTCCAGCACGGCCTTCTGCATCCGCTCTTCCCTGGCCAGCTTTTCTTCCTCTTCCTTCTTCTGTCGCTCCAGGGCTTCATAATCCGTGAACATGTCAAGCTGCTCATAGAGCGGCTTTTTTGTTTCACTGTCCGCCGCCCTCTCCTTTTCTGCAGGCTCCACATGATTCGCCGCCACATACATTCGCCGGATCAGAAGGTCCTTCTCCACGATCCGGTCATAGAGACGAAGCATCGCGGCCATGAGCATTTGCCCGGAAGAGGTCCTCCGGCCGAGGTTTTCCGACCCGTGGGCCCGTTTCGGCATCTCTCTTCCGTAGAAATCCGTTTCCGTGGGGATCTTTACCTTCTTTAAAAGCTCCGGGTCCTGCAGATTCAGGATATCGTACCCCACTGTCAGCACCACCTGATCCGCCGTCAGTCCCTTCGACGCCAGGTCCAGCGCCAGGGAATCCGTCATCTCCTTCAGCACCAGCCGGGCCTTCTGATAATCATAGGGCTCCTTCAGCACCTGTCCCGCGGTCACCGAGGAAGATTCCGGCCTGTAAGCCCGGATATCCGCGATGGTGCAGGGTTCCCATCCCCAGGCGTGATCGATGAGCAACTCGGCGTTCACCCCGAACAGCCGGTAGAGCAGCTCCTCATTGTAGTAATCGTTTTCATTTCCCACAGAGCATCTGGCGATATCTCCCATGGTATAGAGTCCGTGCCGTTCCAGCTTTTTCGCGTATCCCCGGCCGATGCGCCAGAAGTCGGTCAGCGGCCGGTGATTCCAGAGGGTTTTCCGGTAGGACATCTCATCGAGCTCCGCGATGCGGACGCCGTCCTTATCCGCCTCCATGTGCTTGGCTGTGATATCCATGGCGATCTTTGCCAGATACATATTGGTGCCGATCCCGGCCGTGGCGGTAATTCCGGTCTCCGCCAGGACGGCCCGTATCATTCTGAGCGCCAGCTCATGGGGCGTCGCCCGGTAGATGTGCAGATAATCCGTCACATCGATAAACACTTCATCCACCGAGTAGACATGGATATCCTCCTCCGAGACAAACCGGAGATATATCCGGTAGATCCTTGTGCTGTAATCCATATACAGGCGCATTCTCGGCGGAGCCGCGATATACTCCACCCCCAGAGACGCATCCCCCGCCACCTCTTTGTGGCTGACGGATGTTCCCGCAAGAGAGCCTCCCGGCGCCCTGCTTTTCCGGTTCCGGTTGACCTCCCCGACCTTCTGCACCACCTGGAACAGCCGGGGTCTTCCCGGAATCCCCCAGGATTTCAGGGCAGGCGAAACCGCCAGACAGATGGTCTTCTCTGTCCGGCTCTCATCCGCCACCACCAGATAGGTGTCCAGCGGATCCAGTCCCCGTTCCCTGCACTCCACAGAGGCGTAAAAGGACTTCAGGTCTATGGCAATATAAGAGCGCTCCATCTTCCCCTCCCCTGCATCTTCCCGACTGAAACAGATAAAGAAAGGCGGGACTCTGGCCTGTTTCCTCAGATGTCCCGCCGGTTTTTTTCTGTAATTACTTCACCACAATATTCAGAATCCTTCCGGGTACATAGACCTCCTTCACGATGGTCTTCCCGTCAATGAATTTCTGTACGTTCGCATCAGCCTTGCCGGCCGCGAGAGCCTCGTCCCGTCCGCAGTCCGCCGGAATACGGATGGTGCCTCTCACCTTGCCGTTAACCTGCACGCCGATCTCCACGGTGGCATCCTTTGTCTTCTCTTCATCCCAGGCCGGCCACTCCGCCATGGCGATAAAGCCCTCCTGGCCCAGCTCTGCCCACATCTCTTCCGCCAGGTGCGGCGCAAAGGGATTCAGGAGCTTCAGGAAGTTCAGCAGGTCGCTCTTCGTGATGGAGCCTGCCTTTCCGAAGTCATTGATGAGCGTCATCATCGCTGCGATGGCGGTGTTGAACTTCATGCTCTCGATATCCTCGGAAACCTTCTTGATGGTCTTGTGAACCTTGGACTCGATCTCCGGATTCTCCGTCTCCGCATTGGCGATATCCGTCAGTGCCGCCACACGGTCAAGGAAGCGCTTGCAGCCCTTCACGGTGTCCTCGCTCCAGGGTGTCGCGGAGGTATAGTCGCCCATGAACATGACGTAGGTCCGGAGCGTGTCGGCGCCGTAGGCATCCACGATATCCATCGGGTCAACCACATTGCCCTTGGACTTGGAC
>JAGBNL010000125.1 GCA_017634415.1 Clostridium sp.
GCCGGAATCGAAGGCGCCGCCCCCTTCCTGGTTACGCAGATGGCGGAAGCCCGGGACGCCCGGTCCATGGCCTCTTCCGGGGTCATGCCCCCGAGGAGCCCGGCGATCAGATATCCGGTATAGGTATCTCCCGCCGCCGTGGTATCCACCGCCTTTACGGGATATGCCGTCTGCCTGCGGACGCCGTTTCTGTCCGCATAGAAGGAGCCGTCGCCGCCCACGGTCATGACGATGACCGCATCGGGAAAACGTTCCCTGAGACCGGTTGTCAGGGTATCGTAATCCGCCGTCTCTTTCCCGAGAATTGCGGCCGCCTCCCCCTCGTTCAGCAGGAAATAGTCCACATACTGCAGCGGCAGAGACAGAATCTTCCTGTTCATGGGGGATGGATTCAGGACGATGTTCATGCCGCGCGCATTTGCCCGCTCCATAATGTATCCCAGCTCATTGATCTCGTTCTGCAGAAGCAGGAAATCCCCGGCGGAAAACCTGTCTATCACCTCATCTGCCATCTCTCTGGTGATTCTCTGGTTGGCCCCGCCGAAGAGAAGGATGCAGTTGTCTCCCTCCCGGTCATTCTGAATGATGGCGTTGCCCGTCCTCTCATCCGCAAGAACGCTGACGCAGGATACGTCCACGCCGCCCTGCTTCAGGATATCCAGCAGAAAGACGCCGTCTGTTCCCACGGCGCCCGCCATGTATGTCTCCGCGCCGGCCCTGGCCAGCGCAAGCGCCTGGTTCAGCCCCTTCCCGCCGGTATAGACGGAAAGCCCGTCCGAGGACAGGGTTTCTCCCTTTCTGACAAAATGGTCCACCTGATATGTGAAATCAATATTCAGGGAACCGAAGCACAGCACCTTCATCCGCATCACCTCCGTCAGTTCTTCGGTATTCTCCGGCGGGACAGCCACATCACCAGATTCCGGAACAGGATGTCATAGCCTGACCAGTTCACAAACTCCGGCGGTGCCCAGTGGGGTGCGCAGTCAGTGGTAAATGCCGCCGAACGCCCTTTCCCGTACTCTCCCAGAACCAGGAAGGGATCTCCCTCCACCTCCGCCAGAAGTTCTCCTTCGGGATGAAGGATGGTCCGGTTGTATCCCAGAACCCTGGGCCATTCTCCCTGTTTTACGGTTTCGCTCTCCGGCCCGTCAAAAACGCCCCGGAACACTGGGTGGTCCTTTACGCAGACCGGGCGCACGCCCTCACAGTGCTCCATGCGGTCATCCGTGGGAAGCACCTGGACCGGCAGAACCTCCTGCACTGCCGTATCCTGCCATTTTCCCTTTCCGTCGATTCCGGAGAAGGTCATGTAGCCGCCGATCATGAGAAGACCGCCGCCGGCAAGGACATAATCCCGGAGCAGATTGCAGCGGTTCGGCCGCATCTCGCTGCGGTCGAAGGTGGCCGACGGAAGCAGCAGCGTATCCGCGCCGATGTCAGAGAGCATAATCACATCATATTTCTGCAATTCCTCCAGCGTGAAGGGAAATCCGTCCAGCGCAATATGGTTCGGCATGAAGTCGAACTCATATCCCGCATTCTCCATGGCGCGGCGGATGAATTCCTCCCCGGTCTCATACTTTGACGTATAGAAGGGGTCAAACCCCTTGACATGGGTCATGTAGGTTGTCCAGGATTCTCCTGCAAGAAGCACTCTTCCTTTTTTCATCTCTCTTTCCTCCTCAGCACATGCCGGCACATACCGCAGTACTCCTGATGAGACCGGTCTGTGCCTTATCCGTGGTTATGCCTCCCCCGAAAACTCCAGGATCAGCTGCGCATACGTAAGAATCGCGTTATAGTATTCCTCCAGCTCCAGATATTCGTCCACGCCGTGGCACTGGGCCAGGTGCCCAGGTCCGTAGAGAACCACCGGACAGCGGGCGATGTTCTTAAAGAGTCTGGCATCATTGCCCGCAGGACATCCCGCCATCACCGCCTCTTTCCCCCGCACTGCCAGGAAAGCGCGGCGGAATGCCTGAATAAACGGGTCCTCCGGATCCTGTTCAAACCCCTGGCCTGCCTGATAGACCGTGATCTTCGGCATATGGCTTTCCATCCAGGGATCCGCCTTCGCGCACCGCGTCACCGCATCGATGAATTCTTCCTTCACCTGATCCATGGTCATGAGCCCCGGCACAAAGTGGACGCAGGTCTCAAACATACAGTCCCCGGGCACCGTGGACCCGGCGCTTCCGCCCTTTATCACCCCGATATTCAGGTTCGGCGGAGGCAGCAGGGGATGTTTATAGGTGAGAAGCCACGCGTGCTCCTTCTCCTCCAGCGCGTGAATCACCTTGATAGCCTTGTCGATGGCGCTCACCCCGTTGGCCTTTCCTCCGGAATGGCAGGCTTTTCCTTCGAATTCCACCCGGAAGAAGACCCAGCCCATATGGGCCAGAATCAGCTCATCATCAGTCCCCTCGCAGTTGACGACGCCGTCCGCGGAAAGCCCGCGCATCACCGCCTGCATGGATCCGTTGCCGCCGCCCTCCTCATCGCAGACAGATGTGATGATCACATCGCCGGGAAGGGTATATCCTGCGTCCTGCAGAAGCTTTACCGCCATCACCGAGGCCATGAGGCCGCCCTTCATATCCGCCGTGCCGCGTCCGAAAACCTTCCCCTCCCGGACATCCGGCGCATAGGGCGGTGTAGTCCACCCGTCGGATTCCTCCGCGGGCATCACATCGATATGGCCGTTGAACAGGATGCTTCTGCCGCCCTTCTTTCCCCGGAAGACGGCATAGACATTGCTCCGGTTCTCCTGATTGTGGCCGGGATTTCCCTCCTGATGCTTTTCAAGGCACTCGAGTATTACAGACTCCTCCATGGGATCCTCCGTAATCTCATCCGCCCCCATTTCCCGGAAGAGCCGCATCATATAGTCCTGACCGCCCTTCTCCAGTCCGCCGGCGATCCCGTGCCCCAGGCAGTGGGTGTCGATGGCCACCAGGTCCGTCAGGTATTTCAGGTACTCCTCTCTGTGTTCATCCAGGGTCTCTCTAAGATCTCTCATGAATCCCGCTCACCTCCCATTCGCGTTCAAAACAGAAAAGCTGCCAGACCCGAATCTCCGGATATGGCAGCTCCTCTCTGATTCTGTTCTGAGACAGCCGGCTGTCAGCCGTAATTGCGGATGCAGTTCTCCACAATATCCCAGAACTTCTCCACGTCGATATCCACGGCCAGGTCCATGTTGGGCTCCTTCTTCATATAATCGAAGATATCGCAGTTGGTCCGCCCGTAGGACTGCTCTGAACGGATATCCACCTCGCCGTGCACCCGCTTTATGGTGAGCACGGAGGGATCGATCAGATATGCCATAGTTGTGGGATCATGCAGCGGCCCGCCGGCCCATCCGAATACCTCCTTCTGGGTCCTGCAGAAGTGTCCCATCAGGTCCACAAAAAGTTTTGAAGCTTTGTTGCCGATTTTTCCCATCCGCTCCACGATCTCCGGAACGCACAGAACCTTTCTGGTGATATCGAGACCGCACATGGTGATGGGCACGCCGCTGGTGAAGACCACGTAGGCCGCCTCCGCGTCGGCAGCGATATTGAATTCCGCCGCCGGGGAAATGTTTCCGTTGGTATAAGCTCCGCCCATGAAGACAACCTGCTTAATCTTCGGGATAATCCGGGGTTCCATCCGCATGGCCATGGCGAGGTTCGTCATGGGGCCTGTGGTCACCACGGTGATATCCCCGTCGGAATGAAGCAGCTTATCTGCCAGGAACAGCACCGCATGCTGCTCCTCCGCCTTTTTCACAAGCGGGTCGAATACAGGGCCGTCCAGACCGGTTTCTCCGTGAATATCCGCCGCGATCATCTTCTTCCGCACCATCGGCTGCTCGCAGCCGGCATATACCGGCACGTCCAGTCCGAGATACTGGCAGACATTCAGGGCGTTCCGCACGGTCTTCTCCTGGGTCTGATTTCCGGACACCACCGTTACCGCCTGAAGATCGATCTTCGGACTCCGGGCCGCCATCATCAGGGCAACGGCGTCATCATGCCCGGGGTCACAGTCGTGAATGATTTTTATTCTGTCCATTTCTTCCTGTCTCCTCTGTCTGTTTATTTCTCAATCGCCGCTCCGGTGCCGGCACCGGTAAGAGACGACTGTCTGCGCCGCTCATTGCCCAGCTGGGTCATCATGGAGATGGCGAGTATGACGATGGTTACTATATAGGGCATCATCAGCACGAACTGGGACGGAAGGCCGTAAGCCTGCAGTCTTGCGCCGATGGAATCTGCCAGACCGAAGAGCAGGCAGCCGATGGAAGAAAGCACCGGATTCGCGCCGCCGAAATACATGGCAGCCACGCCCATGAAGCCCCGGCTCGATGTCATATTCTCGATGAACTGGTTGCTGTATCCGAGAGACAGGTGGGCGCCCGCCAGGCCTCCGATCAGGCCGGAAATCGCCATGGCCTTATATTTCACCGCATCTACCTTGATGCCTGCGGTTTTCGCCGCCTCCGGGAACTGTCCCACGGCCCGGAGCCGGAGTCCCCATACGGTCTTGTAAATAAAGAACTGCAGAACAATGATCAGGACGATGACAAACCACTCCATCAGAGACCAGTTATTGAAGAGGTCCTTCAGGACGGGAACATTGTCCAGAAATGCCAGATGCACCTTCGGAATCGGCACAATCTCCGGGCTGGCGAAGGCGCCGTTCACGTCATAGATGGCCTTCAGCAGGAACTTGGTGATGGCCAGGGCCAGCATGTTGATTCCCATGCCGATACCGCAGATATCCGCGCCGTATTTGATATGGCCCACCGCCATAATCATGGCGATGATAATGCCTGCCAGCATGGCTGCCGCGATGGCGAGAACCCAGCTGTGGGTAAAATAGCTGACGGTCACGGCAAAGAAGGCGCCCACCAGCATGATACCCTCGGTACCGATGTTCAGGATGTTGGCCTGCTGGGTGATGGCCGCACACAGTGCCGCGTAGATGATCGGTGTCGCCGCGCGGAAGGCCGCGTAGATCAGGGACACATTTAAGACTTTGCTCAGAATCTGTATCATGCCTGTCCCTCCTTCTTTTCTGCCGCGGCTTTCTCCGCCGCTCTTGCCTTGCGCTTTGTAATAAAGTCAAACAGAGTCTCCATGGTGGCGATGATGATAAATACCGCCGTGATGGTATCAATCAGGCCCTTCGGAACGCCGGTGGCCTGCTGCATGCTCATGGCACCGGACTTCAGCACCGCCAGGAAGAATGCCATGAACGGTGTGGCCACCACGTTGCTCTTCACGATGAGCGCTGCCAGCATGCCGTTGGAGCCGAGGCCCGTCGCAAAGTTGTTCAGGAAGTATCCGTACACGCCCAGAACTTCGATGGTTCCCGCAATACCGCCCAGCATGCCGGACAGCATCATGGCCTGAATGAAGATCTTTTTGGAATCAATGCCGGAATAGTCCGCAAACCGCGGATTGGTGCCCACCAGGCGGAACTTGTAGCCCAGACTGGTCTTGTACAGCATCCAGATAACGCCCAGGACAATGGCAATCGCCAGGAACAGACCGACGCTGGCGCTGGAGGGCCGCATAAACTGGTGCAGCCGCACCGCCACCGGCGGGGACTGGGGGTTGGCGGAGCCCGCGCTCATGGGACCGCTGACAAAGTAAGAGGTAATGTACAGCGCCACGGAGTTCATGAGAATCGTGGAGCAGACCTCACTGACGTTATAGTAGGCCTTCAGGTAGGCCGGGATAAAGGCCCAGCAGGCCGTTACCAGCATGGCGCCGGCAAAGCAGGCGACATACAGAAGCGGTGCCGGGAGAAATGTCCACTTGTAACCGATATAGGCCGCCACCAGGCCGCCCAGGAAAACTTCACCCTCCACACCGACGTTGAATGCGCCGGCGGTGGCAGCCACCACGAAAGCGGTGGAGGTCAGGATCAGGGGCGTAAAGCTGGCCAGTGTCGTGCCGAGACTGAGTTTTCCGACAAATGCGCCCTTGAGAAGCGCTCTGTAGGCGAGGATCGGATCCTCTCCGATGGCCACAATGAGAATCGCTCCCACAAACAGGGCCAGGGCCATGGTCAGCAGAATACGGATGACACCTTCTTTAATCTTCATCATGATGCCGCTCACCTCCCCTTTCTTCTGTCTCATCGGTTCCGCCCATCATCAGCAGACCCAAGTTGTTCTCATTTGCTTCGCTCGCCATCATTTCACCGGTGATTTTTCCTTCATGGATAACAATGATGCGATCCGAGAGGGAAATGATCTCTTCCAGCTCGGCGGAAATCAGAAGGACGCCTGCGCCCCCCTTCTTCGCCTTCTCCAGGGTGTTTCGTATCTGCTCGATAGCGCCGATATCGACGCCGCGGGTGGGCTGGGAAGCAATCAGAAGCCTGTTGCCGATGGAAACCTCCCTCGCCACAACCACCTTCTGGGCATTTCCTCCGGAGAGGGAGGATGTCGGCAGCTCATAGTCCGTGGGACGGATATCGAATTCCTTCACCATCTGCTCCGCGTATTCCTTCTGGGCCTTATCGTTGATCACACCCTTGCTGGTAAAGGGTGGAAGGTCCAGGCGCACCGTCACCAGATTGTCCCGAATAGACATGGCGCGGTTCAGTCCCGTGGTATTCCGGTCCTCCGGAATATGGGACAGGCCGGCGTCCCGGATCTGACGCACAGTACGGTTCGTCACATCCTTTCCGCAGACGATGACCTTGCCCTTCTCCACCTTCCGCAGTCCGGTGATGGCTTCCACCAGCTCACTCTGCCCGTTTCCGTCGATGCCGGCGATTCCCACGATCTCTCCGGCCCGGACGTGCAGGGACATGCCTCGGATCTTCGAGGTCTCCTTCTGACTGGATACCCAGATATCCTTCACCTCCAGGATATCTTCCCCGGCCTTGCCGTAGTCCTTCTCGATGTTCAGGAATACCTCACGGCCGATCATGCGCTTCGTCAGATCCAGCGGGGAGGTGTCCTCCTTATCCACGGTGCCCATATACCGGCCCTGCCGCATAACGGAGATGCGGTCGGAGATCTGCATAACCTCATTCAGCTTATGGGAAATGAAGACGATGGACTTACCGCCCTCCTTCAGGTTTTCCAGAATCTCGAAGAGGCGTTCCGCTTCCTGGGGCGTAAGCACAGCCGTCGGCTCGTCCAGAATAATCGTCTCTGCCCCGCGCATCAGAGTCTTGATGATCTCGACACGCTGCGCTTCGCCTACGGATATCTGGCTGATTCTCTTGTCAAGCTGCACATCCATGTTGTATTCTTCGATGTATTTTTTTACATCCTCTCTCGCCTTGTCGAAGTCAATCTTCAGACCCTTTACCGGCTCAAAACCCAGAATAATATTTTCCAGAACCGTAAGCTCGCGCACCAGCATGAATTCCTGGTGCACCATGCCGATACCGTGCTCAATCGCAATCTTCGGGGTAAGGTGCTTCATCTTTTCGCCGTTGACGTATATCTCGCCGCTGTTGATCGGATACATGCCGAACAGCAGCTTCATCATCGTCGACTTTCCGGCGCCGTTCTCTCCGATCAGGGAGTGAATCTCTCCCTTTTTCAGGTTGAACTGACCATTGATGACTGCCTGCACCTGACCGAATGTTTTGACGATGTCTTTCATTTCGACTACATATTCACTCATTTGCACGCCCTCTTCGAAATGCTCTCTGTATTGCTAAAAGAACAGGGATCCTGGCAGACCCCTGTTCTCAATTTCAGCTTATATCAGACTCGCTGCAGGAACAGATTATGCCTGCGGACCGAAGCCCTCATAGTTCTCAACCACGATTTCGCCGGAGATGATCTTCTCATTCAGCTCGTCGATCTTGTCTACGATATCCTGCGGGAACTGCTCGCCCAGAGATTCCTTGATGACGGAGAAGTCAGTCAGGGAAACGCCGCCCTTGGAGAGGTCGAGATACTGGGTTGTGCCGCCTGCGAAGGTGCCGTCCACTACAGACTGGATAACAAGGTAGCATGCATTGTCAACGCGCTTAACCATGGAGGTAAGAACGGAACCCGGCTGATCTGCATCCTGGTTCAGGTCTACGCCGATGGCATACTTGCCGGCTTCCTTTGCAGCCTCAAGAACGCCTGCGCCGGTACCGGAAGCAACGTTCATGACGATGTCTGCGCCCTGGTCATACTGTGCAAGAGTGAGCTCCTTGCCCTTCAGCGGGTTCTGCCACTCGCCTGCGAAGGACTGCAGAATCTGAATGTCCGGATCGATGTACTTCGCACCCTGCTCATAGCCGGTGTAGAAGTCGTGAAGAACCGGGATATCCATACCGCCGACCCATCCGATGATGTGCTCTTCATTCACACCCTCGATGTCGGTCTTCTGGGTGAACATTGCAGCAGCAGCGCCGGCCAGGAAGGAACCCTGGTTCTGTGCAAAGCTGATGGACTCAACGTTCGGAAGATCCACGGTGGTATCGATAACAGCAAACTTGGTGTCCGGATAGCTCGGGCCATACTCTGTGATATAGTCGGCAATATTGGAAGATGCGCCGATGATCAGGTCATAGCCTTCCTCGCATGCTGCAAGCAGGTTAGCCTTCCACTCATCTGCGGTACCGCCTTCGAGAGACTTCAGCTCAATGCCGAAATCCGCAACAGCCTTCTCTGCGCCCATGTTGCAGGAATCGTTGTAGGACTTGTCGCCCAGGTTTCCTGTGTAAACGATGCAGACACGGATCGGCTTATCGGACTTCTCTGCCTCTGCTGCTGCCTCGGTCTCTGCCGCTGCCTCTTCTGCCTTGGTCTCCTCCGCTGCCGCCTCGGTTGCTGCTGCCGTGGTCTCAGCCGGCTTCTGACCGGAGCATGCTGCCATGCTCAGGCACAGAGTTGCTGCCAGAGCTGCACTGATAAATTTCTTCATCTTTCTCCTCCTTTTTTCACTGTCGGATTATCAACATTAACATATCCGACGGATTTCTATACACATTTCAGCATATCCTTATCTTAAAAGTTTGTCAATGTTTTCAGCGTCTCATTTTCTCCCCGCGGATGTATTTTCCCGCATCCGAGTGAATATTATAATAGGGATTTTCATGGTCAAAGCTGCGCATCCTTCCCTTCGCCGCCACAACGCCCATTCCCGCGGCCCAGGGAATATCCGGTTCGTCCATCCGATCCAGCATTCCCGCGATAAAGCCTCCCGCGAAGGACTCGCCGGCGCCGGTATCATTGTTCATCTCATAATTATACATTTTCCGGTGCCACACCGTCTTTATTCCGGTTTTTCCGTTCTCAAAGCGGACAAACTCCGTTCTGTTGTCGTGCTTGACCACCAGGACCGGACCCTTCCGCACCCCCGAAAGGGTACAGTATTCCCGGATATTCCGGTAAAGCGCACGGATATCGCGGACATTTCCGCCCAGGTTCTTCTTTTCCGAATTATTCAAGAACATATAATCCACGCAGCCGATGAGCTTCTGCAGCCGGTTCCGGTACCGCAGCGTATACTCGAATCCGGGATCCATGCTCACAAAAAGTCCCGGATTCTTCCGCTTTGCCGTCCGGACGGATGTCATAATCTCTTCAAACTGGTCAAAATCCGACAGGGATGACAGATGCACCCACCTGGCCTGCGCCAGATAATCCGCAAGACTCTCTTCCCCGGAATACTCCTTCTCCCGGATCCGTTCCAGAAGGGTGTTGTTCGCGTTGGGCGCGATCCGGATGCAGTTTCTGCTGTGATTGTAAAGCCGTACCACAGACTTCGCGATATAGCGGTTCTCCGGCAGGTCAAACCGGTTTTCCGTGGTAAAAAACCAGTCCCGGCTGTCCAGGTGATCCAACTCGCTCTCCAGGTCGTTGGTTTTCCCGAACCGCAGTTCAAAATCGGACAGAATGCCGCAGACACCCACATAGGCAGCTTTCAGTTCCCCGTAGATATATTTGATCACCTTCAGCGTGATGAACGCCGATCCGCCTAGCTGGGTGGTGTAGCTCCTGTCCTTCCGGACAAGCTCCCGGATATCCTTCTCCACCAGCTCCGTGGAATTGCTCAGATCCTCCGCCCCTTCCGACGTATCTGTCAGAAGGTCCTCCGCGCTGCAGCGAAACATATAGTCATAATTTACCGCCCCGATGCATATGATATCCAGTCCGGCCATTGTCCCTCTCCTGTCATGTCAGATCTCCCCGCGCCGCTCTCCGGTCTTCGAAAGACCCGCTGCCGTGCACATCAGACTTCAAAATCCATGCAGACCCTGTTCTTCGTAAAGGGACGCACCTTTGTGTCCGCGACCTTCACATGCTCCGGATGGTGTGCATAGTTTTTCAGCGCTTCCGCATCCTCAAGCGTGGAATCCAGCATGATATCCGCATTGGAGCTCGGAAGCATCTCCGCCTGAACGTGTACGGCCAGAAGTCCCGGAACCTTTCCCACAAGACCTTCCAGTCCCTCCTTTGCGCCCTGCCGGATCTCCTTCTTCTGCTCCTCTGTAAACTCGTCCTTCAGCTGCCAGAGAATGATGTGTTTTACCATTGGTTTATTCCTCCCGTGTGCGAATTTTTTTCCGGTGTACGATGCGCCGGACAATCATACTTATTATACATTATTTTACAGTTATCCGTCATCAGAAAAATGAAGGGCTCCCGCCCCTGCGGGGCGGGAGCGGATGGGCAGGCTAAAGCCGCCCATCCGGCGCGAAACGGGCATCTCGCGGCATAGCCGCTCGATGTCCGTTGGCCGTCAAATGTCCACTCGTGCAAGCACGGTGGCC
>JAGBNL010000002.1 GCA_017634415.1 Clostridium sp.
CTCTTCCAGTTTGTCACCACCAGAACCATTTCCACCTTCCATCATCGTTTTGACCGCCTGACCCTGCAGATCACAACGCAGAAAAAGGATGAGGTGCTGAAAGCCTATCTGGCATCCACAAAGCACGGCATCTCCTGGAACGAAATCACCGGCGGCTACAGCGGTAAGAAAATGTACATGCTGACCACCGTCACCTCATCCTATGAGGCCCATGAGGCGGTGGAGGTTATCCTGGAGGCAGATCCCGCCGCCATCATAAACGTAATGAAAACCACCCAGTTCTACGGGAAGTTCTATCAGGCGCCCATGGACTGAGAAATAACGCAGCGCCTGGCACGACTGAACATCAGCATCGCTCCTTTTTATTTACCAACTCTCCTGAAGGATTTCCAGCACCTCATCCCTGGTGAGGGCCCGATATCCTCCGTGATTGATTCCTGTGCTGTCTGCGATTGCAGGCAGCATTTCTTTTTCCTTTTCTCCGAATCCCAGCTCTCTGAGGGACCGCGGAAGGCCGATATCGGTGATAAATTTCTCCAGAGCGGCAAGTCCCGCCTCCGCCAGTTCTTCTTCTGTCCTGCCCTCCGGGGAGATTCCCCAGACATTTTCCGCAAACATGGCAAATTTCTTCTGTCCGTCCTTCAGAATATGGCGGTAATATACCGGCATGATGGCCGCCAGGCCCGCGCCGTGATTGCAGTCGGTATAGGCGCTCATCTGGTGTTCGATCTGATGCGCCTCAAAGTCCAGCTGTTTTCCCAGCTTGATGTGCCTGGTCTCCGCCATGGAGGCATCCCACATCAGAGCGCTCCTGGCCGCATAGCTCTCGGGATTCTTCAGGGCCTCCGGAAGGTTTCTGATAATATCCCGCATGATGGCCTCGGATATGGCATCCGAGAGATTGTTATCATCCGGTTCGGAGAAATAGACCTCCAGCACGTGACTGAGCATATCGAATCCGCCCGCCGCTGTCTGGAAGGGGGATACGGAATAGGTATAGGTCGGGTCCAGGAAGGAAAAACGGGCGTTCAGCTCCATATAATCGTGGTCCGTCTTTATCTTCTTCTCTTCATGGGTTACCACGGCACAGCCGTTGACCTCACTGCCCGTTCCAGGCACGGTCTCGATGATCCCCACCGGTACCAGCGGAAAATCGATGGGCTCGTTCACTTCCCAGAAATGCTCGAAGAAATCCTTCTCCGTAGATGCTGCTACCGCCACGGCCTTGCAGCAGTCCATGACAGATCCGCCGCCCATGGCAAGAATCAGGTCAATGTGATGCTCTTTTACCAGCTGTTTTCCCTCCAGCACCTTCCTGTAGGTGGGATTGGGCATAATACCGGAGAATTCGATCACATGCTTTCCCGCTTTCCTGAGAATCGCCGTCACCTCATCATAAACTCCGTTCCTGTATACAGAGCCCTGTCCGAAGCCCAGAAGGATGTTGTCCCCGTATGGCTTCAGGGCCTCTTCCAGATGTTCGCGGACACATCCCTCTCCGAAATATACTTTTGTGGAATTCTCATAGACAAAACTGCGCATGGCATTTCCTCCCTCCGGGCGGTGTGATATTTTCCGGGTAATCCGGAGCACTTACAGTAGTATAACATAAAAACGGCAGCCCCGAAGAGCTGCCGCTTTGAATTTAAATGCGTTCATATCCGATTTCTTCTTATTCCGCCGCCGTCGGTGCGATGACCTGGTTTGCGCCCGGACCGCCCGGTCCTGCGGAATCATCGGAGATATCATCTTCCTCATCTCCCGGTACCGGTTCCACGGGGCCAGGCTCCGGAGCTGTCACGACATTGCCCGGTGCCTCTTCCGTTCCGGCCTTTGTCTGTTCCTCGGTAGGTCCGCCTCCCGGACCGCCGCCCGGTCCGCCGCCGGGACCTGCAGCATCACCGGAAACCGTCGTTGCCGGCGCGGAGGTTGTTCCGCCGCCGGGGCCGCTTCCGGGACCGCCGCCGGGGCCTGCCTGCTCATCGGTCGCGCCGGTGCCTGCAGCTTCTCCTGTCTCACTGCTTCCCTCCGGAGACACCAGGGTATCAATCTCGGCGGATTCCTCATCGATGAGGCCGCCTGCAAGAACCGTGGGCCTGTGTCCCTTGTAAAGGGCTGTATGGTCGCGGACACGTTCTACGGTCTCGCCGTTCTTGCGGATAATCTTGAAGACTTCCCACTCACTTCCGGTGGAACCGGAGCTGGGAGATCCTTCCGTAATGATCTGGGGCTCTTCCAGCGGAAGATCCTTGATCTTCTGCGCATCCAGAGACCAGGTCACGCCATCCTCCAGAACCGGCACGCCGTAGATGGAAACGGAGCACTCCCGGTTGTAGTAGGATGCCCGGATGCCAATGGCATGGCTGGAGTTATTGACGAATTTATAGTCCGGACCGCCCCAGGAAACAGTCGCGTCGCATCCCGGCGTGACATAGCTGGGCTCAAATGTATGGGACCGTCTGTAGGTTGTGGTAAGTCCCGCGCGGAAGACCGCGTTGAACAGGGTGGAGGAAACCTGGCAGACGCCTCCGCCGATCTCCTGGACAACCTCTCCGTTGTTGTAAGCTCCCGCGGGTCCGAATCCCTTTGCCTCGGTACGCTCGCCTACAGTACCGTTAAAGGAGAATTCCTCTCCCGGTCTGAGGATCGTGCCGTTTACCGCTTCCGCCGCAAGACGCACGTTCTTGTTGCGGACTTCGTTGGCTGTGGTGTTGGTGGTGAAGCTGCCGATGGTCTTGTACTTATCCTTTACGGACTGGCTGACGCCTTCCACCACATTGCCCGCCGCCTGAAGCTGCGCCGTGTAGTCGCTCTTCATGGCCCGGGCGAGATCCTCTGCGATTTTTGCCTCGTCATAGGCGTAACCATCCTCGAATCCGCCGAAGACAAAGCTGTCATTCTCCTTGTCGTAGGAGACGATATCACCGTTTTTCGGCTTGACATCCCAGACAATCGCCAGCTGGGAAGCGTAGTCCCGGGCAAGCTCGCTGTAATCCGGAAGCACCAGGGTGTAATCCGCACTCTGTACCGCGGAGGTATCCGCCGCTGTGCTCTCCGGCTCTGTCTTTTCCGGAATCGCGCCGTCAGCGTAGTCCTTGAATATCTGATCCAGAAGAGCCGTGATTTCCTGGCCGATGGGGTCCGGCACTTCAAACTCGCTCTTGGAGGGACGGATCTTCACCGCCGCCAGCGGGTCGTCAACCTGCACCTCATAGACGGTTCCCTCGGCATCCGCGCCGGTTTCATGGGCAGAATCTTCTGTCTCCGGGATGCTGGGCATCTCAAACTTGTCAAGATTCGGATTGGTATTCAGCACCTTCAGCGACCACTGATACTTGCTCTTCAGAGCGTTCTCCGCATCGGCCCTGCTCATGCCGGAAAGATTCAGCATGGCGTCTTCGCCTGCACCGGCGATGGCCGAGTAGTCCACAAAAAGGTCTCCCTTTATCTTCTCCCCCGCGAAGGCGTCTGTCATCATCTCCGACTCCGCCATATCAGAGGTTTCCGGTTTCTCTTTCTTCCCTCTTCCGAATAGAAGAGCGCCTGCCACCACCAGAAGCACTGCCAGTATAAGTCCCATCATCAGTGCTCCGCGGTCTCTGCCGCTCCTTCTTCTGCGTCTGCCGGTTCTTCTGCCGCTCGAATAATTTCTACCCGAACTGCTTCTTGTGGTGTTTCTGGAGCTGCCGCTCCCCGTGCTTCTGTTTCTTCCTGTCTGCGAACTGCTTCTCCTGGCGGTTCCGTTTCTGCCGGAAGCATATCTTCTGTCATCTGTACTCATCTATATAATCTCCTGCTCAGGGCATCTCAAGTTGAATAACGCCCGGCATATAGGCCGGGCCGACATCATACGGAGGTTTAATTCCGTCACTGAAATAATCATATCCTTTTTTGTCTGCCTGCGCAACCACTTTACAATGGGTTTTTTCGAAAAAAGGCATCCAAAAAATCCGCGGAAAATATTGTTCAAAAAATGCAAAATGACCAAAAACGATGTGTGCGCTTGACATCGCTTTTGGTCTCCTATAAGATCAACCTCATCGCAAACCTATCGCCCCTCCGGGGTGAGCTGAATCACAGTATTTTCCATTGAAGGGACGCGTCCATGAAAGCAGATATTTTCCGAATCCAGAAAAACTACCTGCCTGACGGCGGAGGGCTGAACACCGTTGTTTTTTTCAACGGCTGTCCCATGCGCTGCATCTGGTGCAGCCGGCCCACGCCCGAAGAACGTCCGACCCACATCGAATGGAACAGTATGGACTGTCTCTTCTGCCATCTCTGTGAAAAAGCATGTCCCACGGGAAGTCTCACCTTCCGGGACAATGATCTCCGCTTCAATCCCGACACCTGCAGCTTCTGCCGCACCTGCGAGGACAACTGTCCCGCACGCATGCTGCACTTCCGGGATAAGATGATTTCTTTTGAGGAAGCCCGCAGTAAGATCCTCGCGGACGCGCCCCTGTATCAGAAGGGCGGCGGCATCTATCTGTCCGGAATCAGCACCCGCGAACAGGCTGCCTTCGCCGCGGACCTCTTCAAAACCTGCCGCAGTCTCGGCATCATGACGAATTTCGAGACTACAGGGGTTATAAAGCAGCTGGACTTTGACCGGGTGCTCCGGCACTCCGACCGCGTCCTGATCGATCTGAAGCACTATGACGACGCAAAGCATGTCCGCTTCACCGGCGTATCCAACGTCACAATTCTGGCGAACCTGGATTCCGCCATCATGAGCGGCACCGATACTTGCGTGCGCATCTCCGTGATCCCCGGTATCAATGACTCTGTCTATGACGCCATGTCCTTCGGAGAGCTTCTCCGGCAGCACAATGTAAAAAAGGTGATGCTCTGCGATTTCGACACCCTGAGTATGGAAAAATTCGGGGATTATTTCACCCTGCACAAGGACGCGCCCTATCCGGCAGAAACCGCCTCGGACAGCGTTTTCCTGCGCTATGCCGACCAGCTCACACGCTGCGGCATGACAGTCCTGCTGCCGGGCATCAATCCTCCTTTCTGACTGCGTCTTTGAAGAAGGCCGCCACGATCAGGATAATGATAACCGATACGGGAAATGCCGCAATAATCGACACCGTCTGCAGATTTGCCATGCTGCTCTCACTGAATACCAGCGCGATAGGCAGCAGTATCAGCACCACAGACCAGAACACGCGCATCTGCAGATGAGGCTCCTGTCCGGCGGGCAGTTCCCTGTAGGAGTAGGAAGCCGCCACCATGGCGATGGCGTCAAAGCTTGTGGCGTAGAAGGCAATCATGGTTACGGCCAGCAGCACAAGAACCATCGGTGCCAGCGGAAGCGTGCTGAGAATCTCTGAGATGGTCAGGTACAGATCTCCCGTCTTCTCGTAGACGCCAATCACATCCAGCTTTCCGAAAACCTGGAGTCCCAGGCTGTAATTTCCAAGAATAATAAAACTTGTAAAGGTTCCGCCCAGTCCGCAGATATAGCCGCCGAGAATCGTCTGCTTAACGGTTCTTCCCCGGGAAATGCTGCCGATAAAGAAGGGGGATGCCACGCACCACACCATCCAGTAGGCCCAGTAGAAGATCGTCCAGTTCTGGGGGAAGGATGTCTCCCGGAGCGGATCCGTAAAGGTGGACAGCTCTATAAAGTTCTGCGCCAGATGGCCGATGGAGGAAATGCCGGTCTCAATGATATAGACCGTCTCTCCCCCGAAGATGAGCACATAGGCCAGTAGCCCCAGGAACAGGTAGACGCACATGGATGCCAGGTGCAGGATGCCGTGCATGCCGCGCACCACGGACACGGTATAAATGATGCAGGTCAGAACCAGAATGGCGATGGTGATGAAACGGCTGTTCTGAATGTGCAGAAGATCCGCCGTAATCTGCGCCATAAGCGGGGTCGCCAGGCTGAAGGTGGTTGCCGTGCCGGCCAGAAGCGCGAACACGGCGATAAGGTCGATCAGTCTCCCGGCCCATCCGTCCGTCGCCCGGCCCAGAATGGGTCTTACCGCCTCGGAATACTTCTGCTTGTTTACGCCGCGCACGTGAAGCATATAGCCGAAGGCCACCGCCAGCACCAGATAAAAGCACCAGGGAATCGGTCCCCAGTGGAACAGGGCATAGGTGCCGGACCATTCCTGGATGCTTCCCATCTCCGCCAGATGAGGATCCTGGGCGTACAGCACCCACTCACACAGAGAATAGAACAGGATATCCGCCGCCAGACCGGAGGTGAACATCATGGAGCCCCAGGCGAAATTGGAATACTGCGGTTTCTCTCCGGGTGCCCCGAGACGTATCTTTCCCACGCGGGAGAACGCCATATAAAGGGACAGCAGGAATCCGCCGAAGCCCACCAGAAGATACCAGGAACCGAAGGTGTCTCCCAGGAAAAACCGGATTCCATCCAGCACATGCTTCGACGCCTCCGGCGCGAGGAAAAAAGAACCGCACATGGCCAGAATCGCGGCAAACGGTACAAACAGCGTAAAATAGTCCATTGAATATCCGGACGCTCTGTTTTTATTCTCTTCCATGGGACTTCCTCCGTGCTTTATGTTCATTTTTGTCATTTTCTCGTTTCTTTTGAACACATTATAGCACGGAACGCCGCCCTGTCAAGAGCGGCGTTCATATCGTCAGAGATTTGTAATATACCTCACCCCAGCTTCTCCACCAGGGAATCCCGCAGATAGGGCGCGGTGACGCTCTTCTCCGACCGGAGCATCTCCTCCGGCGTGCCGGCAAAGAGCAGGTTTCCGCCGTGGATTCCCCCGCCGGGACCCATCTCCACGATGTAGTCGGCTTCTTTCATCACATCCAGGCTGTGCTCGATGATGATCAGGGTATTGCCGTTGTCTGTCATGCGGTTGAACAGTTCCATAAGCTTCCGGATATCATCCAGATGGAGGCCGTCCGTGGGCTCGTCGATAACGAAGATCTGCCCCGTCTCATCCAGACTGTCCGCCAGCTTCACCCTCTGCAGCTCGCCGCCGGACAGGGTTGTCATGGACTGCTCCAGATGGAGATATCCCAGTCCCACCTGCCGGAGGGTATCCAGCTTTGCCGCGAAGCTCTCTTCCTTGAAGAACTCGCAGGCCTGATTCACGGTCATCCCCATCACTTCCGCGATATTTTTCCCGCGGTAGAGGTACTGCAGGGTCTCGTCGCTGTACCGGGTGCCGTGGCACGCCTCGCAGACCGTCTCGATGGCGTCCATATAGGCCATCTCCGAGACGATGATTCCCTTGCCGCCGCAGACCGGACAGCCTCCCTTGGAATTGAAGCTGAACTGGGCCGCGGGAACATGATTCTCCTTTGCGAACAGGCTCCGGATCGGGTCCGCGATATCCAGGTAGGTTGCAGGCGTGGACCGCAGGTTGATGCCGATATTCTTCTGCCGGATGGAGATGGTTCTCCCCGGATAGGAATCCATGAACACCTCGCTGAGGGAGCTCTTGCCGGAACCGGCCACGCCGGCGATCACCGTAAGGCAGCCCATGGGCAGGTCCACGCTCACATCCTTCAGGTTGTGGAGCTTCGCGTGTTCCACCCGGTACCAGCCGGTGGGCGTCCTGTGTCTCATCTTCATGGGGGTTCTCGCCCGGAGCATTCTGCCCGTCAGGGTGCCGGAAAGCAGGAGATCTCTGTAGCTTCCCTCAAACATCACCTCTCCCCCGTGCATCCCCGCCGCAGGCCCCATATCCACGATATGGTCGGCGATGGAGATAACCTCACGGTGATGCTCCACGATAAGGACCGTATTGCCGTGCTCCTTCAGCTTTATCAGGGAATTCTTCAGATTCTGTATATCCCGGGAATGCAGTCCCACGCTGGGCTCATCCAGCACATACATCATATCTGTGAGCGGGGAATTGATATAGCGGGAAATCTTGATTCTCTGGGCCTCGCCCCCCGACAGGGTATCCGTTCCCCGGGACAGGCAGAGATACCCCAGCCCGATCTCTATGAGGGAATTCAGCTTCTTCAGAAGCTCTCTCTTCATATCCACCGCCAGCGGGTCATCTATGCCGGCGATAAATTCCGCCGCATCGGGGATGGGCATATCGCAGACCTCCGCGATATTCTTCCCGTTAATCCTGCAGCTTCTTATCTTCTCATTCAGTCTTGTGCCGCCGCATTCCGGACAGGTGAAGGTGCTGACCATTTTGTCCAGGTAGTTCTTGAACTTCTCTCCCTCCTTCGTGCCGATGATGGACCGGTACATACGGGGGTAAATGCCTTCGAACTTGGCGGATTTCGGCCAGTTGGACGGCGGGTTCTTCAGTCTTATCTGGGGGGAGTAGAGGAACATCTGCAGCTCCTCCTCCGAGTAATCGCGGATCTTCTTGTTCAGATCAAAGAGACCGCTGTAGGCATAGCGCTTCCACCGCCAGGCGCCTGTGGTAAATGTGGGATAATGAATCACATCCTCGTCGTTCAGGCACTTGTCAAAGTCCACCAGCTTGTGGATATCCAGGTCCGTCACAACCCCCAGACCGTCGCAGCGCCCGCATTTCCCCGCAGGATGGTTAAAAGAGAAGGAATCGGAATACCCCACAAAGGGCTGCCCCACCCGGGAGAACAGAAGCCGGAGCAGCGCATAGATATCGGTGTAGGTGCCCACCGTGGACCTGGTATTCCCCGACGGTTTCTTCTGGTCTATCACGATGGTGACCGGCAGGTTCTCCACCCGTTCCACATGCGGCCGCCCGTACTTCGGCAGAAACTGCTGGATGAAGCTGGGAAATGTGGCATTCAGCTCTCTTCTGGATTCCGCCGCGATGGTGTCCAGGCAGAGGGAAGACTTGCCGGAACCGGAAACGCCCGTAAATACAGTGATCTTCTTCTTTGGAATCCTGATGGATACATTTTTCAGGTTGTTTTCTGTCGCGTTGACGATATTGATAAAGCCGTAATCTTCCGCCATTCCTTCCGCGCTCCTTCCGCTGTGTTGATATCGCGTTGGCCGCCAAATGTCCGCACGTGCAAGCACGGCGGCCATTTTCCGGCCTTATCGCGCACGATGCCGGAGAGAAGCGATGCGCCCCTCTCCGGCATTTCGTTTACCTATAATTCCTTACGGCGTACCGACCTCATGCTCCGGTGCCGCCTTTGCCCGCACGGCGCCGAACAGCATCGGCATGATCTTTCTTGTATACTCTCCGAGGTTGTAGTTGCCGTCACTGATACAGTAATCGTAGATGATGGCACGCTCGCACATGGAATAGATCCTGGCAATCTCATAGTAAGGAAGAGTGCTGATGATCTGCCCCCTTCTCTGGCCCTCGTCCACCAGCTCCGTCACCATGCGGTAATAGAAACGGTTCCGGTCCAGCAGGTGCTTGTCGCCCTTTGTGACAACCTGAGAGGAATAAAGGTATGCCAGAAGCCCGATGGGAATCTCCTCGTTGATCATGTCATGGACAATGTAGCAAAGCTCCAGAAGCTTCTCATAGCTGTCCATCTCGGGATCCAGGGTACCTATGGCCTCTTCGTACTTTGCGTCGAAAATCTCGGGAAGTGTAGCCAGCAGCGCGTCTTTCCCGCTGTAATAATGATAAAAGCTTCCCTTCGACGTTCCGGACTGTTCAATGATGTCATCAATCGTTGTCGCATCATAGCCCTTCTCATGGAACAGTTTCCAGGCCACCTTTGCAATCTTTGCTTTTGTATTGTTTCTTCTCGGCATTCCCTACCAACTTCCCGACATACCCGGCGATATGTCATTCTTTTCTGCTCGCCCCGAAGGGGCATAACAATAATTTATTATATCATCAGAACCCATCGAAGTAAAGTTAGTATACTTTACCTTGCGCAGTTTGATGCTTCCCCGGTCAGAATCTCCAGCCCGTGCTTAAGGGACGGCAGGATAAATTCCAGGCTTTCCCGCACAGCCTTGGGACTTCCCGGCATGTTCACGATAAGGGTCCTCTTCCGGATGCCGCTGGCGGCCCGGGACAGCATGGCACGCTCGGTAAAGCGCATGCTGTAGGCCCGCATGGCTTCCGGAATTCCCGGAACCATCCGTTCACAGACCGAAGCCGTGGCCTCCGGCATGATATCCCGGACGGAGAAGCCTGTGCCGCCGGTGGTCAGAATCAGCTCCGCCGCGCCGCTGTCGCAGATTTCCTTCATCCTGGCCGCGAGCATCTCAAAGTCATCCGGCAGAATCTCCTGGGATACCACCTCATATCCATCGGCTGTCACCATCTCGGCGATCACCGGTCCGCTTTTGTCCTCCCGCTCTCCGGCGTAACCGGAATCACTGGATGTTATAATCGCAACACGCATATTTTATCCTCCTATCTGGGACATAACCCGCTTTTCCCGTTCTTCGATGAGATTCCCCGCCACCTCAAAGTGATGGCATCTGGGCTTCTCCAGGATTGCCCGATCATAGGCCTCCCGGATGGCCGCATCGTCCGCTCCGCCCCGCAGCAGGGCCCGCAGATCCGCTCCCATATCATACTGCAGGCAGGTTTTCAGATATCCGTCCGCCGTCAGCCGCACACGGTTGCAGTCCTCGCAGAATTTGTGGCTCACGGCGCTGATGAAGCCGATTCTTCCCTGAAAACCGGGGACAGAATAATAGCGGCAGGGACCATTTCCCAGTTTTTCCTTCACGGGAGTAAATGTTCCGAACTTCTTCGTGAGCTTTCTTAAGATCTCATCCTCCTGAAGGGCCGTGTATGTGCTTCCCAGTCCCATAGGCATCATCTCAATGAACCGCACATGGATCCGGTGGTCTCTCGCGATCTCCGCAAGCTTCACCAGGTCATCATCATTGACGCCCGGGATCGGCACCGTGTTGATCTTGACGGGGATTTTCCCCGCCTTTTCCGCATAGCGCAGTCCCTCCATCACGTTCTGAAAACGATCTCTGCGGGTGATGCTCTGAAACACCTTCGGGTCCAAAGTATCCAGACTCACGGTCACGGCATCCAGCCCCGCTTCCACCAGGTCATCGTACATGGATGCCAGCAGAACGCCGTTGGTGGTCAGGGTGATGCTCTCTATTTCCGGAATCTCCCGGATGCCACGGATAAGATCCGCGACGCCCAGCCGCACCAGCGGTTCGCCGCCGGTAAGCTTGATGTTCCGGATTCCTTCCGCCGCGAAGATCCTGCACAGACGCCAGATCTCGTCAAACCGGAGAATCTTGCTGTGTCCCACATCGCTTATGCCTTCCTCCGGCATGCAGTAAAGACATCGCAGATTGCAGCGGTCCGTGATGGAAATCCGCATATAATCAATAGTTCTGCCGAAATGGTCTCTCATGGGTTTTTCCGCCCCTTTTCCCTGATTTTTATGGTAAATGCCGGTGCAGGCAATTCCTCACCGCACGAATTCCCCGCTCTTTCCTCCGGACTTTCTCTCCAGATGAATCTCATTCATCTCCATGCGTTTGTCGATGGCCTTGCACATGTCATAGATGGTCAGAAGCGCGATCTGTACACCGGTAAGCGCCTCCATCTCCACCCCGGTCTTCCCGTCGGTCTTCGCCGTGCAGACGGCTTTGATCTCGAGATTCTCCTCATCAATCTCAAAATCCACGCTGCAGCCGGTGAGAGGCAGCGGATGGCACATGGGAATCAGCTCCGATGTCCTCTTTACGCCCATAATTCCGGCCACCCGGGCGACCCCCAGCACATCCCCCTTCTTCACGGTGCCTGCCAGCACCGCGTCCATCACCGGGCGGCTCACCCGGATCTTTCCGGAGGCGGTCGCCTCCCGGTGGGTAATCTGCTTTTCGGTCACATCCACCATAATGGCGTTGCCCTTCGCATCAAAATGGTTCAGTCCGTTGTCCATATCCGTCTCCCTCAGGGTGTTTCTTTTTTCAAAAAATAACGTTGATTCATTATACCACAAGACCCGGAACTTTCCTATCACCATTTCCGATACTTTGCACCGAAGCTGCCGATACCGGGTATTGCGGCGGAAAGCCGACGTGTCTTTCGGATGAAGGCGGCGGCTTCCTGCGGTAAAAGAACAGGGGCGGCAGTTGCCTGCCGCCCCATGTATATATTACTGTTTCACGCCTTCCGGCGCAGTCCGTTCAGATTAGTTGAAGCTCTGCTCGGTTCTCTCGATGATCTCGTTCTGGAGTGCATTGTCCAGGTTGCGGAAATAATCGGAGTAGCCGGCTACGCGGACGATGAGCTCTTTGTACTCATCCGGACGCTTCTGGGCATCCTTCAGGGTCTCACGGTCGATAACGTTGAACTGGATGTGGTGGCCGTCCATTGCGAAGTATGCACGAACCAGCGCTGCCAGGTTGTCGATGCCGCTCTGGCCTGCAAGAGCCGCCGGTGTGAACTTCTGGTTCAGCAGGGTGCCGCCGGTGGAGCAGTGATCCATCTTGGAGCAGGACTTGATAACGGCGGTCGGTCCGTTGATATCTGCGCCCTTCTCCGGGGAAATGCCCTCGGACAGCGGCTTGTGAGCCAGACGTCCGTTCGGAGCTGCGATCATGACATCGCCGAAGTATACGTGGCAGGTGGTCGGAAGCATATCGATGTGATACTGTCCGCCCTTGATGGTCGGTCTGCCGGTGATGTAATCTCTGTACTCGTTGAATACGGACTTC
>JAGBNL010000126.1 GCA_017634415.1 Clostridium sp.
GGGAATCTGGAAGTATTCACAGAATTCCCTGCGGTTCATTCCGGTCATTCTGCGCAGTTCTTTGATCTTGGTCTTGCAGTCCATGTTTTTTCCTTTCTGTAATCAGCCATTGATCCCCAAAACATGTGCGATGCATATATTCTAACACAAAACGGTTTTATGCGCAATGCGTAACCGGGCAATGCACGATTGGGTTATACGCAACTGCGGATAGGATTCCCTGAAAATAATAAGGGATGTAAATCTCCTGTTTCTTTCCGGAAGGTACCCGATTGTACCTGGAAATACAGGAGATTTACATCCCTTTTTGTTTCGTAAACTTATGTCCGGGATGTATGCCGCACAAAACGAATTAATGTAGGACTGTTTTTGGCATCACCCCTGTTACGGCGTATAAGGCTCGTAGATGAAGGTTACTTTATCGTCTTTATCCAGAATCAGCTCCATAAGCTTTTCGTCTCCGTGCGTTCCAAGATAGTCCCGGAGCTCATCCAGTGTGACAAAACCGTGAATTTTCTCTATTCTCGGATACTGTACATAGCAGGGTGCGCCCTCTGCCACCTGATATGCCTTATAGTCACCGTCGTCATCCACGATGGCGTAATCGTTTGTGACATCCTCCGGGTCGATGCCGTACCGGGCCAGTGTCTCGGTATCGCCGCCGCTGACCCAGGTCACCTCATCCACGAGAAGTGTATCTTTTGCTTTGTCCGCCTTCGCATACCCCGGAATCTTCTTTTCCGCGCCGAGGGGACTTGCAGATGACAGTTTGTCCGGCTTTCCGGAAAGGGTGAGGGAGGACAGATAGAAGTGGACCCCTTCTCCCCGGAAGAGTTCTTCATCTGCATCGACGGAGATAATGTAGACATAAGTATAATCGCCGCTGATCAAGATGCGCGCAGAGCAATTCCTGAGGTCTTCTCCGCTGCCGCTGTCCCAGAAGGCGTACCGGGTACTCTCACCATTCAGACTGATCACGTCAGCCATGTACTCAATACTGTTATAATCCATGCAGTAAAAATCGTGCATGTCCTCACCCTCGTCGGTCCGGCCGATGGCTGCCCGCCCTATGGCTTCGCTGTCCCCCTCCAGGTCCGTCGGAGAGGTCTCGAAGCAGTAGCTGTCCACGAATACCATGCCGCCCGGATCCCGGTCCAGGTAGTGGTAGGTGCCGTCCTCACGGAGCTCTGCCACTTCATTCACAAGTCCCGGCAGACCGTAGCGGTTCACCATATACTGCCGGTTCTTCCCTTCCTTCGCCCAGGAGAAGAAGCCCAGCTGCTCTTCCCGCTGGTAAATGCCGCAGAAGGGCAGGTCCTCCGGCAGATCCTGATAGGAATTCTCTCTCACATATTCCCGGAAATGCAGCATGGTGATCCAGTCCATATAGCCCGGATCCAGCTTTTCGATGGGTGTTCCCGGCAGGTAGACGATGAGGCTGTCCGCGCCCGAGAGTCCGTAGGCTTCGGAATAGATATACTTTGTTCCGTCCTCTATCCTTTCCGTCTCCGGCGTATTCTTATAATTGATTTCCTCGATAGGAACTTCATAGATGAAGGGCTCCAGTTCCTTCGCTTCTCCGAACTTCCCCATAAATTCCGAATAATACAGGGTGCCGTTCTCCTCGTATCCCTCGCCGGTCTCGCCCATGTTGGCATCATGGAATGTGCCGGAGAAAGTACCGTCCTCATTGACGGTAAGTTCTGTTGACCAGGCCCCGACGCCGCTGGTGAATTCATATTCCCAGCCGGCCATTTCAGCGAAGAGGTCCGGCTTCTCATCATTCTTCCCGCTGTCCTTCTTCCCCTTCTTCTCCGCGAGCTCATTCAGGATGGCGTCATCCTGCTTTGCTCCGGCGGCGGCATCCTCCGCGCTTTCTGCTGTTCCGGCTGCAGCTTCCTCTCCGCCTGCCTCCGCAGCCTCTCCTGCTCCCTTTTCATCCTCTGCCGGAGCTTCTGCCGCTTCCTGTGAAGCTGCCTCCGTCTTCTCCGCTTCCGCCGTCTGCGCGGCCCCGCTGCCGCAGCCCGCCATAGCCAGGGCAAGAACAACGGCAAATGTTCCCATATATTTTTTCATCCGCATTACCTCCCTTGTTCAGCGCAGAATGCAGGATATCTGTTCTCCCGCACAGGCTGTATCTGAACTGTATTCTGATGATTCCGTATCTGATTCCTTATCTCTTATTGGATTTTCTCCATATCTTCATCTTCTCCGCAGCCGCGATCAGCTCATCCCGGTAGTCCGGGTGGGCGACGCTCACCAGCATTTCGGCCCGCTCCCAGGTGGAGCGTCCCTCCAGGTTCACGGCGCCGTACTCGGTGACGATGAAGAAGACCTGGGATCTGGGCGAGGTCACGATCTCCCCCTGAAAGTGGGGAAGGATATTGCTGTGCCGGTTTCCTTCCCTGTCGGTAAATGTGGACGGCAGGCAGAGAAAGGCCTTGCCGCCGTTGGATTCCGAGGCCCCCAGAAGAAAGTCCAGCTGGCCGCCGGTGCCGCTGATCTGCCGAAGGCCTGCGCTCTCCGAGGATACCTGGCCGAAGATGTCTACGGCGAGGCACTCGTTGATAGAAACCATATTGTCGATGCGGCGGATGACCGTCGGGTCATTGACGAACTCCAGCGGGCAGAAGGCAAGCCCCGGATTCTCGTCCAGCCAGTCATAGAGCTTGCGGGTGCCGAAGGCAAAGCCGGCCACGCCCTTTCCCGGCAGCACCCGTTTGTGCCGGTTGGTGAGCTTCCCTGCCTCATGCAGGGTAACATAGGCATCGGTGCAGAGCTCGGTGTGCATCCCCAGGTCCTTCAGGTCGGACTGGGCCAGCATTTCCCCGACCACGCCGGGCATTCCGCCGATGCCCAGCTGCAGGTTTGCCCCGTCCGGAATATAGGGGAAGATATGTCCGGCAATGCTTCTCTCGATGTCCGTCGGCTCCTCGGGAACAAACTCCGGCAGCGGCGGATGTTCTCCCTCCACCACATAATCAGCCTCGGAGATGTGGATGCAGTCGCCGAATCCGCCGTAAACCCGCGGAAGACGCTCATTTACCTCCAGGATGACGATGTCCGCCTGATCCACGATTCCCTTCACCGTGCCGGTGCTGCAGGACAGATTGAAGTATCCGTGCCGGTCCATGGGGGTGACTGCCACCATGGCCACATTGACCGTCAGAAAGTGCTCATAGTAGGGCACCACGTTGTGGAACACCATGGGAATGTAGTTGCAGAGCCCCCGGTCGCAGAGCTTCCGCTCGTATTCGGAGCAGTGCCAGGAATTATAGATAAAGTGCTCTCTGTCCGGGTCGCACTCCACCGTCTGTATCGGCCCGAATATGAGGTTTCCCCGGATCTTCACATCATGAAGTTCTTCTTTTCTCTTTGCCAGCGCGGTATCCAGCAGCTGGGGGAATGCCAGCGACACGGTATAGTCCACCCAGTCGCCGTCCCTCACGCATCGGACCGCCTCCTCCGGCGTCCGGAGTTTCTCTCTGTATTCACCGTAAACATCCATGTCCGTCTCCTTACGCCATTCTTATAACTCAGTTTCTGATCAGCCCTTCCAGGGTGCTGAAGAGGGCCTCCGGCTCCACAGGTTTTGACAGGTGGGCATTGAGTCCCGCCTGCATGCTGCGCTGCACATCCTCATCGAAGGCATTGGCCGTCAGGGCGATGATGGGGATGGTTTTCGCGTCGGCGCGCTTCATGGCCCGGATCTCCCGGGCAGCTGTCAGGCCGTCCATGACCGGCATGCGCATATCCATGAGGATGGCGTCATAGTACCCTTCTTCGCTGGATGCAAACATGTCCACCGCGACTTTTCCGTTCTCAGCCAGGTCTGCCTCCATATCCCGCATGGAAAGCACCATCATCATGATCTCGGCGTTGACCACCATGTCCTCCGCCAGCAGAATGCGGCGTCCCTCAAGATTCACCGCGCTCTTCGTTGAGAACTCGTTCTTCTTCTTGAAGGCCTCCTGGAATTCATCCAGGACATTGGCCGCAAACAGCGGTTTCGGCACAAAGGTATCCACACCGGCTTTTTTCGCCTCCTCCGCCACATCATCCCAGTTGTAGGAGGTCAGGATGATGATGGCAGATTCATGCCCCACCACGGACCGTATCTGCCGGGTGGTCTCGACACCGTCCATCCCCGGCATTTTCCAGTCAATCAGGATCAGGTTGTAGGGCTCCATGCGCGTATGCTGCACCCGGACCATCTCCCGGCCCTCCTCCCCGGAAGCGGCAGTATCGCAGTAGACGCCCACCTGTCCCAGCACCACCCGGGCGTGCTCGCAGGCCACCGGGTCGTCATCGATGACTAGAACCTTCATCTCGTGGGGATGCAGCATGCCCGGAGTCTCGTCGTTCTCTGTCCTGTCAGACTCCGTAAGGGTGACGGTCACCGTAAAGGTGCTTCCCTTTCCCTTCTCGCTCTCCACCTCAATATGTCCGTTCATCAGCTCCACCAGACTCTTCGTGATGGGCATGCCCAGCCCCGTGCTGCCGTACCTGCTGGTGGACGAGCCGTCCTCCTGGCTGAAGGCATCGAAAAGCTTCGGCAGGAACTCTCTGCTCATGCCGATGCCCGTATCGCTTATCCTCATCCGCAGCGTGGACTTGTCCTCGAATCTTGCGGCTTCCTCCACCGTGAAGGTTACCTGTCCGCCTGCCGGCGTAAACTTGACGGCGTTGCCCAGAATATTGATCAGAATCTGGCGCAGCTTCATGTCGTCGCCGATATAATAATCGCCGATATTGTCATGGATTACGCACTCGTACCTGAGCCCCTTCTCCCGGCACTGTCCGCCGATGATGGTATTCACCTGCTCCAGCACCTTCACGAGGGAGAATTCCTCATTATTGATGGTCATTCTTCCCGACTCGATGCGGGACATATCCAGGATATCATTGATAATGCTCAGCAGATGCTGGGCCGAGGTGCCGATTTTCTCCAGATGATCCCTGGTTTTGTCGGAAATATCCGGGTCGCTCAGGGCGATATTGTCCAGTCCGATGATGGCATTCATCGGCGTCCGGATCTCGTGGCTCATGTTGGAGAGGAAAGAGGTTTTTGCCCGGTTGGCCTCCTCGGCCGCCGAGAGGGCCTCTCCCAGCGCCTGGGTCTGGGCCAGGCTTTTTCTCGTCTCCTCGTCCACATCGGAGAAGCACATGCTGACCGCGTGGACCAGGTGGTCATCCCGGTCCTCCGGGTGGCGCACGCCGGCAAAACGAATCATCTCGTAGGATTCCCCGTTCCCGTGATTCACCATATAACGGTAGGAGATGACCCGCCGGGTCCGGAGTCCTTCCCGGATGGCTTCCGGCTGAATAAACTCCATGAAGCGCTCCCGATACTCCTCCGCCACATATTCATTCCCGTAGCCGGTGATGTCCTCAACAAAGGCAAAGTGCTGCCCGACCTTAAAGCCGTGATCCAGCTCCGTGTGCACCTGGTAGCAGACGCCCTCATCCCTGTCCAGCTCGATATAGTACACGCCCCGGTAATCCGAGGCCAGAGCCGTGATAAGCTTGTCCTGCTCCGCCCTCTGCCGCTCCTCCGAAAGAAGCTTCTCCTGCAGGGCGATCTTCTCCTCCATCTCCTGCTGCCTTGTCTCCGCCTCCTTCATTCTGGTCATCTCCGTGACATCCACGCACATGCCCAGGGTGCAGAGGCGCCCGTCCCCATCCAGGAATTTCAGCTTGGTGGTCTGCAGATTCCGCATCACGCCGGCGGCATCCGGCACGTCCTCGAAGAAGATATAGGGCTCGTCCATCTCCATGGCCTTCCGGTCATCCTCCTCGAAGTGCCTCGCGGTTTCCTCATCAAAGATTTCATAGTCCGTAAGGCCCACCACGCCCGACGGTGAATCCTTGTGGGCATACTCCGCAAAAGCCTGGTTGCAGGCGAGATACTTCCCCGTCTCCGCATCCTTCGAGAAGCTCATGGCCGGCATATTCGACAGAAGGGATGATACGGAACCCATGAGCTCCGCCAGCTTCGCCGCCGACTGGACCTCCGCGACAAGACGCCGGTTTTCCTCCTCCGCTCTCCTGGCATCCTGGAGGGCCTTCTGCACCGCCTGGCCCTGCCGCACATCGTCATCAACATCCTTGAAGCCGCAGACCACGCCGAAGGCGCCGCCCGGCATTTTCACCCGGGCAAACTCGATGCGGAAATACCGCTCCGTGCCGTCGGGCATGAGCCGCTGATAGTTAACCGTGTACTGAGGCCGTTTTTTCAGCATTTTCACGATATAGGAAAGCTCCAGCTCCCGCTGCATCCGCTCCCGGTCCTTCGGGACGATGGTGGTCCGGATATAGTAATCCTTCGCCGCAGAATACTTCATCTCCCGGAGTGCGTCCCTGATCGGCGCCGCATGGGCCGTCACACCTTCCAGATCGCCGCGGTACAGGGAAAATGTCTCCTTCTCCATATCGTTGATCAGCCAGACCGTGTGATAGGATTCGCTGAGCGCCTCGATCACCGCCTGGCGGACCGCCAGGTCGGAGGCCATGCGCTCCCTCTTCCTGGTAATATCGGAGATAAAGACATAGTAGATCCCGCCGTAGGCCTCCGTCTCCGTAAAGTGGCCGTAGTCGTCCACCCAGCGGACAGCACCGTCCTTCCGGATAATGCGGTATTCCACATAGTCCAGCTTCTCCTCGCTCTCCTCAATCTGCTCTATGATGGAGTCCGACACCTTCCGGTAATCCTCGGGATGAAGCATTCCCTTAAAGGTGTAGCCGGTCAGTTCCTTAAACTCCGCCAGGTCCCGGCAGCCGAAGATATCAAAGACCGCCTGGTTGGCGTAAAGAAGCTCCTCCGGTTTCTCTGCCCGGTAGATGAAAAAACCGCCGGGCATGTGTTTCCCGATCTCCTCCACAACAGGGATCGTCTGTTCATTCAGCAGAAAACGTTCACCAAACATTCAGCCTCCTCCTGGTCCGCAGTATTCCAGACACATCATGGTCATATCGTCAAATTGTTCCGCACCGCCGGGTTCAAGCTGCAGCTCATAATCCTCTCAAAATCACCGTTCAGGTCAGAATTCCGCTTTCCCGGCTTCCGTCATGGGGTTTCCTCTTTCCCCGGGATATACTTCCCCAGGAGCGCCATCAGATCCTCCGGCTGATAAGGCTTTGCGATATGGGCGTTCATGCCCGACCGGAGGCTGTCCCGCACATCCTCGTCATAGGCATTGGCGCTCATGGCAATGATAGGAATCTCTTTAAAATAGCTGCCTTCCATGACCCGGATGGCTGCCGAGCACTCATAGCCGTTCATGACCGGCATCTGAATATCCATCAGCACCGCGTCATAGTATCCTTCCCCGGAGGTCCGGACCTTCTCGAAGCCCTCCTGGCCGTCCTTTGCCCGCTCGGTGACAAGGCCGTGCCCGGAGAGGATCATGATTGCAATTTCTGCATTGATCTCATTGTCCTCCACCAGAAGAACCCTTCTTCCCCGAAGGTCTGTCTCCGCAGACATCTCACCGGATGTCTCCCGCTTCTCCTGCAGCTCCTCCATCTCCAGAACCACAGTGAATTCCGATCCTTCTCCCACCTTGCTCGCAACAGTGATGGTGCCGCCCATCATCTCCACCACCCGGGCGGTGATGGCCAGGCCCAGGCCTGTGCCCTGCACCCGGTTGAGCTTGGTATTTTCCTCTCTTGTGAAGCTCTCGAACAGATGGGGGAGGTATTCCTCGCTGATGCCGACGCCCGTATCCCGGATGATGAACCGGTACCGGTTTTTCCCGGTGCCGGGCATCTCCTCCTCCGCCGCGGTAATGGCTACATCCTTCCCCGCGGGGGTGTATTTGATGGCATTGCTGATAATGTTGATCAGGATCTGCTCCAGCCGGAGCTCATCCGTATTGACCATGGTATGCCGTACACTGCCGTGATCGTAGGTGATGTTGAGAGATTTGTTCTTCGCCTGCAGCAGGGTAATGTCCTCGATGCGGCGGAATACCTCCAGCAGATTGCAGGGATTATGGCTTAACTGCATTTTCCCGCTCTCGATCTTGGAGATGTCCAGGATATCGTTGATGAGGGAAAGCAGGAAATGGCTGGAGGAACTGATCTTGTCCAGGGCATCCCGCACGGCGGCGGCGTCCTCCGGATTGCTTTTTGCGATATTGGTATAGCCTACGATGGCGTTCATGGGCGTCCGGATATCGTGGGACATATTGGCCAGAAAGTCGTTCCTGGCGCTGGTGCGGAGCTCCTCCATCTTCCTCCGGTAGGCCTCCTCCCGCTTCATCTGGGCATCGATGTTGTTGGTGCCGATGATCAGGTGCCTCCCGTCCTCATCCTTCATCAGGGTGGCCTTCATGCTGACATAGACGG
Organism: Clostridium sp.; assembly: GCA_017634415.1. Lineage (GTDB taxonomy): Bacteria > Bacillota > Clostridia > Lachnospirales > Lachnospiraceae > Clostridium_R. Next base: position 8,350 of record JAGBNL010000126.1, read on the forward strand.
GTTCCCCGCTCATCATCAGGCGGTACTTCATGGTAAAGCTGCCGTCCCTCTCCAGGATGGACATGATGTTCTCTCTGGTAAATACCCCCAGAAACCGGTCCCGGTCCCCCGGATAGATGACCCGGCTCATGTTTTTCCGGCTCAGCCCGAAGAAGTCCTCTCCCTCCTTCTCGATGCCCAGGGAATCATAATTCCCCGTGGCGCTGTATTCCATA
>JAGBNL010000127.1 GCA_017634415.1 Clostridium sp.
CTGGGCATGCCCCTCACTGTCACGGAACTCCTGGGTCATGAACCCACCGGGGAAGAAATGGCCGCCATCGCGGAGGAATGCTCCTGGGGAAAGAAGCGCACCATCGGCGGATTCAAGGTTCTTGACTATGACGATATGCTGCAGATCTACCATAACGCGAGGTAAAACAGGATGCGGCCTTCTGAGAAGCGCGGCAGATGTGTCCTGGAAAATTCAGACAACTAAAAGCTTTTATTAGAAGATAACAAAAAATAGATCAAATTGTGTTGACTTTTTAGTTAGTCCATGCTAAACTCCGCTTGCGAGTGTTAGTATGGACTAATTTTTTGTCTCACTGAAAGCTAAATATTTGTACGGCAAAAGAAGCTTTTCGGGAGATGCGCGGAGGTCCGATGAACAGAATTTCGTCTGCGGGACATGTTCCGGGAGGCAGATTTGCGGAAAAGGAATTCCGCGAAAGGTATCCTCTGGCGGCGCGGAGGTACATGCCGCAGGATACAGAGACCGGACACCCTGAATCGTGAGAACAGGGGAAGAACGGAGAAGAAAGAAGGAAACAGGGGAAATGAGTAAGCTTCGCAGAATCTGGTGCGCCCTTGCGGCGGCGGTGATTGCGGCAGTTCTGACCGCGGGCACTGCGTTTGCGGCGGAGGAATGCTATCTGACCTGGGACGAATACCGGGAAGCCAACCAGATTGAGCAGTGGGATTATAACGTGATGGCGGAGGCCATCGCCGAGGTGGCAGATCATGCCGTAGAGCTGTATGCGGCCGGAGATAAGGAACAGGCCTATGAGTACGCGAAGGCAACCTACTGGGGCTACTATGAGACCTCCGGGTTCGAGCGGAACACCATGAGCTATATCTCCGGAAGCCGGGTCAGCGAGGTGGAGCTGGCATTCACCACGCTGCGGAAGGCCGTGAAGAAGGACCAGGGCGTGGATGCAGTCCGCGCGGCTGCGGATAAGCTGGTGGGCTTCCTGCGCGAGGACGGCGCCATTCTGAGCCCCGAGGGCGCGGGAAAGGCCGCGGAGGCTTCCGGGGCAGATGCGGAGACCGGCACCGAAGGCCCGGTTTTTACGGATTATTATCTGACGCTGGATGAATTCAAAGAGGGTTACGGCGTAACCGATTTGAACTATAACGACCTGGCACTGGTGATTAAGAGCGTGGCGGACCACGCTGTGGAGCTCTATAAGGCCGGGGATAAGGAACAGGCCTACGAGTTCGCGAAGGCGACCTACTGGGGATACTATGAGACCTCCGGATTTGAGCGGAACACCATGAGCTATATCTCCGGAAGCCGGGTCAGCGAGGTGGAGCTGGCATTTACCACGCTGCGGAAATCCATCAAGAAGGATCAGGGACCGGAAGCCGCCCAGGCGGCTGCAGACCATCTCTCAGAGCTTCTGATTGAGGACGGCCTGAAGCTGAGCCCCGAGGGACCGACGCCCGGATTCCTTGGCAGCGGAGAGGCTGCTGCGGAGAATGCAGAGACAGCTGCCGCACAGACGGAAGTGAAAAAATCCGGAACCTCGGTGGGAAGCGGTATTGCGGTATTCCTGGGTTCCTTTGCCATCATCCTGAGAGAGGGTTTGGAGGCGATCCTGATTGTGGGCGCCATCATCGCCTATCTCATCAAGTCCGGCAATAAGGAAGGCGTCAGACCGGTTTATATCGGTTCCGCCTTTGCCGTGGTCTGCAGCTTCATCATGGCGGGAATCCTCAATCACCTGCTGTCCAAGAGCGCAGAGTACCACATGAGCCAGGAGATTATAGAGGGCATCGCGGCCCTGACCGCGGTCTGTGTCCTCTTCTGGGTCAGCAACTGGATGGTTTCCAAGGCGGAATCCGCGGCCTGGACAAAATACATCGAAGGCAAGGTGGCGGGATCCGCGTCCCAGGGAAACCTCTTCGCCCTGGGCTTTACTGCCTGGCTGGCGGTATTCCGTGAGGGTGCCGAGGTCATCCTGTTCTATCAGCCGATGTTAAGAGAGGACCACCCGGAGATGGTATGGGCAGGCTTCATTACCGGCTGTATCGTCCTGGTGTTTGTCTTCCTGGCTATCCGGTATCTGAGTATCCGGCTGCCGCTCAAGCCCTTCTTCATGGGAACCAGTATTCTCATGGCGGCCATGGCCATCTCTTTCCTGGGCGCGGGCATCAAGGAGCTGATGGAGGGCGGCGTGCTCGACAACTTTGAACTGGCACTTTCCAGTCCGCCCTGGCTGTCCTGGATTCCCTATAACGACACGCTGGATGTGCTGGGCATCTATCCGCTGGTGGGAACCATTGTCCCGCAGCTGATTCTTCTGGCCATCACCATCGTCACTTTCGTGATGCACATCCGGGAAGGCAGAAAGATTGCCGCGGAGGCGGCTGAGAAGGCAGCACCGGCCGGGAAGGCAGCGCCGGCTGAGAAACCGGCGGCGGAGGCGCAGAAAATGCCGGAGGCGCAGGAAAGCGCCGGTTCTGTTCCGAAACAGAACTGAATTCACAGGGATGAATTTCCCTGCACCCGCATGGGAGGGAGCAGAGAATTCAGAATATAATCATCACATGTTTTATGTAAGGAGGAGTAGCAATGAAGAAGATTCTTGCTCTGGGCATGGCAGTATCCATGACCGTTGCTCTGGCCGCATGCGGCAGCAGTGCACCGGCACCCACTGAAGCACCTGCCACCGAGGCAGCCACTGAGGCAGCCACCGAGGCGAAGGCAGAAGAGACCACCGAAGAGGTGGAGGCAACCGTAGTTGAGGAAGAGGCAGCTGAGCCCGGCGCCGGCTTCACCGAGATCCCGATCTGGGAAGATGAAGAGGTTGGCTTCCTGAATGTCAGCGGCGTATTCTTCCAGCCGGTTCCGATGTCCAACGGCAACGAGAATTTCGAAGACTATGACATGCACTTTGAGGCAGACGTAGCCGCTCTGGAGAACAACCTGGGCTTCGGTGTAGGCGACTGGGTTCCCTACATGACCGTAGACTTTGAAATCATCGGTTCCAACGGCGAAACCGCTGCAGAAGGAACCTTCATGCCGATGAGCGCCAGCGATGGCCCGCACTACGGCGCAAACATCAAGCTTCCGGAGGCTGACACCTATTCTGTCAAGCTGACATTCCACAGCCCGGAAGAGAACGGCTATCTCATTCACCTGGATGACGAGACCGGCCCAGGCGGAAAGCTCGAAGATGTATTCGGCGACGGTCCGCTGGTTCTGGAGCTGAAGGACGTATGGGATTACGTTCCGCAGGAGTGGTAAAGCACTCACCTGAATTCAAACAATAGCGCAACGGCAAGTCAATACCATTTCGGTATTGGCTTGCTGTGGTGTTAAGGGAAAAAGGAAAACTTTCAGCAAAAGAGATTTACTGAAGACTAATTAATTTACAGAGGCATAAAACATGTTGAAATATCTGATAACAGGGACAGAATGCCTTATCGCCGGAGCCATCCTTCTGGGAATGCTGTTCGCCTATATTTACCGTGTATACGGGCAGAAGGGGAGGAGAATTCTCGCAGTGTCCTCCTTCCTGGCATTCCTCGCCGCGGCGGTAATGTCCTACATGAAAAACAAGACAAAGCTCATTGATACCGGCTGGTGGAATCTCCACATCTTCGGGACGGCCATCGCCGTATTTCTCCTGTTTCTTCTGTTCGACCTGCGCGCGGTCCGGAGGAAGCTGGGGAAGGCAGACGAATATATCGTTCCGCTGCTGGCGGCAGTGATGGGCTTCTGTCAGATCTTCTACGCCCTGCCGGATGTTCTGGGCTATCCCTATAACTTTGTGCTGGGCGGGGAAAATGTTCTCTCCACCGGTTTCCTGTACCGTCTGATAGGCCTGATTCTCGGCATTATTCTGGTGATTGTCGCGGGACTTGCCGTGCACTTCGTCTGCGGAAAGATTCCCCTGGGACTTCTGGCGGTGCTTCTGAAGCTGGCCTTCCTCACCAACGCCTTTCAGTGGGGGTCCAAGATCCTCCAGACCCTTCTCTCCCGCCGCATCATTACGGGAAAAGGTCTCTTCCGGGTCGTAAAATTCACCTCCAACCATGCGAGCCTGTTTCCGTTTATCATCATGGGACTGGCCTTCGTCGCCCCGGTGGTGATGTGGGTATACAGCATGTGCGCGAATGAGCCCTATAAGAATCCGGCGGAGCACCGGAAGATTAAGGCCGGCTGGCGCAGCATCCGGCGGTGGTCCGCCACGGTTTTTGTCAGCCTGCTGCTCTGTGCGATGAATATGACGACCATCAAGGCTTACGCCAACCGGCCTGTGGAGCTGTCGCCGGTGGAGGACTGCGAAGTGGTGGGAGATAATGTCATCGTGCCCTTTGAGGCGGTGGAAGACGGCCATCTGCACCGGTTTGCCTGGACCAGCGACAAAGGTGTGGCCATCCGGTTCATTATCATCAAGAAACCGAACTCCTCCTCCTACGGCATCGGACTCGACGCCTGCGATATCTGCGGCGAGACCGGATACTTCGAGAGAAACGGCCAGGTGGTCTGCAAGCTCTGCGACGTGGTGATGAACATCAACACCATCGGCTTCAAGGGCGGCTGCAACCCGAAGGTCATCGATTACAGCATCAAAGACGGACAGATTATCGTTCCCAAGTCCACGTTGCTGGAACATGAGAGCGATTTCAAGAAATAAGGGGGCGGAGAGTATGTTTTTTCGCATGATTCGCGGCGCCTTTGTGCGCCAGAAAAAGAAGATGCTCATGATTGCCCTGACCATCGCCCTGGGCGCTTCGCTGGCCACGGCCATGCTGAATGTCATGATGGACGTGGGGGACAAGGTCAACCAGGAGCTGAAAGCCTACGGTGCCAATATCACCGTGGTGCCGAAGGCCTCCTCCGTTCTGAGCAACCTATACGAGGTGGAGGATGGGGAGAACGCCGAGGCCTCCTATCTGCGGGAGGAGGATCTGGGGAAGATCAAAACCATCTTCTGGGCATTTAACATCGTGGATTTTTCACCCTTCATCGATACCCGGGTATCTCTGCAGGACGGAAGCACGGCGAAGGTGAACGGCACCTGGTTTAACCACCACATGGACCTTCCCACAGGGGAGACGCTGGATACCGGCGTGCAGAACCTGCGCACCTGGTGGAGCATCACGGAGGGCGCCTGGCTGAATGAGCAGACCGAGACCGATGAAAATGCCTGCATGGTGGGGGAAGTCCTGGCACAGCGGATTCATGTCTCCGCCGGGGATACCCTCCATGTGAAGACGGATCTCGGAGAGAGAGACCTCCGGGTGGTGGGCATCTATAACTCCGGAGATGACGCGGATGAGGAGATCTACGCGCCCATGTCCCTGGTGCAGCAGCTTTGCGGCAGGGAGGGATATCTCACCAGCATCGAGGTCAGCGCGCTGACGACGCCGGACAACGAGCTGGCGGAGAAGGCGGCGAAGTTCGGTCCCAGCTCCCTGTCCATCGCCCAGTATGAGACCTGGTACTGCACGGCTTACGTCAGTTCCATCTGCTTCCAGCTCCAGGAGGTCATCACGGATTCCGTGGCCACACCGGTGCGGCAGGTGGCAGACTCCGAGGGCGCCATCCTGGAGAAGACCCAGCTGCTGATGGTGTTAATCACCTTCCTGAGCCTCATCGGTTCCGCCCTGGGCATCACCAACCTGGTGACAGCCAGCGTTATGGAGCGGAGCAATGAGATAGGACTCCTCAAGGCTGTCGGGGCCAGCGACGGACGAATCTCGGCCCTGGTGCTTACGGAGATCATGATTACCGGCATCGCGGGCGCTGTCATCGGCTATTTTGCCGGTTTCGGCTTTGCCCAGATCATCGGCCAGACGGTGTTCAATTCCTCCATCGAGATGAAGCTGATGGTCATCCCCATTGTGGCGGTTCTTGTGCTGGCGGTGGTGCTGGCCGGAAGCATACCGGCCATCCGGATGCTCTTAAAGCTTCGACCGGCGGAAGTTCTGCACGGACGTTAATCGGGGGGGATAAAGATAATGACAAAGAGAACATTCTTTTTACGGATGATCACATCCTCGCTGATGCGGAGACGTTCCCGCATGATGGTAGCTCTTCTGGCCATCGCTGTGGGTGCAACGATCCTGTCCGGACTCGTGACCATCTATTATGACGTGCCCCGGCAGATGGGGGCACAGTTCCGCAATTACGGAGCCAACATGATTCTGGTGGCCTCCTCCAACGATGCGGAATTCACACAGGAGACCGTGGATGAGGCGGTTTCGGTTCTCCGGGAAGGAGATCTGGTGGGTGCCGCCCCGTTCCGGTATGAGACGGTTCTGATTCATGAGCAGCCGGTGGAGGCCGCAGGAACGGACATGGCGGGGGCGAAGGCCACCAGCCCCTACTGGTATGTGGACGGAGAGTGGCCCGATGCGGCAGGAGAACTTCTCCTGGGCAAGGAGCGGGCCACATTTCTGGGACTTGCCATCGGGGATACGGTGACCGTCACCTATTCCACGGAGGACGATAAGGTGGCCGAAAACGGGGTGACCGAGGCAGCCGCCCTGGATATGACCGTGACCGGTATCGTGGAAACCGGCGGTTCCGAGGAAGAGTACATCTACATGTCCATGGGAGATCTGGAGACGCTGGCCGGCGGTCCGGGACGCCTGGATGTGGCGGAGCTCAGCGTGTCCGCCACTTCTGAAGAACTGAAAGCGTATGCTTCGGCCATGGAAGAGAAGGCTCCGGCGGTGGCGGCCCGGCTTGTCAAGCGGGTCACCGAATCCGAGAGCACGGTTCTCACGAAGCTCCAGGCCCTCGTTTTTCTGGTCACCGCGGTGGTTCTGGTGCTGACCATGATCTGCGTGGCGACCACCATGACGGCGGTGGTCACCGAGCGGCGAAAGGAGATCGGTCTCCGGAAGGCCCTGGGGGCCTCCGACCCGGAGATTATCGGTGAATTTATGGGAGAAGGCCTTCTTCTGGGCGGCATCGGGGGACTCATCGGATCCGGCCTCGGCTTTGCCTTTGCCCAGTATGTGAGCATGAACGTATTCTCCGGTTCCATCACCTTCCAGTTCTGGCTTCTGCCGCTGACCGTGATTGTATCGGTTCTGGTGACGGGACTGGCCTGCCTGATGCCGGTCAGAAGCGCCACAGAGGTGGACCCGGCGCTGGTGCTGAAGGGCGAATAATATTACAGACAGGGAATAATGAGCGAGGAGAAATAGAATCATGAGTCTGCTTGAACTGAAAAACATCTATAAAATCTACGGTGACCTGCACGCCCTGGACGATGTCAGCCTCAGCGTTGACAACGGCGAGTGGGTGGCCATCATGGGACCCTCCGGATCCGGCAAGAGCACCCTGATGAACATCATCGGCTGCATGGACAAGCCCACAAAAGGACAGGTGCTGCTGGACGGGGTGGATATCGCCACAGAGTCGGATAAAAACCTGACGGCCATCCGGCGGGACAAGATCGGCCTGATATTCCAGCAGTTTCATCTGGTCAATTATCTGACGGCGGTGGAAAATGTCATGGTGTCCCAGTACTATCACAGTATTCCGGATGAGAAGGAAGCTCTGGAGGCTCTGGACCGGGTAGGCCTGGCGGACCGTGCGAGACACCTTCCCAGCCAGCTTTCCGGCGGGGAGCAGCAGCGTGTCTGCATCGCAAGAGCCCTGATCAATTACCCGGAGATTGTGCTGGCCGATGAGCCTACCGGCAACCTGGACGAGGCCAATGAGAATATCGTTCTGGACATCTTCCGCCAACTTCACCGGGACGGAACCACGCTGATTGTGGTCACCCACGACCCGGAGGTGGCGGAGGTGGCTCAGCGGACCATCACCCTGGAGTACGGAAAGATCACAAAGGATGCAAAGAATATGAATTTCCATATCTGATTTGCAGAGATATGGAGCAGGGGAGGAAAACAGCATGAAAAAGAGAGTCATTCCCATCATGGCCGCGGGACTTTTGGCGGTCTCGATGGCTGTCGGCTGTTCTTCAAATTATAAGGACGGCACCTACACCGCCCAGAGCAGCGTCTTCGAGGGCATCGAGGATGAGGAGTTCGGCGAAGAGAACGGCGACGGCTACGGTGAAGTGACCATCACCGTCAAGGACAATAAAATCGTGGATTGTAAGTTCACCACCTACATGACCGACGGCACGGTGAAGGGGGAGGACTACGGCAAGCAGGACGGCGCCATCGCCAACCAGGACTATTACAACAAGGCCCAGCGCGCAGTCCAGGCCAGCCAGAACTACGCGGACCAGCTGAAGACCAAGGGAGAGCTGAAGGAGGTGGACGCCATCTCCGGTGCCACCATCTCCTACAATGAGTTTAATGAGGCCGTGAAGCTGGCGCTGAAGCAGGCGAAGTAAAGGGGCGCGCGGGGCAGAGGTTCCGGACGGCGATAAAGGCGGAAAGGAGGAGGCTGTGAAGATTGGGAAGCATGTGCTGTATATTTTGCTCGGCCTGTTTGTGTGCCTGGGGATTCCGACGCTCCGGTATGCGGATATCCCGGGGCTGCTGAAGGGTTCCGGGGATGCGGTTTCCTCCGCCTCCATGGTCATCTCCGACGCCCCCTCCGGGGAGTATCTGGTCCTGGTGAATGAAAAGTATCACCCCCTCTCCATGGAGGAGTGGGAGAAGTTTTTCTCGGAACAGCCCGTCGGAGTAATTCTGGAGGATATCCGGTGTTTTGTTCCCGCAGGGGATACGAACGGCATCGAGTTGGCGAAACGCTATCAGGCAAGACTGGCGGAGAACCAGATGAGATTCCGGGCCATGGACGGACTTCTTCTGGTATCCAGGGCGGAACACGGGCTCTTTGACGTGATTGTGCTGTCGAAGGAGGCCGCGGAGGCGTACGGATACGGGAAAGCCCGGAGTCTTCCCGGCGTCAGGGCGATTCCGGTGACGGGAGGAAGCGTATGAGAAAGCTTAATGGGATACTCACGGCGGTTATTCTTGTGCTTTTTCTCATTCACGGGATCGAGGGCGTCTTCCAGATGATGGGTCTTCGTCCGGCCTCCGGATTCATGAAGGCCATCGCCTGGGTTATGACGGGACTCATCGCGATCCATACCCTCATCGGCATAAAGTACACGGCGGATACCATCCAGGTGTGGAGAAGGACGGGAACCGGCTATTTCCGGGAGAATAAGCTCTTCTGGGCAAGGAGAATCAGCGGCTTTGCCATCATGCTCCTGCTGGTTTTTCATGTCACGGCCTTCGGGGATAACAGCGGGGAAGCTTACCGGCTGGCATATTTCGGCATGGCAAAGCTCGGCTGCCAGCTGCTGCTGGTACTCTCCATCGCCGTGCACGTGATTTCGAATGTACGGCCGATGCTCATCTCCTTCGGGATTCGGAGTCTTAAGGAACGGGTGCCGGATATCCTCACGGTGCTGTCACTGGTGCTGCTGTTTATGGCAGCGGGATTCGTCATCTACTATCTGCGGTGGAGGCTTCTATGAACAGGGTCAATATCATCGGTGCCGGTCTGGCGGGGCTCTCCGCGGCCCTCACCCTGGCGGAACAGAATATCCCGTCGAACCTCATTTCCCTGCAGCCCTCGGAGCGGGCCCAGTCGGTGCTGGCCCAGGGGGGAATGAACGCGGCCCTGAATATCATGGGGGAGGATGACTCCCCGGCGGAGCATTTTGCCGACACTCTGCGGGGCGGAGTGTATCTGGCAGACCCGAATGCGGTAAGAAACCTTACGGATCACGCGCCGGAGATCGCGCGGCGGTTTATTGCCCTGGGTGTTCCCTTCCAGATGGAGCGGGGAAAGATGATCCAGCGCAATTTCGGCGGTCAGAAGAAGAAGCGGACTGCCTACGCGAAGAGCAGCACGGGGAAGGTTCTCATGAGTGCGCTTATCGATGAAGTCCGGAAGTATGAGGCGAAGGGGCTGGTCACACGGTATTCCCGGCATGCGTTCCGGGATCTCTGCCTGAAAGAGGGCGCATGCACCGGTGTTCTGGTGCAGGATACCTGGACCGGGGAGGAGACGGCATATCCGGGACCGGTGATTCTCGCCTTCGGCGGCATGAACGGGATGTTTCCCGGCCGGACCACCGGAACCACCCAGAATACGGGGGACGGGCTGGCGCAGGTATTTTCCAGAGGCATGGCCCTGGGAAATCCGGAATTCATCCAGTTTCACCCCACCACGGTGCAGATCGACGGCAAGAGCATGCTTATCAGCGAGGCGGCCCGGGGCGAGGGCGGCAGGCTCTTCGTGATGCGGAACGGGGAAAAATGGTATTTCATGGAGGAAAAGTACCCGGAGCTTAAGAATCTCATGCCCCGGGATGTGATCTCCCGGGAAATGACGCTGGTGACGGCGCAGCCCGAATGTGAGAACCAGGTGTATCTGGACCTCACAGGACTGCCGGCCCATGTCTGGGAAAAGCGGCTGTCCGATATGCGGCAGGAGATTCTGCACTATCTGGGGATAGATCCGGTGAAGACGCCGGTGCCGGTACGACCCGGCATCCACTACTTTATGGGAGGAATCCTGGCGGATGAGGACCACCGCACCAGTATCCCCGGCGTCTATGCCGCCGGAGAGTGCGCCTGCCAGTACCACGGGGCCAATCGTCTCGGCGGAAATTCCATGCTGGGGGCGGTGTTCGGCGGGCAGAAGGCGGCGGAGACGGCGATTCGGGAGATGACTAAGCTTTTCGGCGGAGGAGAGGACAGGCCCGGCGGCTGGGATACGATGGAGGACGGCCACATTTCCCAGTGCATCGAAGGAGGCCGGGAGGAATACCGGGTCCGGGACCGGGAGGCGGAGCGCCTGTCGGAGATTCTTCTGGGCGGCCTGTCCATGCTGCGGGATGAAGAGACGCTTGTCCGGACGATTGCGGAGACAGAAGCGCTTCTTGCGGAGCCGCTGACACCCATGGAGAAGAAGCGGGCATGGCTGGGACTTGCCATGCTTAAGGCGGCGGAGGCCCGGAAGGAAAGCCGCGGCGCCCACACCCGGACCGACTATCCGGAGAAGGATGATGAAAATTTCCGGAAGACTACGGTGGTCCGGATGGAGGAAGGCGGGATCCGGGTGGAATTTGCCCCCCTTCCGGAGGACCGGAAAGGGCAGCAGGAGAGGTAGAACCGGTGACAGTGAGAATGGATGTGCTGCGCAGGGGACCGAAGGATACGGAATCCCGGTGGCAGACTTTTGATTATGAACCCCGGAACGAAGCGGAGACGGTGGCCACGGCCCTGCGCCGGCTGAATGCCCGGGAGGACCTGCGGGATTCCGCGGGAAATCCGGCCCGGCCCATCCGCTGGGAGCACAGCTGCCTGCAGAAGAAGTGCGGGGCCTGCGCCATGGTGATAAACGGACGGCCCGGCCTTGCCTGCGATGCCAGGCTTATGGATTACGGCGGGAACCTCCGCCTGGAGCCCCTGCGGAAGTTTCCGGTGGTGGAGGACCTGATGGTGGACCGCAGTATCCTGCAGGAGAATCTCCGGCAGATGAAAATCTGGCTGGAGGAGAGGCCCGTCATGGATGAGAGGAGCACGGAGGATGCCTATGACGCGGCCCGCTGTCTCCAGTGCGGGTGCTGTCTGGAGGTCTGTCCGAACTGCATTCCCGGGGAAACCTTTGCGGGAATGGCGGGAGCGCTTCCGGCGGCACGGATCCTGGCGGAGCTTCCGGAAGAAGAGCGGAAAGAACTGGCGGCAGCATACCGGAGCCGCATTTATGAGGGCTGCGGCAAGTCTCTGGCCTGCCGGAATATCTGCCCGGCGGGGATCGATATCGACCGGCTGCTGGCTTCTTCCAATGCCGCGGCGGTGTGGAGAAGGCCTGTCCGGAGAAAGAAGGAGAAATACCCGGGTCAGTTCGGGAAATCATAACTGAAGGAGAAAAGAAGGGATGAAAGGAAGAATACGGGCGACGGATATCGCTCTTACCATCATCAGTTTCCTGTTCCTTATCGGAACAAAGACCATTTTCGGCCCCTGCGGCCCAAAGGAGGACGGGAGCTTCATGACCTGTCACTGGGCGGGACAGGCGCTGTTCGGCATTGCCTGTGTGATGGCGGTGCTGGCCATCCTTCACCTGGTTATCTGTTCGGAGGGCGTTCGTATGGGACTGGATCTCGCTTTCTGTGCCCTGGCGGCCTTGGTCTTCTGGCTTCCGGGGAAACTCATCCCCCTCTGCATGATGCCTTCGATGCACTGCCGGATGACGATGAAGCCAGGGAGCATGGTATTTGCGGCACTGCTTATTATCGCGGCGGCAGCGGATATGATTTTCGGCAGGGAACAGAGGTAAGAAACATGGGATTTGTACGAATGCTGGCGGTAAAGAACATGCGCAGAAAGCCTGTCCGGACGGCGGCTCTGGTGCTGTTATCCGCCTTTCTGGCCATGACGGTATTCACCGGATCCGTGCTGCTGGGGAGCCTCCGGAACGGCCTTCGGAGCTACGAGGCCAGGCTGGGAGCCGACGTGGTGGCGGTGCCCTACGAGGCCCGCACGAAGGGAGAGTTTGAATCGGTCCTTCTCCAGGGAATTCCCGGCACCTTCTACATGGACGGGAAAAACTATGAGAAGATCGCCGCGATGGACGGCGTCGCCGAAGCGGCCCCCCAGTTTTATCTGGCCTCGGCCTCGGCCGGCTGCTGCTCTGTGGCGGTACAGGTGATCGGCTTCGACCCGGAGAAGGATTTCACCATCCAGCCCTGGATCCGGGAGAGCTTTGGCGGAACCATGGGTGACGGGGATATCATCGTCGGCAGCAATATTTCCCTGCCGGTATCCGGCATTATCCGGCTGTATGATGTGGACTGCCGGGTTATCGCCCAGCTGGACCAGACGGGAACGGGGCTGGATACGGCAGTGTATACCAACATGAACACCATCCGGACCATGATGAAGCGCTCCCAGGAGCTGGGATTCCACTATTTTGACAAGGTGGATCCGAACCATGCGGTCTCCGCGGTGATGGTGCGGGTGGCCGAGGGGTATGACCCGGCGAAGGTCAGCGGTGACATCAACATCCATGTGCGGAACTGCGAGGCCTCCCAGGCGGCCTCCATGATATCCGGCATTTCCGCCGGACTTTCCGGCGTCTCCCGCATGGTGGGGATTCTCACTTTTCTTATCTGGATTCTCGCCATTGTTATTCTGGCCATCGCCTTTGCCATGATCGCCCACGAGCGGTCGAAGGAGTTCGCCGTGCTTCGGGTTATCGGCGCCTCGGGAAAGATGGTATCGGGACTTCTCCTTGGGGAGTCGGCTCTGGTAAGCTTCTTCGGGGCTCTCTGCGGCGTACTTCTGGGAGCACTGTTCATTGTGCCCTTCCAGGGAATGGTGCGGAGCGCGTTAAACCTTCCCTACCTTATGCCGGGCGCCGGAACGCTCCTGTTCTTCGGCACCGGAGCGGTGCTTCTGTCGGTCCTGACGGGAGCTCTGGCGGGATATTTCTCAGCCCGGCGTCTGGGACATGCGGAGGCAGGGCAGCTTCTCAGGGAGGATGTGTGATGGAGCTCAGAGCAGAAGGCATAAGCCGCCGGTTTCTTCGGAAATCCGGCAGCAGCAATATATTTATGGCGCTGGAGGAGACGGATTTTGTCCTTCCCGGGGGAAAGCTCACCGAGGTGACTGGAAGATCCGGCAGCGGAAAGAGCACTCTCCTGAATATTCTTGCGGGACTTCTTGTGCCGACCACGGGAAAGGTGTATCTTGGAACTGAGGATCTGTATGCGATGCCCGATGAGGCCCGGTCGGTTCTGAGGAACCGGCATATCGGAATCATTCCCCAGGGACAGACGGCCCTGCACAGTCTGACGGTGCTGGAAAATGTCCTGCTTCCCCGGCGGATGTATCCGAAACCGAACGGTCCGGAAAATGCGGTGGAGGTATTATCTCCGGCGGAAGAAGAAACCCGGGCAAGGACTCTCCTGGAAAAGGTGGGA
>JAGBNL010000012.1 GCA_017634415.1 Clostridium sp.
AGGGTGGACTTGCCGGAGCCGCTCCGTCCCATGATGAAGACGAACTCTCCGTCCTTAATCGTAATATTAATATCCTTCAGCGCCCTGGAGCCCTGTTTGTATATCTTATTGACATTTTCCAGTCTAATCATCAGTAATCCAGATTCTCCATATATTTCATATACTTTACAACCATCAGCGCAATCTTGAAGGTGATTGCATCCTCAAAGACCCGGAGGTCCAGCCCGGTCATCTTCTGCAGCTTGTCCAGCCGGTATACCAGCGTATTCCGGTGGATGTAGAGCTGTCTGGAGGTCTCCGACACATTCAGGCTGTTCTCGAAGAACTTATTGATGGTCACCAGGGTCTCCTCGTCGAATTCATCCGGCGATTTTCCGTCGAAGATCTCCCGAATGAACATGCGGCACAGGGGCATGGGCAGCTGATAGATCAGGCGGCCGATGCCGAGGCGGCTGTAGGCCACCACATTCTTCTCGCCGTAGAAGATTTTCCCCACATCCAGCGCCATCTTCGCTTCCTTGTAGGAGCGGGATACATCCTTGAGCTCGCCCACGGTGGTGCCGAAGGCCACATTGGCCCTGGGCTCGCTGTCGGGGCTCAGTATATTCACGATGACCCGGGCCACGCCCTCCAGGGCTTCCCAGTCTTCCTCCGGCCGCACCTCCCGCACCAGAATGATGTTTTTCTCATCCACTGCGGTGATGAAGTCCTGCGTTCTCGTGTTGAAGAAGGTCCGGAGCGCCTCCAGGGCGTTCAGGTCTCTGTCCTCATGGGGCTCGATGATGAAAACCACCCGCCGGACGCTGGTCTCGATGTGCAGCTTTTTGGCACGGTTGTAAATATCCACCAGCAGGAGATTGTCCAGAAGAAGGTTCTTGATGAAGTTGTCCCTGTCAAACCTTTCCTTGTAGGCCACCAGCAGGTTCTGGAACTGGAAGACCGCCATCTTTCCTATGGTGTAGATGTCGTCCTTCTCTCCCCGCACCAGGAGGATGTATTCCAGCTGCTGTTCATCAAATACCTTGAAAAACTGACATCCCTGGACCACCTGGCTGTCCGCCTCGGAATCGCCGAAGGCCAGAATGGCTTTCTCATACTCCTCTGTTCCGCTGAACGTGGAAGCCAGCGGTTTTCCTTCCGTATCGCAGATACAGAAATCCACTCTGCTGATTTCCTTTAACCCGTCGAGGTTCGTCTGAAGTATCTGATTTGAAATCATTGTTTTCTCCCGTTTCCCTGATTCCTCTTATTCCGCTTTTTTCCTTATGGCAGTCTCTGTAATCTCGATGCGCCCGGCTTTCAGGAGATGTCCCACCGCGCGCTTGAAGGCGTTCTTGCTGAGATTGAATTCCCTCCGGATAACCTCCGGGCTCACTCTGTCATTGAAGGGCAGGACCCCTGCGTACTCCTCGATGACCTTCATGACCATCTCCGCGTCGGTGTCGATCTGCATCCAGGCCTTCTCCCTGGGGGAGAGATCCAGCTTTCCGTCTTCTCTCACCCGCATGACCCGGGCCCGGATCACATCGCCCGGAGTGAAGTTCTCATACACCTCGGACTTCGGAATCAGCCCGAAATACCGGTCATCCACGGCCACGAAGACGCCCATGTCCTCATTGACCTCGTAGACCCTTCCTTCCACCCGGTCATCCTTCTTATAGGGTGAATCGGCGGACAGATAGGGATACACCTTCATGGTCGCGGCCAGTCTGTCGCTCTTGTCGATGTAAAGCGCCACCAGGCATTCCTCTCCCACGCGCACCGGGTGGTTCTGTTCCCGGAAGGGGAGCAGAAGCTCCTTCTCCAGTCCCATATCAAGAAATGCCCCGATTCTGGTCACATCGGAGACCGTAAGCAGCGCCGTCTCTCCCTTCAGGAGCTTCGGCGCGGCAGTGGTGGCAATGAGCCGGTCTTTGGAATCCCGGTAGAGAAACACATTGATCCTGTCTCCCACTTCGGCATTCTCCGGCACCTGTTTGGCCGGCAGAAGGACGGATTCCTCCGAATCCGCGGTTTCGGCCAGGAATACGCCGAATTCCTTCCTCCGCACTATCTCAAGTTCCTGCATTTCTCCAAGTCGTATCATGCTGCCCCTTTCCGTTCTATAAACTAAACTGTTCGTCTAATGCCCCGTGAGCATTATATTTGCATACACATCCCCCGTATCGCTTCGGAGGGATATCACATAGCCGTCTCCGGTCTTTGCCATTCTGGGGAAGATCACATCCCCAAGAACCGCCGCCCTGCGGTACTCCGCGCAGATGCGGAATATCCGGAATTCCTCCGGCAGGCACTCCCTGGCCATCTCCACATACTGGGCGTTGTTGACGTGATGGTTCGTATCCAGATGATGCGGCATCACCGTCACCGGATCCATATCGGTTCCCAGGTCCGGAACCCGTATCTTCCCGGGCTGGGGAGGCATGTCAATCCGCTCTCCCATGGGCCCGTAGGGCGCTGTCTCCTCCTCCGGCGGCTTCACCGGGGACCCGCTGCCGGTATCCACGAAAAACCATACGGACTCGGCGCGCACCAGGTAATTCCCTTCGGTGTCCAGAATCGCGAAATTACGGTAGCCGAAGACGCCCCGGAACCGGAAGGGCCAGGTGCAGATCTTTATTCTCTCTCCCAGCACCGGCATCCTGTCAATCACGATGTTCCATGTGTAGACAAACCAGGCCCGGTGAATGCCCGACAGGTGCTTTACGCCCACCCCGGCATCCTCGGACTGGAATCCGGAACAGTCCTGAAGATAGTTCATCATTCCCGCAACAGAGAGCGCTCCGTCTTCCTCCGTCTCGCTGAAACGGACCCTACTGTCAAAACTGTACATATCCGATGTTCCTTTTCTGTTACATTTGCCATAAATTGGTCTCGTCCATTATAGCGGTTTTTATACACGTTGTCTATAAATGAATTGTGAATTTTGTGAAAATGTCCAAAATCAGTGTTAAAAAAAGCGCCGCCCGGGACACCTTCCGGCATCCCGGACCGCGCTTCCGCAGTCTTCCATCTTCATCACAATTCAGGACCCGCCCGCGGGTCCTGTACGCCGGGGGAAATGACTACATCCGCCGGAACAGCGAATACAGAAACAGAACGATAAGAATCGGCCCGGCAAATCGGATAAGCAGGGCAAAGATCCCGCCCACAAGGGCGAACAGGACCACGAGTACCAGGATGAGAACTGCGTAGATGCCCGCCCTGACATACCATTTGCTCAGGTCCAGGGAGTGAAATTCCATTCCGCCGGGCATATCCTGTCCGAAGGGGTCTCTGCCGTCGCCGGACTCATTCCCTGTATAAGAGTTCCCGCCGGTGCTTCCGCTGCCCGTGCTCCCGCTGCTGCCCGCGGCGTTCGTATAGTCGTGGCGGTATCCGCCGGTCTTTCCTCCGTTGTCTCCCGGGTCGCTGTCATAGCCCTCCGGAGAGGCGTCCACGCCGGCCTCCACGCTCTGCAGAATCGTCCTGGCGATAAGCCTCGCCTCTCCCAGCTCCTGCAGAACCTCCTCATCGCTTCGTCCCAGCGCGTTCTGCTCCCGGAAATAGTTTTCATAATAACGCAGGTTGTCTGAAACCGCGGAGGGCGAAATCTCCCCCTCCAGGGCGTCCTTCAGTTCCTGCAGGAATTCCTGTCTGTCCACTGATACTCCTTTAGTTCGTCTTCTCGCTGAAGGCGCCGCTGCGGTACGCCTCGATCAGTTCCTTCAGGTCACTGATCCGCTGCTCCAGCTCGCGGCCTTCGTCGGTATCCGCTATCATCACCCGGCTGGCCATCTCTTCCGTGATGGTCACCTCGGGGGTTGTGCCGCCGTACTCATTGAAGGGCTTGTGCTTTGCCAGCGCCAGATGGTGGGAATTATAGATGAGCGCGTATCCGGCATACTCCAGATCCCTTCTGTGGGCCCTGGTCAGTCCGCCGTCGATGACGTACAGCATGCCGCCTGCCCGGATGGGAAGCTCCCCTTCCTTCGGCTCCTCCAGCATGTGTCCGTTGATGATATGGCGTCTCTCTCCCGGCACCTCGAATTCATCCAGGATCTTTTTGCAGAATTCTTCCTGCTCGCTCAGCTGGTAGTAAGGATTGCGCACAACGCCCGTCTTCTTCTTATCGTCCACGAAGCTGCACTCGAAGGTGGTGATCCTGTCGCGGCCGAACAGCGGCGACTTCGGTCCGCAGGAGAGATACCACATGAGGTCGGTCATCACCCGCTTCTCCGGCGTATCCTCCTCCATGTAATATGCCTGGAGCACCTTTTTCTCCAGCAGATCCATCAGCTGCTTTCCGGAAGCGGGCTCCCCGGCGAAGTCCACCGTCTCGAAGCTGCCGTCCGGGAGCATGGGGATGCATCCGTGATAAAGAAGGTTTCCGTTGCAGGATTTGTACATGCTGCCGTTGGTGTAGAGGAAGTCCACATGCCTTCTCAGCCTGTCGCTGTGGGTGAAGGACATCTGGAGTGTCCGCAGGAGCTCTTCCTCCTCCGGGGAAAGCTTCAGCGGATCGGCGGGGTCTACCGTCGGGAAACTCTTATCCTGCAGCCGTCTCTTCTTTCCGTCCAGCAGGATGGTTCCCGCGTCGTAATCGATGAGCTCCAGGAAATTCCGGTGTTCCATGTGGTACTCCGGATGGCGCTTGATGGTCTGTCCCTCCAGCTTGAACTGCATGACGGCCACCGCCTTGTGCATCTTCGCCGCCAGCTGGGGGTCCACCATATCATACACGTTCTGGGACAGCTCATGGGGCAGGAACCGTCTGCAGGGATCCTTCCCGTACACCCGGGAGGCGAACTCGGAAAGGGGCCTCAGGTTGATGCCGTAGCCGTCCTCAAGGAAGTCAAAGTTGTTGTAGCTGATGGCGATGCGCAGCACATTGCAGATGCAGGCCCGGCTTCCCGCCGCAGCGCCCATCCAGGTAATGTCATGGTTGCCCCACTGGATGTCCACGTCGTGGAAGTTCATCAGCTCGTCCATGACCCGGTCCGCCCGCGGTCCCCGGTCGAAGATATCGCCGATGATGTGCAGGCTGTCGATGGTCAGGTCCCGGATCAGCTTGCAGAGGTCCCGGATAAACAGTTCCTCCACCCCGGTCTCCAGGAGCGTGTCCAGAATCTCATTGAAGTAGTTCTGCTTGTCCGGATCCGCATAATCCAGCCACAGCAACTCGGAGATGATGTTGGCAAAATCCTTCGGAAGCGTCTCCCGCACCTTGGCCCGGGAATACTTGGCGGAAATCGCCCTGCAGATGGTCACCAGCCGGAAGATGGTGGTCTTCTGCCAGTCCTCGTTGTATTCCCCTGCCTTTTTCAGCTTCCGGATCGTCCGGATCGGATAATAGATGAGATTTGCCAGCGCTTCCTCATCCGTCTCGGAGATGTAATGTCCGAAGGTCTCCCGGATCTTCTCCCGGATGATGCCGGAAGAGCTGCGCAGCAGATAGCTGAAGGCCTCGTCCTCCCCGTGCAGGTCGCTGAAGAAATACTCCGTTCCCTTCGGCAGGCTCAGGAGGGCCCGCAGGTCCATGATTTCCCGCGCCGCATCGCGGAGTGTCGGATAATCCTTTGACAGCAGTTTCAGATATTCGGGATCTCTCATCG
>JAGBNL010000128.1 GCA_017634415.1 Clostridium sp.
ATAAACCTTGTCCTTGCCCTGATAAGCGCAGCTGTCAATCTCAAACACCGGCTTCACCGGGGCTCCGAGCTGTGCCAGCACTGCCCCCGCTTCCTCGCCCATCTTAATCTCCACGGCGCCGCTCTTAAAAACGTAGGAGTCCTCCGTCTGGGTCTGGGTCTTCGCCGGCAGGCCCCAGGCCGCGGATACGGTCATCGGTGCCAGTGTCATGGTTACTGCCGCCAGAACGGCTGCTGCAATCATTCTAATCTTTCTCATCTCGTTATTCCTCCCTGCCATCATCATGTTGTGTTCCGTTATTTCTAATCCGATTTGGCTTTATTATAACACAGAACCGGCCCCCGTGCCTATATAAAGATTTTCGCGGCTGTTATTCTCCCGCAAACTGCGCCAGATATCCGTTCTCTGCAAATTCCTTCTCCTGGGCAGCCTTCACCGCCTCATAGCGGGCGGTCTTTTCCGCCCACAGACGATCCTGCTCCGCCTCCCCGCGATGGTCCGGAAGGCCCGCATCCCTCAGCATGGGCCCCAGATAAGAGGAAACCTTCTCCGCCCCGTACACATTCATGTGCAGACCGCCGTCGTAGGTATCCGTATCAAAATCAATGCCGATCTGCCCGATGTCCGCCAGGGCGTTGCTATAAGGAATCCCGTATTCCGCCGCGTATTCCTCGATCTGCATGTTCCACTCATCGTGCCAGACAGGATAGAGGGAGGGCGCCTTGAAGAACAGAAGCTTTATGCCCCGGCTCTCGCACAGCTGCCGGATGCGGTCCAGGTACACATATCCCTTTTCCTCGAATTCCGGGTTGCGGACACGCCTCTCCTCGGGGAATTCCCCCGCCGGCCGCACGTCCGCCCGCAGATAATAACCGTTGTGGGTCGTCTGATTCCTCTTCAGATAATACCGGAAATCATCCTCTCCCAAATCGCTCCATCGGGAGTGAAACCGAAGAAGGGGAAAAATATACTCTATCAGGTGCTCCTCCGGCATCTTCGTCGCCCGGATGGCGGCAAGCTTCACCGGCGACCACCGCATGCCGTCCAGGGTCATGCGGTTGTATGTCTCGCTCACCTGGTCTATCTGCTGCATGGCCGAGATGCTTAAGAGCACCGCCTTCGGCGTCTCGCGCCGGAGAGTATCCTCCAGCAGGTAGTAAGACTGGGGAATCAGCTGCTGGGCACTTCCCCGGATCCAGGAGGTAATCCCGAACTTATTCCACAGCGTGATGGGGGAAATGTTTTCGTAGGCCTCACAGTCGCCGAGAATCAGCAGATCATGGGGAGAATCATCCTCATAGTACTCCCCGATAAAGGCGCCCTCGGTCACCTGCCCCATATATTTCGGAACAAGCAGCCGCGTCAGCGCCGCCAGACTTATCACCACAAGAAGCGCGGCGGCAAGTATAAAGCCGATATGTTTCTTACGCAATGTCGTATCTCCTGTATGTGTGCAGCTCCCGCACACCCGGAATGCTTCGCATTCCTCGTCTGCGGCGGGCAGGGACGCTTCGCGTCCTGCCGGCATGTCTGTCAGAACTGGTTATAGATAAACTGGCTGGCGTCGTATCCCTGCCCGTACACGCCCAAGATGAGCACGCAGAGGAACAGGCCGTATACCATAACGAATTTCATCCACCCGGGCTTTGCCTTCACCCAGTCCCGCATGGGCGTCTTCAGACTCACGAATCCGGTCCACACCATGAGGGCCACGGACAGCAGAAGTACCGCAAAGTCCGCCCCGGTAAGCCCCAGCTGAAACAGTGTCCCGTCGGCGATCTGCCATAGCCGGAAGTCGAGGAACATGCTGACGAACAGGCGGAATACGTCAGAGAAGGGATAATACTCGAACATCTCCAGCATGCAGAATATCAGAAATGTCCGCACCACTTCAAAGGCGCCGTAGGCCTTCGTGGATGTCCAGGGATGATTCTTCCTGAACCTTTTTGACCAGGAGGACAGCTCCTGGGATATCAGAAGGGCAATGCAGTTCGCCATGCCCCAGGCGATGAAGTTCCAGGAAGCGCCGTGCCAGATGCCGGTCACAAACCAGGTGATGATGCTGGCCATGTAGAGGGGCACGCGCCTGCCTGCATTTTTCCCGAAGTGTTTTCTCGCCTTTTTGGAAAGATTTCCCGCCAGTCTGCTCATGGAAATGGGAAAGAAGATATATTCTCTCAGCCACCGCATGAGGGACATATGCCATCTGCGCCAGAATTCCGCCAGATTCTTCGAGAAGAAAGGATGATCGAAGTTCTCGGGCAGATGAATGCCGAAGAGCTCCGCCGCGCCGAGCACGATATCGATGCCGCCGGTAAAGTCAGAGTACATCCAGATGGTGTAGGCAAACATGCCGACCCAGACCCAGAGACCGCCGAAGCCCTCCGGCGCTCCCGCGATGGTGATGGCCAGCGGCGCTATCCTGTCCGCCACCACCAGCTTCTTGAAGTATCCCCAGAGCATCCGGAGAAGGCCGCTTCGGATCCGCGCTCCCTCATAGGAATAGCCGCAGAAAAGCTGGTCCTTCAGCTCGTCATAACGGCTGATGGGTCCCTGCACCATCTGGGGGAAGAATGTGACAAACAGGGCATAATGTCCGAAATGCCGCTCCGGAAGGATTTTCCCCCGGTATACATCGATGAGGTATCCCACCGACTGGAAGGTATAATAGGAAATTCCCAGTGGCAGAAGCCAGTTCACATAGGGATATTCATAGCCGCGGGGAATGAGGATGGCGTTGACATTTTCCAGAAGGAAATTGGTATACTTGAGGGCCGCCAGAATTCCCACGTTTATGACAAGTCCCAGGATCAGCAGACGCTTCCGGCCTCCCGAGCCCTTTTCCTTTTTCTCCATGAAAAGAGCGAGCCCCCAGGTGGACAGGACTGTCACGAAGAGACAGACCAGTCCGCCGGCGCCCGCACAGGCATAAAAGAGAA
>JAGBNL010000129.1 GCA_017634415.1 Clostridium sp.
CGAAGCGTATTACTACAGCAGGGGAGAATGCCCCACTGTAGTTATTATACGTTCGAATCTCTCCCGGTGCAACAGATTGCTCCGGAAAGCCCCGCAAAAATGACCACCATTTTACCTCTGCTCGCCCCACAGGGGCGAGAGCCCCGCGGCTTTGAGCGGTTCAAGGGTACGCCACAAGGCGTACCTTCCTATTCAAGCATCCGCCCGATCTGCGCCTTCATATCCTCCGCCGCAGCCCGGGTATTCTCCCTGGCAAATATGCCGCTCACCACCGCCGCACCGCAGATGCCGGTTCCCGCAAGTTCCATGACATTGTCCCGGGTAATGCCGCCGATGGCGACCACCGGAATCCGCACCGCATCGCAGATTGCCCTGAGCGTTTCTCTGGAAAGAGCTCCCGCATCCTTCTTCGTGCCGGTGGGAAATACCGCGCCGACCCCGAGATAATCGGCGCCCCTCTCCTCCGCCCGCAGGGCTTCTTCCACAGAGTGGGCGGATACGCCGATAATCTTATCCGGGCCGAGAAGCTCCCTCACCTTTCCTGCCTCCAGGTCGCTCTGTCCCACATGGACGCCGTCCGCGTCCGCCCTCTTCGCGATATCCCAGTCATCGTTGATGATGAGGGGAATCCCGTGTTTTCTGCAGATTTCCCGGATTGTCAGGGCCTCTCTGAAAAATGCCTCCCTGTCCAGCGTCTTCTCCCGCAGCTGGAGGAATGTCACGCCCCCCTCGATGGCTTCTTCCACCTGCTCCTCCAGAGTTCTTCCTCCAAGCCAGCTGCGGTCCGTCACCGCATAAAGCATCAGCTGTCTTCTGTCCACTGTCATTCTCTGTCTCCATTCATTTTTGGTAAAAAGTACAGGGCTGCCGCACCAAGCATATCAGCGCGACAGCCCTTTCCTGCTGTTTCATATCTGCCCGCCCCGCGGCTCCCCGCGGTTGAGAGGTACGCCTGCCGCGTACTTTCAACAGTTTACATTCCCGCAATCCTGCAGACAACCATCGCCAGGAAGGCGAAAATCCAGGCCACGGCACACTGCCACAGCACAACGCCGACAGCCCACTTCGAACCCATTTCCCTCTTGACGGACGCCACAGCGGCAACGCAGGGCGTATACAGCAGGGAGAATACCAGAATCGTCACTGCGGAAGCATGGGTCAGAACCTGTCCGATATTGCCGCCGAACAGCATTTCCATGGTGGCTACCACACTCTCCTTCGCCATGAACCCACTGATAAAGGAGGTGACGATACGCCAGTCCCCCAGACCCAGAGGTCTGAAGATGGGTACCAGACCGCTGGCCAGCACCGCCATGATGCTGTCCTCGGAGCTCTCCACCATGTTCATCTGGAAGTCGAATCTCTGCAGGAACCACACCACGATGGTCGCGATGAGAATTACGCTGAAGGCTCTCGTCAGGAAATCCTTCGCTTTATCCCACATCAGCCGCAGCACATTCTTCGGTCCCGGCAGGCGGTAGTTGGGAAGCTCCATCACGAAGGGGACGGCCTCCCCTTTGAAGAGGGTCTCTTTATAGATGAGTGCCGCCAGTATCGCCGCGAATATTCCCAGGGCGTACAGGCCGATCATGATGATGCCGCCCTTCCCCGGGAAGAAAGCGCTGACGAAAAATCCGTAGATGGGAAGCTTCGCCGAGCAGCTCATAAACGGGGTGAGCAGAATGGTCATTCTGCGGTCTCTGCGGCTGGGCAGTGTTCTCGTCGCCATCACCGCAGGCACGGTACATCCGAAGCCCACCAGCATCGGCACGATGCTCCGTCCGGAAAGTCCGATTCTCCGGAGGGATTTGTCCATGAAGAAGGCTACACGGGCGATATATCCGCTGTCTTCCATCATGGACAGGAAGAAAAACATGGTGATAACGATGGGCAGGAAGCTCAGTACGCTTCCCACGCCCTCGAAGATGCCTTCGATCACCAGGCCGTGAATGACATCATTCACATGTGCTGCAGTGAGCCACCCGTCCACCTGTTCCGTGAGAAGTCCCACCAGATCTTCCAGGATTCCCTGGAAAAAGGCACCAATCACGTTGAATGTCAGGAGACAGACTGTGAGCATGATGGCTACAAAGCAGGGGATAGCGGTCCATCTGCCGGTCAGTATCCGGTCGATCTTCTCGGAACGTATCCGTTCCCTGCTCTCCCGCGGCTTCTCCACCGTCTTCTCGCAGACCCGCTCTATAAAGTCAAAACGCATGTCGGCGATGGAGGCGCTTCGGTCCATGCCGCCCTCCCGCTCCATCTGGACAATGATATGGTCCAGCATCTCCAGCTCGTTTTTATCCAGGGCAAGCTTCTCCAGGATAAGCGGATCCCCTTCGATAAGCTTTGTGGCGGAAAACCGTACGGGAAGTCCGGCGCGTTCGGCGTGGTCCTCGATGATGGCTTCCACCGCGTGAATGGCCCGGTGAATGGCGCCGCCATGGTCATCCCTGCTGCAGAAATCCTGTTTTGCGGGCTTTTCCTGGTATTTCGCGATATGAATGGCGTGATGCACCAGCTCTGCCACGCCCTCATTCCGGATGGCGGAGATGGGAACCACCGGGGTCCCCAGCATGTTCTCCATGCCGTTGATATCAATCATACCCCCGTTGCCCGTCAGCTCATCCATCATGTTGAGCGCCACCACCACCGGCACTTCCATCTCCAGCAGCTGCACGGTCAGATAGAGATTGCGCTCAATGTTGGTCGCATCCACGATATCAATGATGGCCTTCGGTTTCTCGTTGATCACGAAATCCCGGGAAACAATCTCCTCGCTGCTGTAGGGGGACATGGAATAGATGCCGGGAAGATCCGTCACCAGGGTATTCGGATATCCCCTGATGACCCCGTCCTTCCTGTCCACCGTGACGCCGGGGAAATTGCCCACATGCTGGTTTGCGCCGGTCAGCTGGTTGAACAGCGTGGTTTTTCCGCAGTTCTGGTTTCCCACCAGTCCGAAGGTGAGAACCGTGCCCTCGGGCAGGGGATTCTCCGTCTTCTTCTCATGGTATCTTCCGTCCTCGCCGAAGCCGGGATGCTCGCTGGGCACAATGTGCTGGACTCTGGTGTGCTTGTTGGTCCGCTCTTCGATAGGATTGATCCCGATCTGCTCCGCCTCCGACAGGCGAAGCGTCAGCTCATAGCCGTGAATCTGCACCTCCATCGGGTCGCCCAGCGGCGCGTATTTCACCACGGTCACTTCCGCGCCGGGGATCACGCCCATATCCAGGAAATGCTGCCGCAGGGCACCCTCTCCGCCGACCTGCGTGATTACAGCACTTTTACCAATCCCCAATTCCCTGAGTGTCATACAAAGTCCTCCACTGAAATCTTTTATCAGAACAGGACCACTATAACACGCAGGGAAATTAGTTTCAAACAGAAATTGTTAGATATATCTAATCTTTGTTAGGTATCTCTAATATCGGCGCGACGATTACTCCGATAGTCCCTCCGGAAGCTCATCCAGAGTGCGGAAGGTGTATCCCATCTGCTCCCAGGTGGTCAGCAGCCGGTCCATGATGGCGGCGTTGGTGCTGGAAACCGCATGCAGCAGGATAATGGCGCCGGGATGAATTCTTGTGGTAAGGTAATTCATGGCATACTCCTGAGACGGCTGGGCATCGGTATCCCAGTCCTTATATGCCACGCTCCAGAAGATGGTCTTAAAGCCCATGGCATCCGCCATGCGGAGATGCGCCTCGCTGTATCCGCCTGAGGGCGGACGGTAATATCTGGGCATATCCACGCCGGTGATGGCTTTGACATTCTCCTCCACGGTCAGAAGCTGTCTGGAGAATTCCTGCCAGGTAGCCACCTTCATCATGCTGGGATGGGTGAGGGTGTGGTTGCCGATGATATGGCCTTCCTCCTGGAACCGCTTAATCAGCTCCGGGTTATCGCGGATGAAGCTGCCGGTGCAGAAGAAGCAGGCCTTGACATTATGCTTCTTCAGTACATCCAGGATCGCCGGCGTAAGGCCGTTCTCATAGCCCTCGTCAAAGGTCAGGTATACATACTTCTCCGTGGTCGGCACCATGGCGTAGGCGTGATAGCTCCGAAGGAAGCTCTCATCCTCATCATTTCTCGGCGGCTGATTGGCCGCAAGGAAGAATGTGCCCCACTCCGCCTTCGCCGGGCCTGCCGGTACGGTCGCATAAACCTGCTCCAGCTCCTCCGCGGTCTTTCTGTGCTCCTGTTTCTTTGCCGCACTGTTCTGGTTTGATGCGGCTGTCTGGCTGCTCTGCTGCGCGGCGGTCTGTCCGTTTCCGGAATTCAGTTCCGATGCCGGGCCTGCCAGCGCCGGAAGCGCCGTGCCGGCTGCAAGAACGGCTGCCAGCAGAATCGCAAGTGTTCTGTTCTTCATGGATTTTCCCCCTTTACTGCTCTTGCTGTTCAATTGATATTCAGTATACCACCGCGGATATCCTCTCACAAGTTCTTATCCGGATTCCGGTGAGGAAGAACCACGTTCGTCCGCGGCTCTTCACAGCTTGCACACCTTCCGGTCAAAGGTCAGCAGCCCGTTGGTTTCCTCCTCCACGTCGGAAAGCTGGGTGTATACGGCCGCGGCCAGCCCTTCCTTCTGCAGCGCGCGTATCTCCCGCGCCCTCCTGCGGTACAGCTGCCTGAACTCCTCCTCCGTGCAGCTGTGGTATCCGTAGTTTGCCCGGAACATGGTGTGTCCCGGAACCCGGAGCGAGAGCCCGCCGTATTCCGATATGACAAAGGGCCTTTCATCCTTCTCCACCTGCAGCTTCCGGAAGTAGTTGTGCACGCTCCGGATATCCCCGCCTCCCTGGTCAAACCAGCCGCTGGCATGGTCGATGCACCTGGCGGGATCTTCCTTTTTTACCATCTCCGCAAGCCGCAGGGAATCGAACTGCCCCCAGCCCTCGTTGAAGATGGTCCAGAGGCCGATGGCGGGAACATTTCCCAGCTGCCGGATCATCCGGATGAGATCTTCCTCAAAGCGCTTTCTGGCCCCCGCATCTTCTCTGCGGAACAGGCTGTACCGGTCATCCCGCACCATCTCTCCGGTCTTCGGCGCGATATTCGGAAGGTATTTGGTATAAAGCTCCCGTACGGGCCCGCCGCCGTGCACCATATCCTGCCATACCACCATGCCCAGGCGGTCACAGTGATGATACCAGCGGGCGCATTCCACCTTCTCATGCTTCCGGATCATGTTGAAGCCGAGGCGCTTCATCTCCCGGATATCATAGATCAGCGCCTCATCCGAGGGCGGCGTCATAAGGCTCTCCGGCCAGTAGCCCTGGTCCAGGACGCCCCGGAAGAAATACGGCTTCCCGTTCAGCGTCAGACAGGGATGCCCGTTCTCATCGGTACCGGTTCCGAAGGACCGCATGGCGAAGTAGGTTTCTATCCTGTCCTCCCCCGCCGTAACGGTCATTTCATAGAGTTCGGGGGCGGCCGGCGTCCAGAGGCGGAGCTTCCGCAGGGGCAGTGTCCTGCAGAGTTTCACTCCCTCCTGCCCGAAGTCCTCCCGAAGGTTGATGTAATGCCATCCCTCCAGGCTGAAATCCACCTTCCGGTTTCCGGAAAGGGGCCGGTTCAGCGTGAGCTCCAGATACAGCTCCGAGGTCTCCGGCCGGGGCACCATCTTCAGGTCCGTGATATAGGTTTCCGGCACATATTCCAGCCACACGGTCTGCCAGATGCCGCTCTGGGGCTGGTAGTACATTCCGCCGGGATGCAGAGTCTGCTTGCCCCGGCAGGCTGTGCCCTCGTCCGTGTCATCCCGGACATAGACCCGCAGGGTATTCCGGTTCGGCTTTATACAGGCCGTCACATCGAAGGAAAAGGACAGATATCCGTTCCGGTGCTTTCCGACCTTCTTCCCGTTCCACCAGACCACGCACCGTTCATCCACGGCGCCGAAGTGCAGAATCGCCCGCCATCCCCTGGGAACCGCAAGGGATCCCAGCTCCTTCTCATACCACAGGGCCTCCCCGGGCTGAAGCACCCGGTTTACGCCGGAGAGCTTCGTCTCCGGGGAATAGGGGACCAGGATCTGTCCCTGGGCCCCGGGATACTCTGTTTTGGCGGCCACGAAGGCATAATCCCAGAAACCGTTCAGATTCATCCAGTATTTCCGCACCATCTGGGGTCTCGGGTACTCCGGAAGGGGGATAAAGTCCCGCTCCTTCTCCCGGCACTTGACCTCCTCTCCCCAGGGGGTGCACATCGGCATCGCCCTCCGCTCCTCTTTCTTTCCCGGCTGAAGAGAGCCGATCGCATCAATAATCCGCATGGGTTATCTCCATTTCCCGCCATGCACTCCAGGGCATGGCATAGTCCGCTGCCTGATTCTCATTTTCTTTTCTTCGTCTTTTCTGTATACAGGCAGTCTCTCAGATACCTCTATTTTAGTCCAATCAGGGCGCCGGGTCAATTTGTCATGAGGCTGTGAAAACAGCATCAAAAAAAGAAACTCCCGGCCGCCGTATTTCGGCGGTCAGGAGCCCTGATTTCCCTGTTCTGTTCTTTTCGAATGCATTCCTGCTTTCGTTCTTCAGTGTATCTTCGCTGCGGTACATTTCGACGTGATAAAATTCCACACAAAATCGTAGTCCGCATCTCCTGCGTATACCTGGTTCCGGTTCAGCATCTGGTTGACCCGGATGATATGCCGGCTCCGCTCTCCCTTTACTTCCTTCACATCCGCAAAGACCGAGGTGGAGCTGTTCCGGGAGGCGGCAAGCGCGCCTGCTCCCATGGCAGTGACATTTCCCCCTGCCAGACCCGCCAGTGCGGCAAGCCACCCCAAGGCCTGGGCCTTCCCGAACTGCTTCGGCATCTGGATGTGGGTCACGGAATGATCATCCATCTCAAAGAGAACAATATACGTAAAGCCGTAAAGCGCAGCCACGAACAGATAAGCAAGACCGCCGATAATCATCAGAACAAGCAGAATCAGAAGAAACGCACCAGTTAATCTCAGGAAGGACGATGCCCCGTACCGCAGGATGTCCCCCATGGAAATCACCAGCATAAACAGCCAGACGATGCCCACGGATATTCCCAGCACCTTCCAGACCGTAAACAGAATCCCCGGGTTCTTCATCATCGGGAACTCATAATACCAGCGGTACTTCCCGTCGGGACACAGATATATATTTTCCGTTACCTTCTGTCCGTTGATTTGATCGACCACAGAATCCCTCCTTTTCTACTTCAGCAGCGGCAGATTGCACCGGCTGCACCGGTCTGCGGTGACCGGATTCTTCTTCTGACAGCCCACGCAGTAGATGCCGTCCGCCCGGGACTTGTCATACAGTTCATAGGGAAATGCGAACTGCGGATGGTATTTTATCCGGTCCCCCGGCTGCAGATACTCAAAGGCCAGCCGCCGGCCATGATCTGTTTCCACAATCTTCTTCTGCTTCCCGTCCGTGGTCTGAATCCGGGTGATGTAGTTGTATTCCCGGTAACCGGTACGGTTTCCGCTGCTGTCCCGCTTTGTGTTCCTGCTGAGCTCCGTGTCCTGGCTCAGAACCACGCCCTCATAGGTATTCTCCGGCCGCTCGTGAATAAAGCTCCACAGGGCAAAGGCCAGAAAGACAGCGGATACGAAGAGTCCCGCCTTCACAGCCTGTCCCGTTTCCATATTCCCGGTAATCATGCTGTACAGCACAAATCCGATAAAAGGAACCGGCACGATGAAGATGGCAGATATCTTCGCCGCACCCCGCTGCTTCTTCATGGCCGCAAGTATCTCCGGGTCATTTACCCGGTCGGAAAAGCCGGGCGCCGGAATTCCCTCCCGGACAGCTCCGCCGCCGTACATCATCCTCTGCGGCGGGGCCTGGTACTGTCCCGGATCCCGGGGCAGTTCACGCTGCTGTTCCTGCTGCCGGTTCGGGGCGGATGCTTCCACCGCCTGCCCGCAGTATTTGCAGAAGCGCACCCCCGGCGTTAACGGACTGCCGCAGTTCACACAGAAATCTCCCATTGCTTTCCTCCCCCGCGGTTTACCGCGGCGCATCCCTGACAAACGCGATCTGCCCGATCTCCGTTTCGTTGTCATAGATTAAGCCCAGTCCGTACTGGAGACCGCCCGATTCCACGAAATCCATGATGCGGCACCGGAGGCTGGTCTGTTCACTGGAGACATATATGGTGCCGGACTGTTCATCCCAGTCCCCCGCCCAGTTCAGGGTGACGCCGTCAGCGGTTTCCACCTCCTCTATCTGTCCCGGATCCTTCTCGGGATACTGATAACGTTCCTTCACGTGCTGCAGAAGCGTCACCTTATATCCCATATACTGAATTTCCGCGTTCGCGAACATAAGGCGGGTCTGCCAGACACCATTCACCTCGGTGGTGGTCCGTACGAGGCCTTTCCATTCTCCGCCGATGTCCTGGAGCTCTGTCAGAGGCATTCCGTCCAGCGGAAACTCTTCATCAAAAAACCAGTTGAAGTCCTCCGGTCTGACGTCCTCCATCCTTCCGGCGGGCACTGCCGGCATGGGTTCCGTCACGGCCGGCGTCTCCGGCGGAGTCTCCGTCTCCTTCCCGCCGCCGGGAAGCTTCCCTTTCAGAAACTCCAGCGCGCCCGGGCCCGCGCCGGCTTTTTCTCCGGAATTTCCATCTTCAGACACAGGGGCCGTTGTCTCAGCCGGCTTTGTTTCTTCCTTCTTCGTTGCTGTCTTCCTGTCTTTGTTTTCCGCCTCTTCGATCTGTGCAGCGGTCTCCTGTGCTTTCCCGGACTTCCCGGAATTTCCGCCTTCCCCTCTCCCCTTTAAGAAGAACATGGCTCCCGCGCCCGCAAGCACAACAAAGCCCACCGCCAGACCCAGGATAATATACTTCATCGCACCCGTACCGCCTGCCTTCTTTGCTCCGGCCGTCACATAAGGATTATTCTGCGGATAGTTCGGATAGGGCATCTGATTCGGATTCTGTGCCTGGTAGGGCATCTGATTCGGATTCTGCGCCTGATAAGGCATCTGATTCGCATTCTGCGCCTGATTCGGCATGGACGCAGGGCCTCCTCCCAGTCTGGTTCCGCAGTTTTCGCAGAAGGCACTGTCATCGGGGACCTGTGTCCCGCATCGTGGGCATATCATATATGGTCTCCTCGCTTTCCGGACAACCGTCTTGTCCTGATATAATTATGCATAAAAACAGGAGTCCGCTCACGCGAACTCCCTTTTTGTCATTGACATATTTTGCTTTTGAAGAAAAGCGGCACCAGCGCAATATAGTAAAACGTATAAATGACGGAGAAGAACAGCCTCCCCCAGTGGGAACCGAATGCCGCCGTCAGCACCGGCCTGAGCCAGCTCTTCAGCAGAACCATCGGGACAAGACAGATGAGGCAGAGGAAAATGCTCTTTGTCCCCTTCTTCATGGAATCAAACCGAATCCATGTTTTTTCCACGTAACGGGCGATGATAAATCCCATCATCTTTCCGATATCCCCGTATCCGTCATTCATCATCTTCTGAGGATCCACCAGGAGCTTTCCCGCCGCATCGTAATGCATCGGGTAAGGCTTTACCGTGATATACAGGATCGCCAGGCAGCAGAAGATAAATCCCCCGAGAAGGAGCATATCCTCCTTCTCCGGATGGGCATCCAGGTACCGGAAAAGCTTCGCCGTAAGCACGAGACACAGAAGGGACTCGAGCGCTCCCACCAGCACATCCTGCGGGGTGTGCACGCCGAGATAGTTTCTGGAAAACATGGTCAGGAGGATAAATAGAGCGAACAGTACCGAAATCCATCGGGTGCTCTTCTTCTCCCATGTGTTCACCGCCATTCCGCCGGCAATGGGCGCCGCGGTGCTCGTATGGCCGCTGGGAAATGAATACCCGGTGGCCGTCCTGATGGCATCGCCGGCAGGCACAACCCGGGGATCCCTTATCCAGGGGCGGTACACACAGGCTGTCAGCTTGATGACGGGTGTCGCCACCATGCAGAAGTAATAGGCCACCAGCGTGTACAGGCCTTTTTTCTTGTCACAGTACCAGTAGTAGAATACCGCAAACAGGATCAGATAATCCACCGCAAACATGGACACCCATTCCATGAACGGGGTCAGCGCGTCATTTGCGGCGATGCGCAGATCCTGCAGCCAGAGTAAATATTGAATATCCATTACTATCTCCTGTAGTTATACGTTATGCTCCTTGAAGTACACCATCATCTCGTGGGTGAGGCTTCCCGGGTTCGGCTGCCCGGTGATGTCTTCCTTTTTCACCCACTCGGCCTTGCGGAGTTCATTCTCATCGATGTGAATGGTGTCATCCCCGTCCACATCGCAGTAGTAGCCGGCCAGAATGTCGTCCGCCAGGCCCCAGGGCTGGGATTTGTAGTAGCGGATGTTTTTGACCTTCAGGCCTACTTCTTCCATCACCTCCCGGGCGACGCACTCCTCGAAGGTCTCGC
>JAGBNL010000130.1 GCA_017634415.1 Clostridium sp.
AATGACAAAAGCTTTTCCGACGAGTTTGCTCCTTCGGCCAGTCTCCAGCCCTCTCCCAGGTTCGTGGCAAACAGCCCCACAAAAACATAGGGGAAATTCAAAAGGAGCAGCCGCTTCAGGTTCTTTGTATCGATCCTCATAGCGCATGCTCCTTATCCTTGTTCCGTACCTTATCCGGAATAGACGCCACCAGTGCCTTGAATTTCTTCAGCTGCTTCAGGACACTCGGCCGCTTCTCCTTCCGCATGACCTCAGCAGAATACTCCTTAAAGGCGGCTGTCAGCGCATCCGCATCCCTCGCCTTGAAGAAGACGATATACCTTGGCGGATCCTGTGAAGGGTCCTTCCGGATCGCATAGTCCACACCGTACTTCCGGGTCACCCGCTCAAAGCCCTTCAGGTCAGTCTTGGCGATTTCCATGTTGGAAACGCCCTGGTTCTGACCGACCAGATCCTTCACGCTCTGTTTGCCGTGAATCTCTGACCTTTCCTTTGCTTTCTGTGCCTTTTTCTGCTCCTTCACGGTTTTTCTTTCAGACCGATAATGCCTGTATTTCATATAGGCGGCGTAGAGTGACCGGAAGGATAGCTTGGTCGTCGTTATGGCCAGATTGACTGTCCTGTTCTCAACCTCTTCCTGCATAGGCAGCTTCCTCCTTTCCCCGCATATTTACCGGCATTCTTCAGTTCAGGGAAATCACCGACATCTTTTCCCCCTCTTCCGTCACCATCATGGTGCGTCTTTTGAGCATCTGCTGTACCCGGAAGATATCCTCTGCCGTCACCGGCATGACATCTCCTTCATCGTCAAGGTCATAGATGAGCGCCGGACCGTCCAGATATTTCTGATCTCCTACGGTGAAGAGAAGTCTTCTGTCGTAGCTCATGACCAGCTCCACATCCGGAGCCTCTTCGATAACATCATCCTCGCCGAAGCAGGGAAGGAACTCCTCCGCCTCGTCCTCTGTGATCAGGATCAGCGACTTACCAGGAGTGACTGCAATCATGAGAATCGGTTCTTCCTCACAGATGTCCTCTTCATCCTCCAGCATGTCGCAAATCGCCCCCAGCACCTTCACCGCTTCCTGAAAATCCTGATGTGTCATACCCTTATAGTTCTCCTTCTCGCATTTCTTGTTTTTGCTGTCTTCCTGGCTGCAGCTGCAGCAGCCATAACCGTTTCTGTAGCACATAGGTCTGCCTCCTATCTTGACTGATCTCTGTTTCGTTTCTTCTGCCACTGATCCAGGAGCTTTACGATAACGTCCTGCATCTGCTGCGGTGTATATGACTTCGGAAAATATTTCCGGAGCACGTCGTGGGATATGGTAACTGTAGTCATATCATCCTTCTTAAGCTCATTCATCACATCGCACATCTGCTCCAGCGTACACTGCCCTTCCTGGCTCATCCGTTTGATCCGCTGCGCCTGCGAGAGTGACGGTGAAGTCTGTGCGTAATCCATCGCCTCCAGAAATTCCTTCTGCTCCTCCGGCTTCAGGTAGGAAAGCTCCACCGCCGGATTGAAGGCGATCTTCTTCTCATCCACCATGTCGCGGATTTCCGGGATCAGCTCGGTAAGGCGGATATAGCGGGAAACCTGATTCTTACTGACCCCTGCTTCTTCCGCCACAATATCTCTTGATCTTTTACCGTCAGACTTGTGCCCAACTTGGGCACAAGTTCCATCCTTCGACAAGTCTGTCCGTTCACCCTGATGTTTAATGGCTTCCATCTTCATCCGATACGCAAATGCCCGCTCACTGGGAAGGATATGCTCTCTTTGAAGATTGGCATCCACCATGAAAATAATGGCGGTATCGTCGTCCATATCCCGCACGATCACCGGCAGCGTCTTGATTCCTGCAAGCTCACAGGCCCGCATCCGCCGGTGTCCGGAAATGATTTCATACCCTCCATCCGGATCCGGTCTTGCAATTGCCGGGGTCAGCACACCATACTGCTTGACGCTCTCTACGGTCCTTTGCATCTCCTCGTCATCGACCACCCGGAACGGATGACCTTCAAAGGGATGCAGTTCAGAGAGCGGTATCTGCTGCACCCGTTCATGCTGAACGTCTGGGCCGTCCCGGACGCCGGAGAAGATTTCTTCGTATCCGCTAAGGAACGGATTTCCGCCCTTTCTCGGCATTCCTCCTCACCCCCAATCTCTTTCATCGCTCCGGGCCTCCTCTCCCGGGAAACAGCACGTGTCTCACCATATCCTGCTTATCCCGTCCGACGCTCTGCCGTCTGTCCGAACCGCCCACATGCACCGGCGTACACATTTCGAGGATCCTGCTGTAGATACGGGCATCCGCCACACTCTCCGGATTCCTCAGCTGGCTGATGGTCAGATTGGTGGTAACGATTAGAGGCAGATTGGCCTTGTACCGTTCATCCACAACTGCATACACCTGCTCCTTGGCATATTCGGTGCTGCGCTCGATGCCCAGATCATCGATGATCAGCAGCGGATAGTGATTGAAGGAAGCGATATACTGATACCGCTCCTCCGAATACATTGTCCCCATCTGATTCAGGATCTTCGAAAAGTTCGTCATCAGGACCGGCGTTGACTGCTCCAGAAGTGCATTGGCAATGCAGGCAGCCGCAAAGGATTTTCCGGTCCCGACATCGCCCCATAATAAAAGGCCAAGGTTTTCGGCCCTGACCTGCTTCCAGTTCTCCACATAATTCTTTGCCCAGCGGATGGTTTCCGTATCCTCTGCCGTATCAAAACGCCAGTCCAGAAGATGCCGCTCCTGAATCCCGGTGGACTTCAGTCTCTGGATCCGCATCATGCGCTCCCTGGCCTCCGTCTCCTCCTTCTGGCGCTGCATTTCCTCCTGTCTGCATTTGCAGGTACAGGGAAGAGTCCGCAGCTTTCCGAAGATCATGCGCCGGCACTGGACAGGGGTATGGCACTTCTCGCAATACAGCAGACC
This sequence comes from Clostridium sp., assembly GCA_017634415.1. Lineage (GTDB taxonomy): Bacteria > Bacillota > Clostridia > Lachnospirales > Lachnospiraceae > Clostridium_R. The sequence continues at coordinate 2,949 of JAGBNL010000130.1, forward strand.
ATCCTCCGCAAGATATTCCCCCTCTTTGGGCTCCGATCTCGCCTCCATCTGGTCAAAGAGCTTATCCATGAATTCCTTCATAAGCTCTCTCCGGCGGCAAACTGATAATTGCCATGATCGTACTGCTTTGCCGGTCTGGCCTTCTCCTCATCGCGCTTTGCCCAGCTGCGGATCGTGGCCAGGTGGTTCTTATAGATCCTGCCGGTCGATGCCATATACTCGGACAGACGCTCAATGCGCTTCTGATAATCGTTCGGATATTCCTTCATAAGCTTCTCCATTTCTTCTTCAGAAAGAAGAACATTTCTGTACTGGCCATACTTATGCCGCACGGGCCTCTTGCTCTCTCTTTCTTTGTTCATCTCAGTATTTGTTTCTTCAGTACTTGTTATATCTTTATTTATTCCTGCGGGATTTTCCGTACACGGCTCCTCCGTATCCGGTCCTGCCGTATACGGCTTTTCCGTACACGGTGCTTCCTCACACGGAAGATCCGTACGCGGCTGCTCAAAGATCACATACTCGGTTTCACCCATCCGGCCGCCGTTCTGCCTTTTCTGCCGCCTGGTCAGATAGCCGTTTTTCTCCAGCTCCTGCAGCGTGCTGTTGATGCCGTCCACGCCCTCCTTACAGATCGCCGCAATGCCGCGGACACTGTAGTGCCATTCATCCGGCAATGACAGGAACAGGGAGAGCAGACCCTTTGCCTTCAGACTGAGATTCTTATCCCGCAGATGGTAATTGCACATCGTCGTGTAATTCGCATCCTTCTCAACCCGAAAAACAGCCATTCTTACCACCGCCTTTCACGGAAGCAACAATCGCTTCGACCTCATAGGGGCATTCGTCAAAACGCAGTCGCTTCTGCGGGAATAAGGCAGGTGGAACCGGCAGCTCCTGCATTCCGGATAGCGGCCCGCACATCCGTCGTCACGGTGATCCGTGTTCGGGGTCTCCTGCATCAGGGCTTCGATCGCGCTTAATGATCCGCTTACAAATGATCTCATTCCTCCACCTCCAGAATCTCTTCCCGAAAGCTTTGGAAAAGCTCCTTTCCCAGGTTTCCATTCTCGTCATTCATGTGATCCTGCGTCCTTTCCTGCGCATAAGAAAAGGGAACGTCTGCCGCCTCTTACAACAGGCA
>JAGBNL010000131.1 GCA_017634415.1 Clostridium sp.
AGCAGGCGTTCCGATCAAGTCCATGGTAGCAGGTATTTCCTGCGGTCTGGTAACCGGCGAGACCGATGATGACTACATCGTTCTGACCGATATCCAGGGTCTTGAGGACTTCTTCGGCGATATGGACTTCAAGGTCGGCGGCACCCACAAGGGTATCACCTCCATCCAGATGGATATCAAGATCCACGGTCTGACCAGACCTATCGTGGAGGAGGCAATCCGCAGAACCAGAGAAGCAAGACTCTACATCATGGACGAGATCATGGCTCCGGTTATCTCTGAGCCGAGAAAAGAACTTTCCAAGTTCGCTCCGAAGATCGACATGATGCAGATTGACCCGTCCAAGATCGGCGATGTAGTCGGCAAGCAGGGCAAGGTCATCAACAAGATCATCGAGGAGACCGGCGTCAAGATCGACATCGACGATGACGGACGCGTATCCGTATGCGGTACCGATCAGGCCATGATCGACAAGGCGAAGAGCATCATCCACAGCATCGTGGTTGAGATCGAGCCCGGCCAGGTCTACACCGGAACCGTGGTGAACATCATGAGCTTCGGTGCCCAGGTGCAGATCGCTCCGAACAAGAAGGGCCTTATCCACATCTCCAAGCTGGCTGACAAGCGCGTCGGCAAGGTGGAAGACGTGGTCAGCGTCGGCGACGAAGTCACCGTGAAGGTCATCGAGATCGACAAGATGGACCGCATCAACCTGAGCATGCGTCCCAGCGACCTCGGCACAAACAAGCAGTAAGATATATTAATGCATTTTGAATAAAGAAGAGCTGCCGCATGAAAACGCGTATGCGGCAGCTCTTTCTGTATTTTCCAGACCGATGCCATCCATCAAAATGGTTGCGAAATCGCCTCTGCGGACGTATAATTATATGAGTGCCAAAAGAGGCATGATTCTCTGAAAGAAAGGAAGTGAACGCAAGTGGAAGGCCGATGTAGTAAGACGGACTCAGACGGCAGCTATCCTGAACCGAAGGCAGTGGATGCCTTGACGTGCGTTCGCTGCCGCAGTCTCTAAAGAATAAGCTGTCTTTCTGTTTCTGAGATTACCACCCGCGCTTTGACGGACAAGGCGGTTCCTCAGGGAACTGACATCACAGAAAGGAAAGATAGACATGGACGATGAAAACGAGAGAATCGAGGAGGAGCTGCTCCGTCTGGTGGAAGAAAAGAAATTCCGCGAGCTGAAGAGCAGACTCATCGAGATGAATGAGGTGGATATCGCCTCATTCATGGAAGAACTGGACTCGGAAAAGACAGTGGTTGTGTTCCGGATGCTCCCGAAGGAGCTGGCGACGGATGTATTCGCCGAGCTGGAGCCGGAACAGCAGCAGCAGATCGTGACCAGCATCACGGATTATGAGCTGGGTGCCATCATCAACGACCTGTATGTCGATGACGCGGTTGACATGCTGGAGGAGCTGCCGGCCAATGTGGTAAAGAGAGTCCTGAAGAACTCCAATCCGGAGCAGAGGAAGCTTTTAAATCAGTTCCTCAAGTACCCGGAGGACAGCGCCGGAAGCGTCATGACGGCGGAGTTCGTAAACCTGAAGAAGAACATGACCGTGGCGGACGCCTTCGAGTATATCCGCAGACACGGTGTGGACAAAGAGACCATTTACACCTGTTATGTTACCGATGAAAAGCGGAAGCTTCTCGGGGTCGTCACGGTAAAAGAGCTGCTGATGAACGCCTACGAGACGAAGATCACCGATATCATGGATGATAACGTGATCAAAGTCACGACGACGGAAGACCAGGAGAAGGTGGCCAACCTGTTCAGCGAGTACAACCTGCTGGCGCTGCCCGTCGTGGACAATGAAGAGCGTCTGGTGGGTATCATCACCGTCGATGACGTCATGGACGTCATGGAAGAGGAGGTTACGGAGGATATCGAAAAGATGGCGGCTATCATCCCCAGTGAGAAGCCCTATCTGAAGACCGGTGTCCTCACTCTGGCGAGAAACCGTATCCCCTGGCTGCTTGTCCTCATGTTTTCCAGCATGATCACCGGCAACATCCTGCTCCGGTATGAGAATGCCTTCGCGGCCATTCCGCTGCTGGTAACCTTCGTTCCTATGCTGATGGATACCGGGGGCAACTCCGGAAGCCAGGCCAGCACCATGATCATCCGTGGTATGGCCGTCGGCGACATCGAGCTTTCGGACGTGGCGAAGGTGATGTGGAAGGAGCTGCGCGTAGGCATGATCTGCGGCGCGGTTCTGGCCCTGGCGAATTTCATCCGCCTGATGATTCAGTATCCGGGCAATACGCTGATCTGCCTGACCGTGGTGATGAGCGTCTTCTTCACGGTAATTATTGCCAAGACCATCGGCTGCTCTCTGCCGATTCTCGCAAAAGCCATCCATCTGGATCCTGCCCTCATCGCTTCACCGATGCTGACAACCCTGGTGGATGCCGCAAGCCTGACCATCTACTTTACATTTGCCACCTGGATTCTGGGACTGGCGGCGTAAAGCAGAAACAGATACAGGATTATCCTGAAAAGAATACTATTTAAAGAAAAGAGTGACCGGGAAATGACGAAAATCAGAACAAGATATGCACCGAGCCCCACCGGCCGGATGCATGTGGGAAACCTTCGTACCGCGCTGTACGCCTACCTGATTGCAAAGCATGAGGGCGGCGATTATCTGCTCCGCATCGAGGATACGGACCAGGAGCGCTATGTGGAAGGCGCAGAGGAGATCATCTACAACACCCTGAAGGGCACGGGACTCATTCACGATGAAGGTCCGGACATCGGCGGCCCGGTGGGCCCCTACGTCCAGAGCGTGCGCCAGAAGGAAGGCATCTACATGAAGTATGCCAAAGAGCTGGTGGACAAGGGCGAGGCCTATTACTGCTTCTGCACCCAGGAGCGTCTGAATTCTCTGAAGCGCGTGGTGAACGGCGAGGAGATCATGACCTACGACAAACACTGTCTCCACCTCTCCAAAGAGGAGATAGAGGCAAATCTTGCCGCCGGCATGCCCTTTGTCATCCGTCAGAACAACCCGCAGGAGGGAAGCACCACCTTCCACGATGAGCTGTACGGAGATATTACGGTGGAGAATTCCGAGCTGGACGACATGGTTCTCATCAAGTCCGACGGCTTTCCGACCTATAACTTTGCAAACGTTGTGGATGACCATCTGATGGGCATCACCCACGTGGTCCGCGGCACCGAGTATCTGTCCTCCTCCCCGAAGTACAACCGCCTCTATGAGGCCTTCGGATGGGAGGTTCCGGCCTATATTCACTGCCCGACCATCACCAATGAGGAGCACAAGAAGCTGTCCAAGAGAAGCGGCCATTCCTCCTATGAAGACCTGATCGAGCAGGGCTTTATTCCGGAGGCTGTGGTGAACTTCGTGGCGCTTCTGGGCTGGTCTCCGTCGGACAACCGGGAGATCTTCAGCCTGCAGGAGCTGGTGGAGGCCTTCGACTACCACAACATCAGCAAGGCGCCGGCGGTCTTCGACATGGTGAAGCTGCGCTGGATGAACAGCGAGTACATGAAGGCCATGGACGATGAGAAGTTCTATGAGCAGGCTCTTCCCTACATGAAGGCCGTGATTCATAAGGATCTGGATTTCCGCAAGATCGCCGCTATGGTCAAGACGAGAATCGAAGTATTCCCGGATATCGCGGATCATATCGACTTCTTCGAGGCGCTGCCGGAATACGATACAGAGATGTATGTGCACAAGAAGATGAAGACTACGAAGGAGTCCTCACTGGCGCTGCTGAAGGATGTGCTTCCGATGCTGGAGGCACAGGAAGACTTCTCCAACGATGCGCTGTTTGAGATGCTTAAGGCCTACGGCGCGGAAAAGGGCTATAAGACAGGCTATATCATGTGGCCTATCCGCACGGCCCTCTCCGGAAAGCAGATGACGCCGGCCGGCGCCACCGAGATCCTCGATGTGCTGGGGAAGGAAGAGTCGATCAGACGAATTCAGAAGGGTATAGAGATGCTTGAGGGCTAATGGCCCCTCAGCTGTGTGATCCCGCTTGGGATCTGTTCTGGGCTGCTGCACCCGCGTCGGATGCGGCGGCCCATTGGAGTTTTTATGGGGTTCAGTGAGGCACAGAAGCAGGCGATAATGCACCGGGAGGGGCCCATGATGGTCCTGGCCGGGCCCGGTTCCGGAAAGACGACGGTGATTACCCGCCGGGTCCGCTTTCTCACGGAGAAATGCGGGGTAAAGGAAGGCGATATCCTGGTGATCACCTTCACCAGGGCCGCCGCCGCGGAGATGAAGGAGCGCTATGAGAAGCTCTCCGGGGGACCTTCCCGTGTTTCCTTCGGGACCTTCCACGCCGTCTTTTTCCGTATCCTGAAGCTGGCGTACCGTTTCACGGCGGATTCCATCATCCGGGAGGAAAAACAGCGGGAGCTTCTGCGGGGGCTTGCCGACAGGCATCACCTGGAGGCGGAGGATGTGGGAGAGCTGGTAAGCCTTCTGCTTTCGGAAATCAGCACCGTGAAGAGTGAGCAGATGAACCTGGAGCATTATTATGCTGCCTCCTGCGCGGATGAGGTCTTCCGTGACATCTGCAGGGAGTACGATGAAGAGCTGCGCCGTCAGGGACTTATCGACTTTGACGACATGATGGTGATGGTTCTGGAACTGTTCCGGGAGCGGAAGGACATCCTTGCGGCCTGGCAGCGCAGGTACCGCTATATTCTGGTGGATGAGTTCCAGGATATCAACAGGCTGCAGTATGAAATTATCCGCATGATGGCGCTGCCGGAGAACAATCTGTTCATCGTGGGGGATGACGACCAGTCCATCTACCGCTTCCGGGGCGCGAAGCCGGATATCATGCTGGGATTCGGGAAGGATTACCCGGATGCGGGAAGGATTCTGCTGGACAGGAACTACCGGTGCTCCGAGGAGATAGTGCGTGCGTCTCTTGCCCTCATCGGACACAACAAAAAGCGGTTCCCCAAGGAAATTCTCTCCACGGGACGCCGGGGAAAGCAGGTTTCCACCCGGGTATTCGCGGACACCGCGGAGGAGACCGGCGTCATCGCAAGAGAGATCCGGGAGTATATCGCATCGGGGACCGCGCCGGAGGAGATTGCGGTGCTCTACCGCACCAACTCGGACCCGCGCCTCCTGATGCAGCGGATGATGGAATACAATATCCCCTTCCGGACCAGGGATCAGGTTCCGAATCTCTATGAACACTGGATTGCCCGGGATATCCTGACCTACATCCGGATGGCGCAGGGGAGCAGAAGACGGGAAGATTTCCTGCGGATCATGAACCGGCCCCTCCGGTATATTTCCAGGGACAGCCTCCGGGGAGACCGGGATGTATCCTTTGATGAGCTGCGGGCCTTCTACCGGGACAAGGACTGGATGATCGAGAAGATCGACAATCTGGAGCATGACCTCCGGGGACTCTCCCGGATGAGCCCCATCGCGGCGGTAAAGTATATCCGGCGCATCATCGGCTATGACGGATATCTGGAGAGCTTCGCGAAGGAACGGCGCATGAAGCCGGAGGAGCTTACGGAGATCGCCGATGAACTGCAGGAGTACGCCTCCGCCCACAAAACCTTCGGGGAGTGGGAGGCGCATATTGCGGCATATTCCGAGGAGCTGCGCCGCAGGACGGCAAAAGACCGGTCCGGAGAACCGGCGGTCATGCTGGCGACCATGCACAGCGCCAAGGGGCTGGAATTCGACGTGGTCTACATCCTGGATGCCATGGAGGGGGTGACGCCCCACCACAAGGCGCTTCTGCCCGATGACATCGAGGAAGAGCGGCGGCTGTTCTATGTGGCGATGACGAGGGCCAGAAACCGGCTCCACGTCTGCGCGGCCAGGGAGAGGTACCGGAAGCCGGCGGAAGTGTCCAGGTTTGTATACGAATATCTCGGCAGAGAGGCGTGAGAGGCCCCGTGTCCCGCAGGAAGGGGCAGAGGGGATTCGGTCTGCCGGGGACGGGAGGAGCGTGGGGAATGATACATCTATACTGCGGCGACGGGAAGGGCAAAAGCACGGCCGCGGCGGGGCTTGCCCTCCGCATGGCAGGCCGGGGAAAGCAGGTGGTATTCGCCCGGTTTCTGAAAAGTGATGATTCCGGCGAGGTGCCGGTTCTCAGGAATATCGAGGGGATAGAACTTATCCCCTGTGACCGGACCTTCGGGTTCACCTGGCAGATGGATGAGAACACAAAGAAAGAAGCGGCGCTCTATTACCGGGAAACCTTCTCCAGGGCCTGCGGGATGGCGCTGGATAAGCTTAAAGAGCTGGGAAATGTTTCCGCTCCCGCCTGTATGGCAGCGGAAGACGGGAACAGCACGGGAAAGGCAGGGAGTGAGCCTGAGGTTCTCCTGGTTCTTGATGAGATCTGCGGCGCGGTAAACGGGGGATTCCTGCCCGAGAGCAGTGTCCTGGAATTCCTTATGGGATGCCCGGAGGGCCTTGAAGTGGTGCTGACGGGAAGAAATCCCTCGGAGAAGCTCCTTTCGGCGGCGGATTATGTCACGGAGATGCGGGCCCTGAGGCACCCCTACGAAAGAGGAATCGGGGCAAGAGAGGGCGTGGAGTATTAGGGAGGAAGGTTCTGAATGATTACCGGCGATTGCATTTTCCGTCAGGGTCTGATACAGTGGAAACTGTAACACCCATGAAAGACAGGAAAGGATTATACCATGGCAAAAGAGAAAGATATGGAAATGGCTGTAGATATGGAAGAGTTTGATTCTGAGGAGATGGATACCGTCACCGTCAGCCTGGACGACGGCAGAGAGCTGGAGTGCGTGGTGCTGGCCATCTATGAGGCCGGGGAGGGACAGTATATCGCCCTGCTTCCGGAGGAAGAGGTGGATGAGGAGGAGAGCACCGTATTCCTGTACCGGTATTATGAGGACGAGAACGGCGAGCCCCAGCTGGACAACATCGCGGATGATGAGGAGTACAACGCCGCCTCCGTCGCCTTCAACCAGATTCTGAACGATGCGGGATACGATGATATCGTGGATGAGGAAGAATTATGAAACAGAAAGCCGGCAGAGTCATCTTTTATCTGATCCCCGTGGTGCTGGTGGTGATTATTATCGTCTCCGGTACAATGTTTATGAAGGATTTTCTGGAGTACAAGAAAGCCGGGGATGAGTATGCCTCCCTGGAGGAGATGATGACGGAAGCTCCCGGGACGGAAGCGGCCGCGGACAGCACAGGGGGAAATGCAGGGGATGCCTACGGCTACGTGCCCCTTCACATCAACGCCGACGAGCTTCTGGCGGTGAATGAGGACTTTGTGGGCGTGATTGACATTCCGGCCCTGAACACCCGCTATCCCATCGTCGCCAGCAAGGATAACGAGGATTACCTGCATGTAACCTTTGAGAAGCAGAAGAATTTCGCGGGATGTATCTTCCTGGACTGCAATGCCTCAAAGGATTTCTCCGACTGGAATACCTTCGTCTTCGGCCATAACATGAAGAACGGCTCCATGTTCGGGCATCTGAAGGATTTCCTGCGGGATGAGACCCTGTGCGACACTTACCCCTATATCTGGATCTACACGCCGGAGCGGGCCCTGAAATACAGGATTTTCGCCTACTATACGGCCAGCTATACCAGCGATTCCTACGATGATTTCTACGGAAGCGAGGGGTATGACGATTACATCAGCCGCATCCGGTCCCGTTCCAGATACCAGCCGGAAAACATGCCGGATGTGGATTTCGGAAAACGGCCGGAGCTTATCACCCTTTCGACCTGCTCGGGGAATCAGCATACCGAGCGTTTCCTGGTGCACGGCGCGCTGGTGAAGGAGTAATCTATGTCTCTTCGGTTTATTATCGGAGGTTCCGGGTCAGGCAAGACCCGGCGCCTCTATGAGGATCTGATTCGGGATGCGGCAGCGCATCCCGAAAAACAGTATTTTGCCATCGTCCCCGAACAGTTTACCATGCAGACCCAGAAGGATATGGTGGACATGCATCCGAACCACGGGGTCATGAATATTGATATTGTGAGCTTTGAGCGTCTGGCATACCGCATCTTTGAAGAACTGGCGGTTCCGGCGCTCTCTGTGCTTGATGACATGGGAAAGGCCATGGTCATCCGGAGAACGGCGAAGGATCTGAATCTGACCCTGTTCGGACGCCAGCTGGACAAGCCCGGGTTCATCGAAGAGCTGAAGAGCCAGCTGTCGGAGTTCCTCCAGTACGGCATCACGGAGGAGAAGCTGTCCCTGATGACCGGAGAGGCGAAGAGCCCCATGCTCCGGGCAAAGCTGGGGGATATGGAGCGGATTCTCCGGGCATTCCGGGCCTATACGGAGCAGGAGGGCTTCCTGGCCAGAGAAGAGCTTCTGGAACGCCTGGCCGGGGTTCTGCCCCGATCGGAGATGGTTCGGGGAAGCGTCATCACGCTGGATGGCTTCACCGGCTTTACCCCCGTGCAGTATCATCTGCTGGAGATCCTTCTGGGAATGACGGAGCAGGTGACGGTGACCATCACCATGGATCCGGCGGAGAATCCCTATAGTCCGGGGGCGGAACAGGAGCTCTTTCACCTGAGCAGGGAGACCGTGTGCCGGCTTGTGGATCTGAGTTCTCTGACCGGGGCGGGGCGCGGGGAGGATATCCTTCTTGCGGAAAAGCCCTATCACAGGTTCAAGAAGAGTCCGGAGCTGCAGTTTATCGAGCAGGAGCTGTTCCGCAGCCGGGGAAATGTGTGGAAGGGCAGCGGGACTGCCGCTTTTTGCGGGAACAAAGAGGCGCCGGCAGCCGGTGAGAGCCCGGCAGAGGGCGCTGCTTCGGGAAACGGGGTCTGGCTGGTCCGCACCGCATCGCCGGCGGAAGAGGTGTCGGTGATCGCGGCGGAGATCAACCGGCTGGTGAAGTCCAGGGGGATGCGTTACCGCGATATCGCCGTGATCACCGGCGATCTGTCGGTGTACCGGGGGGAATTCGCCCACCAGTTTGAGGCGGGACAGATTCCCTACTTTATCGATTCCAAAAAGAGTATCCTGGAGAATCCGGCCACGGAGCTGGTGCGGGCTGCCCTGGAGGTGCTGGAGAAGGATTTCTCCTATGAATCCGTGTTCCGGTATCTGAAGAGCGGTTTTCTCCTGGAGGATGAGACCTGGCTCTGCAGGCTGGAGAACTATGTGCTGGCTCTGGGGATCCGAGGATACCGCCGCTGGTCGTCCGTCTGGGAACGGACCTATCCGGAGGCGGAGCTGATGAACCTGGTGAAGCTCAATGAGATGCGGGAGCAGGTGGTTCGGCCCTTTGCCACGCTGAAGGAGGTTTTCGGAAAACGGGGAACCAGCGTCCGGGAGAAGACGGAGGCCCTTCAGGCCTTCCTGGAAGAGATCGGCCTGGAGGAGAAGCTCCATGTCCGCGCGGAGAAGCTGCGGGACAGGGGAGATGCGGTTCTGGCCTCTGAATATGACCAGGTATACGGACTTATCACCGATCTTCTGGCCCGCACGGAGGCCCTTCTGGGAGAAGAGCGGGTCTCCCGCGGGGAGTATTCCGATATTCTGGATGCGGGATTCTCGGAGATCAAGATCGGGCTGATCCCTGCGGTGTTTGACCGGGTTGTGGTGGGAGATCTCACCAGAACCAGGCTTGACCATATCCGGGTGCTGTTCTTTGCGGGGCTCAATGACGGTGTCGTGCCGAAGGCCTCGGGAGGCGGCGGAGTCCTGTCGGATCAGGAGCGCAGGAAGCTCAGGGAGATGAATGTGGAGCTGGCCCCGACCCTCCGGGAGGACGGGTTCCGGCAGCGTTTTTACCTGTATCTTGCCATGACCAAGCCGGAGGAGAGGCTTTATCTCTCCTGGCATGCGGCATCGGCGGACGGGAAGGTGACGCCGGTATCCTCTCTGGTGGGACAGGTGATGCGCCTGTTCCCGGAGAAAACCGTGAAGCGCCCCGACGTCATGAATCTGGCCGTGTGGTCCAGACAGGCGGGGCTGCGCCTGCTTTCCGCAGGCATGCGGGAGCTGGCGGAGGAGACTTCTCCCCGCAGGGACCGGCTGGCGGAGCTGTACCGATCCTTCCGGGAGGAAGAGGAGGAACGGCGGCAGACGGATCGGCTGCGGGAGGCGGCCTTCTTCACCTACACGGATAAGGGGATCGGCAAGGCCGCGGCGAGAGCCCTCTACGGCCAGGTTATCCGGGGAAGCGTGACAAGACTGGAAAGCTACGCGGGCTGCGCCTACGCCCATTTTCTGCGCTACGGGCTGGAGCTTTCGGAGCGGCGGCAGTTTGAGGTCGGAGCGGCGGACCTGGGCAACATCTATCATGACGCCATAGAACGGTTTTTCGCCCGCACGATGGAACAGGGAATCCCTGCGGAGAACCTCACGGACGGGGACCGGCATGCCCTGGTGCGCGCATGCGTCGAGGAAGCGGGCCGGGGATACGGCAATGCGGTGCTGGAGAGCTCCGCCAGAAACCGGTATCTTCTGGAGCGCATCACGCGAATCGCGGACCGGAGCGCCTGGGCCCTGACAGAGCAGCTCAGGGCCGGAGAA
>JAGBNL010000013.1 GCA_017634415.1 Clostridium sp.
TATCACGGAGCACCGCATCGTGGAGAGCGTGATCCGGGTCAATAAACGGATGACCTACGGGAAGGTGAATCTCGTGCTGGAGAATGGCATCGCCCCGGCGGCGTCGGAGACGGATGATGCGAACGCCCCGGCAGCGCCCGCAATGCAGACCGCGGATGAAGCGAATGCTCCGGCGGAGCCCGGGATGCAGACCGCGGATGAAGCGGCCGTCCTCCGGGAATATGCTCCCTTCCGGGACATGCTTTTCCTCATGCGGGAGGCGGCATCAAAACTGCGAACCCAGAGAAATCTGCGCGGATCGGTTGACTTTGATTTTCCGGAAAGTAAAATAGAATTGGATGTATATGGTCATCCGCTCCGAATCTACCCGAGATACCGGGGAGAGGGAGAGCGCATCATCGAGGATTTCATGCTTGCGGCCAATGAGACCGTGGCGGAAGAGTATTTCTGGCGGCAGTCTCCCTTCCTTTATCGGATACACGAAGACCCGGAGGAAGAGAAGATGAAGAAGCTTTCGGCATTTCTCGCAAGCTTCGGCTTTGTGCTGCATACCAGACAGGGAAAGGTCTATCCGAAGGAGCTGAGAGGAATTCTCGAAAAAGCGGAGGGGAAGCCCTCCGAGGCGCTGATCAAACGCATCGTGCTGCGGTCCATGCAGCAGGCGAAGTATTCTCCGGAGAACCGGGGACACTTCGGGCTGGCCGCAGAGTATTATACACATTTCACCTCGCCGATACGCCGGTACCCGGATCTGCAGATTCACCGGATCATCAAAGAGACGATGAACGGCGGCATTTCCGACAGGAGAACATCCCACTATGAGCGGATTCTCCCGGAGGTGGCGGTGAAGACCTCGGCGCTGGAGCGGCGGGCGGATGACGCGGAGCGGGAGGTGGAGAAGCTCAAGAAGGTGGAGTACATGGAGAAGTATGTCGGAGAAGAGTTCGACGGCATCATCTCCTCGGTCACCGGCTGGGGCTTCTATGTGGAACTGCCGAATACGGTGGAAGGGCTTGTACATGTGAACGAGCTCTATGATGATTATTATGTCTTCGATGAGCAGCATTTTGAGCTTATCGGCCGGATGACCGGGCGGACCTACCGCATCGGGCAGCCCTGCAGAGTGGTTGTGACGGGCTGTGACCGGTTTATGAAGACAGTCGACTTTATTCCCGCGGAGCGGGCCTGGGACGGGCTGGAGGGATTCTGACGGCCTTTCCGCCGGCCTGTGCACAGCACGCCGGGCGGCAGCCGGAAAGCGGGAATAAAACAGGTGGCGCGCGCCCCAAAGACCCCGGAGAGATCCGGCAGGTTCGGCGCGCGGTTTTGGAGGAATTCACCATGGCGAAGGAAAGCATCAAGCTGATTGCCAACAACAAGAAGGCTTATCACGATTATTTCATCGATGAGAAGTTTGAAACAGGAATTGAACTGTTCGGCACGGAAGTCAAGTCCATCCGGATGGGGCACTGCAGCGTGAAGGAGGCGTTTGTCCGCATCCGGGACGGGGAGGTGTTCATCTACGGCATGCACATCAGCCCTTATGAGAAGGGCAATATCTTCAACAAGGATCCGCTGCGGGACCGGAAGCTTCTGATGCATAAGAAGGAGATCAACCGCCTGCTGGGGAAGATCAAGGAGAAGGGCTTCACCCTCGTGCCGCTGCAGGTGTATTTCAAGGGCAGTCTCGTGAAGGTGGAGATCGGCCTCGCCCGGGGCAAGAAGCTCTACGACAAGAGGGAAGACATCGCGAAAAAGGATGCCCGCCGGGAGATGGAGCGGGAATTCAAGTCGAAGAATTATTAAGACAGGCTGGGCGGACATGATTAAGATACATCAAGGTATGGACAGAGACAGGTACTTTGTCAGGGGAGCCTTCCATCGGTTTTTCTGGCCCGCCATGTTCAGCAGCTTCTGGCTGGCTCTCGCCGGCGTGATGGACAGTGTATTTGTGGGCAATGGCATCGGTGCGGAGGGACTCAGCGCCATCAGCCTCGGACAGCCTGTTTATCTGTTTTATAATATTCTGAGTTACGGCTTTTCCATCGGCGGGTCCATTCATTATGCGGGAAGGCTGGCGGAAGGCCGTGCGGAAGAGGGAAACCGTCTGTTTCTGACGATTCTGCGTTTCCTTCTGATGCTGTACATCATCACGGTATGCCTGGGACTTCTGTTCCTGCCGCAGCTGATGATGATTCTGGGAGCGGACCCGGCAAATGTGACCGCGAGAACCTATATCCGCACCCAGCTGATATTTGTTCCGATCATGTTCCTGCAGGGACCCTTTTACTTCTTTGTCAATGCGGACAACGGCCCGAAGACGGCGTCTCTGGCCATGTCGATCTCCGGCATGACAGACGCCCTGTTCAGCTATATCTTCATCGTAAAGATGGGGCTCGGCGTGGCAGGCTCTGTCTATTCCACCGTTGTGGGCGCACTCATCATGCTGTCCATCACGGGATGGCATGTCCTGTCCGGGCGGGGCGCACTGCGCCTTAAGCGCGGGAGGATGGAATGGGGCGTGCTTCACGGGACAGCGGTCACCGGTTTTTCCACCTCACTGCAGTATCTCTTCCAGTTTATCACGATGATCGCGGTAAACCGGCTGCTGATGCACATGGGAGGCACCATCGCGGTGGCTGCCTTCGATGTCGTCTATAACATTTCCCTGCTCTGCACTGCCATCTCCGAGGGAACCATATTCGCCGTGGAACCCATGCTTTCCAGCTACCGCAGCGAGCGAAATCTGAACAACATCAGATATACCCTGGATCTGTCCGGCCGGTGGACCATGCTTCTATCGGGAATTGCCGTTTATTTCCTCTTTGTTTACGCGGAAACCTTCAGCGGTCTGTTCGGCATGCGGACAGGAGAAGAACTCCGGTATACGGCGTCCGGCATCAGGATATTTTCCTTCAGTGTCCTGCCGGCCATGCTGAATATCGTGTTCAGCGGCTATTATCAGGCGCTCCGGCAGGAATGGATTGCATTTCTTATCACTGTCTGCCGCAGCTTTCTGCTCTACCTGACAGCTATGATGGTGTGTTCCCGGGGAGGAATGGACACCTTCTGGTTTATCTTCGTCATGACGGAAGTCCTGACGCTTGTCATATGGATTCCTGCCGCATGGAGGCGGGGCGGAATCCTGCAGCTGGGCGGTATCGATGTGAGCAAGGCGAAGAGCGTCGTGATCGACAGCACCAGCCGGGATATCTCGGAGGCGGCGGAGATCCTGCAGAAGTTCTGCCGCGCCCACGGGGGCAGCGCAAAGCAGGCCATGTACATCGGACTGACGGTGGAAGAGATCTGTCTCCTGATTACAGAGCGGTTTCCTGATCTGGCCGGCGGAATCTATATCCAGATCACCGTTGTGGCGGACGAGGGAGAGGTGACATTTTTCCTTCGGGACAATGCGCTCGCTTTCAATCCCATGGCGGAAAACACGGACAGAATCCGGCTGGAGGAGGGCGAACACCTGGACCTGATGGGCGTAAAGATCGTCCAGAAAAACGCAAAAGAATTCTATTACCGGAGATATTCCGGATTCAATACACTGGTAATCCGACTGTGAGGAAGGCATCATGAATGAAGTCAGAAAGATGACATTTTCCCTGAGAAAGAAAACGGCAGTGATGGTTATGGGCATCGCCCTGCTTCTCAGTACCATTCTGATCGCGCTGAGCTATTACCATTACCGTTCGGAGATGTATGAGCACTACGAGGAGTTTGCGATGAATATCGCCGCTGTGGCGGCATCGCAGCTGGACCCGGACAGGATTGACGGATGGCTTGAAACGGGCGAGAAGGATGAGGCCTATGAGAAATCCTTTGAAACCCTCTGCAAAATCAGGGAACACGGCGGAGTAGAGTATCTCTATGTGGTAAAGCCGGAGGTGGACGAGGTCTGGTATGTGATGGACACAGACCCCTCCGAGGGGGCGATTCCGCTGGGATTCCACGAGCCCTACTATCAGGGGGCATTTGCGCAGAATGCCCAGAAGATGGCCAATGGAGAGAACGTGGGGCCTCTCGTCAGCAATGAGGAATTCGGATGGCTCATGAGCGTCTATTACCCGATGAAAACCTCGGCGGGGAAGCCTGCGGGCTATGTGGGCGTCGACATCCAGATGACCGATGTGATGACCGACCTGCACCGGTTTGTGCGGCAGATGATTATTCTGGTGGCCCTCCTGGCAGCAGGCTGTTCCGCGGTTCTGATCGCGGTGACCACAAAATCTCTGGTGGAGCCCATCCGGCAGATCACCGATTCTGCCGCGCAGCTGGTGGCGGAGGAGCGGAGCAGGGAGGGAACGGAGACTTCCATCTTCTCCAAGCTGACCATTGACTCGAATGATGAGGTGAGGCTGCTCTATGACAGCCTGTCCCGGATGGAGCAGGATATGAACGCCTATGTGCGGGATCTGGTGCAGATAACCGCGGAGAAGGAGCGCATCGGCGCGGAGCTGAATGTCGCCACCAAAATCCAGGCCGACATGCTGCCGAATATCTTCCCGCCCTTCCCCGACAGGCACGAATTCCGGATCTTTGCTTCCATGAATCCGGCCAAGGAAGTGGGCGGAGACTTCTATGATTTCTTCCTGATCGACGAGAACCGGCTGGCTCTCGTGATGGCGGATGTTTCCGGAAAGGGCGTTCCCGCGGCCCTGTTCATGGTCGTCGCGAAGACGCTCCTGAAGAACCGGGCGCTTATGGGCGACAGTCCCAGTGAAATCCTCTTTAACGTGAACAACCAGCTCTGTGACGGCAATGAAGCGGAGCTGTTCGTGACGGTCTGGCTCGCCATTCTGGATCTCACCACGGGCAAGGGCCTGGCGGCCAATGCGGGCCATGAGCATCCGGTGCTCTGCAGGAAGGACGGCACCTACGAACTGGTGCAGTACCGTCATTCTCCGGCGGTGGCGGCCGTCGAAGGAATACGCTTCAGAGAACACGAATTTGAGCTGCATCCCGGCGACAGACTCTTTGTCTATACCGACGGCGTGCCGGAGGCTACGGATGCGGAAAACCGCATGTTCGGAACCGACCGCATGCTGGAGGCCCTGAACCGGGATCCGGAATCCCCGCCGGAGGTTCTTCTTCCGCGGGTAAAAGCGGCGATCGACAACTTTGTCGGCGATGCACCCCAGTTTGATGATATTACCATGATGGGACTCTGGTATGAGGGCCCGGACACTCTGCGGAAAACGGCAGGCCAGGCGGGAGACACTGAGGGAAGAGTGCCGGTATTTGACCATGCCTGCGATATCACCGTCGAGGCGAAAAAGGAGAATCTGGGCAGGGTTCTCGGCTTTGCGGAAGAACATCTGGTACGGATCGGCTGCCCGCGGAATTTCCGTATTCAGATGGGAATTGCGGTGGAAGAGCTGTTCATGAATATCGCGAAGTACGCCTACACGCCGGGCACCGGCAATGTGACCATACGGGTCGCGGCATCCCGGACGCCGATGGAAGTAAGCATCACCTTCAGCGACAAGGGCGCAGCGTATAACCCGCTGGATTATCCGGCACCGGACATCACCCTCAGCGCGGAGGAGAGATCGGAAGGCGGCCTGGGCATACATATGGTGAGGAACAGCATGGACAGCATGGAGTACGAGCGCAAGAGCGGATACAACGTGCTGACCATTCGCAGAAAACTGGAAAATGCCTGAGCAGGCGGAATGACACACCGGGGAAGCCGGTGAAATCGAATAAAGAAATAAAGAAGGTACGCCGGAGGCGTACCTTTGAACCGCTCAAAGCCGCGGGGCTCTCGCCCCTGCGGGGCGAGCAGAAATAAAGAAGGTACGGCTCATTTTCCCGGGACAGAAGGGAAAATGAGCCGTACGGCGTTTATCTGGAAATGATATGAACATGCAGGAAAGAGGGCAGGAGACAAGCCGGCATAATCATGAAAAAGTGCAGAATAATCAGCCTTTTTAGCGGAAAAAATTGTAAATAATGCATAATTATGGTAAAATATAATAGATTATCTTATAGCCGGAGGTGAGCAGATGAGTACCGGAAATTCAATGCATAAGCATATTTCTCAGCTGCAGGCGTGGGCCTTTGCGATAGGAACAAGTGTCGGCTGGGGGTCTCTCGTTGTTACCAGCAGCACCTATCTGGCGCAGGCGGGACCGGCCGGGAGCTGCCTGGGCCTTCTGGCCGGCGCGGTGGTCATGCTCTTTATCAGTTATAATTACGCATACATGATGAAGAATTACCCGGAGGCGGGCGGTGCCTACGTCTATGCCCGCGAGGTATTCGGCTATGACCAGGGGTTTCTCATCGCCTGGTTTGCAGCGATCACTTATTTTGCCATGCTGTGGGCCAACGCCACATCCCTGCCGCTGTTCGGCCGGATCTTCCTGGGCGGTCTCTTCAGCGTGGGCAGGATGTACACCCTGTTCGGATATGATGTTTATTTCGGGGAAGCGATGCTCACCATGGCGGCGATTGTCCTGATCGGCTTCCTGTGCGCAAAAACCCCCCCGGATGGCGTGGGTCAATGTGGGCCTGGCTATCCTGTTTTCCGCAGGGATTATCCTTGCCTTCGGGGCTTCGGCCGCCGGCGGCATTTCCCTCAGCCCCGCTTTTGTGCCGGATTACAGTGCCATGGGGCAGATCGCGAAGATCGCGGTCATTTCCCCCTGGGCATTCATCGGTTTTGAGAGTATCTCCCACCATACGGAAGAATTCTCCTTCGGACATGAGAAGATCTTCCGGGTCCTGGTGGCAGCGGTCGTTTCAACGGTTGTCCTCTATATCCTTGTGACGCTTCTTTCCGTCACGGCCTATCCGGCGCAGTTCGGCAGCTGGCTGGAGTATATACGTGCCCTGGATACCATGGACGGCCTGGAGGCGCTTCCCGCCTTCTACGCGGCCCATGCGTACCTGGGCGATGCGGGCGTGCTGATTCTCATGCTTTCCCTGCTTGCACTGGTGATCACCAGTCTCATCGGCAACATCACCGCCTTAAGCCGCCTGTTCTTTGCGCTGGCCAAGGATCGGGTGCTTCCCCTGCAGTTTGCGGAGCTCAATGAAGAGGGAATCCCCGCGAAGGCTGTCTGGCTGGTGACAGGATTATCTTTGATCGTTCCCTTCATCGGACGCACCGCCATCGGCTGGATCGTGGATGTTACCACCATCGGGGCGGTTCTTCTCTACGGCTTTGTCTCGGCCTGCGTCGCATCCATGGGCCAAAAGATGGAGGATAAGAAGGAGATGTGGAGCGGCCGTATCGGGTTTGCGCTGATGACGGCTCTCGGCGTCTATTTCCTGCTGCCGAATTTCTTCACAAAGGGAAGTCTTGCGACGGAGACATTTTTCCTGTTCATCATCTGGAGTGTGCTGGGCTTCCTGTTTTTCCGGTCTATTCTGCAGCGCGACACGAAAAAACGGTTCGGCGCTTCCATCAGTGTGTGGATCGCCCTGCTGGCGCTGGTGCTGACCATCGCCCTCATCTGGATGCGCCAGTCCATGCTGACCAGCTACACGGGGACCATGGACCGTGTCCGCGAATATTATGAAACTGCGGACAAAAACGACAACAGTTCAGAGGAAGCCTCATACATCATCGATGTGCTGGATGAACTGGAGCACTCCAATACCAGAACCATCCTCATGACCATGGGCATGTTCGGATTCGGCCTGATCGTCATGCTGACCAACCATTCCTATCTGAACCGGCGCACCCGGGAGAGTGAGATCCTGGCGAACCGGGATCCCATGACAGGAGTGCGCTCGAAGCATGCCTATATGGTCCGGGAGAATGAGCTGAACAACGAGATCTATGCGCGTGAGGCGAAAGAGTTCGCCGTGGTGGTCTGTGATGTCAACGGATTAAAGAAGATCAACGATACTCTGGGTCATAAGGCAGGCGATGAATATATCCGGAAGGCCTGCACCATGATCTGCGATATTTTCCAGCATTCCCCGGTATTCCGGGTGGGCGGAGATGAATTCGTGGCCATCCTGCACGGCAGGGATTATGTCATCAGGGGGGACCTGATGACCATTCTTCACGACCGCTCCGTGGAACATATCACATCCGGCGACGCGGTGGTATCCGGCGGTCTGGCGACCTTTGATCCGGAGAATGACCATAACGTGCACGATGTCTTCCAGCGGGCCGATGAGCTGATGTACCAGGAAAAGAAGGTTTTAAAGAGCCTGGGTGCCGTGACGAGAGACGATGAATCCGACGCGAAGGAGGCCGCCAAAGAGGCCGAAAAAGAAGCGGCCGAGGCAGCTTTGGCCGATGATTCCGTCATCCGTATCCGAAGGCATGTGCTGATCGCCGAGGATGAGATCATCAACCGGGAGATGCTGAGCCATATTCTCCAGGGGCAGTTTGATATTCTCTGTGCCGCGGACGGCGAGGAGGCCATGGAAATCCTGCGCACCAGAACGGACGACATCGCCCTGGTGCTTCTCGACCTGATGATGCCCCTCATGGACGGCCGGGAGATCCTGAAAATCATGAACGGCGATGAGGATCTCCGTCTGATTCCCGTCATCGTCATGACGGCGGATCAGGATGCGGAGCTGGAGTGCCTGAAGCTGGGAGCCATGGACTTTATCCCGAAGCCCTATCCCATCGGAGAGGTCATCCAGGCGAGGGTCAACCGATGCATCGAGCTTTCCGAGAACCGCGGCATCATCCGGTCCACGGAACGCGACAGCCTCACACAGCTGTTCAATATCGACTATTTCTACCGGTATGTGAAAATGTTTGACCAGCACTACTGGGATATGCAGATGGATGCCCTGGTTCTCGACGTGAACAGGTTCCACCTGATCAATGAGCGTTACGGCAAGAACTACGGTGACATGGTACTGCGCAGCATCGGTGAGAGAGTCCGCCGGATGGCCCGGGACCTCGGCGGTGTGGGCTGCCATAAGGCTGCCGACACCTTCCTGCTCTACTGTCCGCACAGGGAGGATTATACCGAGGTGCTGGAAAAGGCTTCTCTGAATCTGCTGGGCACGGAGGGAAGCGAAAACAGGGTAAGACTCCGCCTGGGCGTTTATTCCAGCGTGGATAAGGAGATGGATATCGAGCGCAGGTTTGACCGGGCCAAGATTGCCTCTGATACGGTCCGCAGCAGCTTTGCCAACGCCATCGGCATCTATGATGACGAGATGGGCAGAGCGGCGGTCTACAAAGAGCGCCTGCTGGAGGACTTCCACGCAGCCATCGCGAACAGGGATTTCCTGGTATATTTCCAGCCGAAGTTTGATATCCGCTCCGACACTCCGGTTCTTTCCAGCGCGGAAGCGCTGGTGCGCTGGAAGCACCCGGAGCTGGGCATGATAAGCCCCGGCGTGTTTATCCCGCTGCTGGAGGGAAATGGCCTGATCCTGGAGCTGGATACCTATGTATGGCGCGAGTCCGCGGCCCTCATCCGGAAATGGAAGGATACGCTCGGGTTCTCCATCCCCATCTCTGTCAATGTCTCCAGGGTTGATATGCTGATGCAGAACCTGAAGGACATTTTCAAAGAGATTCTGGATACCTACCGGCTGACCGCCGATGATATCATACTGGAGCTGACAGAGTCCGCCTACACCGGTGATTCGGAGCAGGTTCTCTCGACGGCGAGAGAGCTGCGGGGCATGAGTATGGGATTCCGCATCGAGATGGACGATTTCGGCAGCGGCTATTCCTCCCTGGGAATGCTGGGACACCTCCCCATCGACGCGCTGAAGCTGGATATGAGCTTTGTGCGCAGCGCCTTCGGGGAGAAGAAGGACGTGCGCATGCTCGAGCTGATCATCGACATCGCAGATTACCTGCAGGTGCCTGTGGTGGCTGAGGGCGTGGAGACCGAGGAGCAGTACCTGGTGCTGAAGACGCTGGGCTGCGACCTTATCCAGGGATACTACTTCTCAAAACCGGTTCCGGAGGATGAATTCGAGAGGTTCCTGCTGGAGCGCAGGGATATGACTGTGGAGCAGATTCCGTCGGTACGGAAAAACTATGTCAGCATCTCCAGTGCTATGTCCGGTGACTTTGAGAGCGTGTTCTACGTGGATACCGTGACCGATTTTTATCTGGAATTCTACACGGGTCCCGGGGGCAAGATGCAGATCCGGCCGGGCGGAGAAGATTTCAGCAGGGATGCGGAGGAAAAGATTCTGCGGGATGTGGCAGCGGAGGACCTGGAACGGGTCAGGAACGCCGTATCCAGGGAAAATCTGGCGAAATGGGCTTCCGGAAGCGAAGCCCCGGAGATATCCTACAGGAGGAGCAGAGAGGGAGTGACCGTTCCCTATCACATGCAGACCATCAGGACAAGAAGCAGCGATGACCATCATATCGTTATCGGTATCCGCCGGGAAGGGTAAGGGAACGTTATGGCTACAGAAGATAATAAGACTAAGGCGGCGGGAACAAGACGGTACCTCCGTCTTGGCGAGCTCCTCATCTCCGCGGGCATGCTCACCCAGGAGCAGCTGGAAGAGGGGATCGCCCTCCAGAAGGGAACCGGCAAGCGTCTCGGAACTGTTCTGCAGGAACATGGGTTTATCACGGAGAATGACCTCATCGAGGCGCTGCAGATGCAGCTGGGCATCGAATTCGTGGATCTGACAAAGATAAATATCCCCACGGAGCTGGCCCAGGTTGTCCCGAAGAATATCGCAAGGCAGTATCAGGTGGTTCCTGTCCGGGTGGTCCGGGACGAAGTGTTCCTGGCCATGCAGGATCCGCTGAACTTCTATGCCATCGAGGAAGTCCGCAAGGCAGTGCAGAAGCGGGTGGTCCCGATGGTGGCAACTGCGGCGGCGGTGGAGCGATCTATCCAGATCCTCTATGGCAATGAGGGTGCGGCGAAGGCCATCGAAGAGATGCGCAGAGAGGCGGCCGCCAAGGGAGAGACCGCGGCGGTGGAGAGCACCTTTGCGGCCAATGTCATCGGGGAGGAGGGCGCAGCCAGCGCTCCGACCATCCGGCTTGTGAATTCCGTTATCGAGCGTGCCGTGAATGACCGGGCCAGTGATATCCACATGGAACCCCACGAGACAGACCTGAAGGTGCGGATGCGCATCGACGGCGTCCTTCATGAGATTCTGACCATCCCGAAGGAGCTGCAGGCCTCGGTGATCTCCCGCGTCAAGATTATGAGCGGCATGGATATCGCCGAGAGAAGAATCCCCCAGGACGGAAGGTTTAACGTCAGCATGAAGGACAGAGTTATCGACCTTCGTGTGTCCACGCTTCCCACCGTCTACGGGGAAAAGATCGTGCTCCGTCTTCTGGATAAGTCCGGAGGAATCGTCAGCACCGAGGCGATAGGCCTTGCCGGCGAGGATCTGGAGAAATACCGCAGGCTTATCCGCATGAAAAACGGCGTGCTTCTCATCGTGGGTCCCACAGGTTCCGGTAAATCCTCGACGATGTACGCCATGATCAATGAGCTGAATACGCCGGAGGTAAACCTGGTCACCCTGGAGGATCCGGTGGAGTACAATGTAAACGGCGTCAACCAGGTGCAGATCAACGATAAAACCGGAATGACCTTCGCAAACGGACTGAGAGCCATCCTGCGTCAGGACCCGGATATCATCGCCGTCGGAGAAATCCGTGACGGCGAGACGGCGGAGATAGCCATGCGGGCAGCCATCACGGGCCATGTGGTGCTCTCCACCATCCATACCAACGACGCGGCCGGCACCATCGAGAGACTGGTGGATATCGGCGTGGAGCCCTATCTGGTGGGAAGTGCCCTGAAGGGCGTGGTATCCCAGCGTCTGGTACGGCGGATCTGCCCCACCTGCAGAACAGCCTATGAGGCCTCCCCGGAGGAACTGGAGGATCTGGGACTTCCCGCGGGGCAGAAGAGAATTCTCTATAAGGGCGCGGGATGCCCTGACTGCTACAATTCCGGATACAAGGGAAGAGCAGCGGTATTCGAGATTCTCATCATCAGCCGGGAAATCAGGGACCTGATATCGGCGGGAGCAAACCGTGCACAGGTCGATGCGGTGCTTCACGCGCCGGGATCAGACTTTGTTACCCTGCAGGAGAACGCTGCGAGAATGGTGCTGGAGGGCGTCACCACCGTGGATGAGGTTAACCGGGTCATCAACGCGGCGGATTAAGAGAGGAGGAAGCATGTTCACCATAGAGCAGCTTGTGGCACAGGCAAAACAGGACGGGGCTTCCGACATTCATCTGATTTGCGGGCTTCCCCCGAAATACCGGGTGAGCGGGCATCTGGAAAATATGTCCGATATCCCGCTGTCCGCAGAGGACTGCATATTATACGCAAAGACCCTGGCAGGAAAGGAATACTCTGTATTTGAAGAGGCGGGAGAGCTGGATACGGCGGAATCCTATGCGGAAAACAGATGCAGGATTCATATCTTCCGGGCGCAGGGCGTGCCTTCCGCGGCCATCCGGCTTCTCAGGGAGACAATTCCGGATCTGGACAGTCTGGGTCTTCCGCCGGCAGCCATGACGCTGCCGGGACTCCATAAGGGGATTGTTCTGGTGACGGGAGAGACGGGATCGGGAAAATCCACCACCCTGGCGGCGCTCCTGGACCGTATCAATCATACGAGAAAGGATCACATCGTCACCCTGGAGGATCCGGTGGAATACGTCTATAAGCCGGATCTCTGCGCCATCAACCAACGGGAGATAGGAAAAGATACCAGAAGCTTCGGCGAAGGCCTCCGGGCCAGCCTCCGGGAGGACCCGAACGTGATTCTTATCGGAGAGATGCGGGACCGGGAAACCATCGAGACAGCGCTCACAGCGGCGGAAACAGGACACCTGGTGTTCGGAACGCTCCATACCGGCAGTGCCTCGGACTCCATCGACCGCATGGTGCAGGTGTTTCCGGAGGGACTGCAGGCCCAGATAAGACTTCAGCTGTCCATGTGTCTGGAGGCGGTCCTGACCCAGCAGCTTGTGCCGAAGAAGGCGGGAGGACGGGCTCTGGCCTGCGAGATGATGGTGGTTACGGATGCCATCCGGAACCATATCCGCACAGGCAATACGCCCCAGATCGCGAATGCCATAGCCACCAGCGCAGCCGTGGGCGGACAGACCATGGATCAGGCCCTGGTACGCCTTGTCCGGGGCGGCGAAGTGGCGAAAAGTACGGCGCTTCACTACGCGAAGGATAAAGAGTATGTAAAGAAGCATACCATATAGCTCCGATCCGCTGGAACTGAGAAATCCTCGCCTCTTTTCTGCCCCGGCCTTTGGTCGGGGGAGCCCGTCGCGGCTTTGAGCGACTTCAAAAGAATCCGTCAGGATTCTTTCAGCAAGAGGCGGTGCCTAAAAAGGAATTCAGAATATGGCGACTTACAGATATTCCGCGATATCCCGGGACGGGGAGAAGGTCAGCGGCGTCGTCGAAGGATTCAATGAATTCGACGCTGCCGAGCAGATCCGGAAAACCTGCGATATCGTTCTGAAACTGACGCCCGTCGTGGATAAGGATGATGACACCAGTCTGCTGAACCGGGAGCTGGGCGGCAACCATCTGGACATCAAGGCATTTACCCTGATGTGCAGTCAGTTTGCCATCATACTCAAGTCGGGTGTGCCTATCGCGAGGACGGTACAGCTCATCGGCGAGAAGATGACGAACCGTCCCCTGAAGCGGATGCTCCGGAATGTAGCAAAGGATGTGGAAGCGGGACGTTCCCTCTCCGGAAGCTTCACGGAGCGGGGCGAAAAGCTGCTTCCGCCCACATTCATCGAGACCATCCGGGCAGGCGAGGAGTCCGGCAGCCTGGACCGCTCCTTCGACTCCATGAGCAGACACTATGAGAAACAGTCGAAAACCCAGGCAAA
>JAGBNL010000132.1 GCA_017634415.1 Clostridium sp.
CAGATAGCTCTCGGCATCTGCCTTCAGCTTCTGAAGAATCATGGCGGAAATTTCCTGCGGTGTGTAGTTCTTGCCGTCGATGGCTACCTTGTAGTCGCTGCCCATGTGTCTCTTGATGGAAGAAACGGTGCGGTCCGCGTTGGTCACTGCCTGACGCTTTGCCGGCTCGCCGACCAGTCTCTCGCCGTTCTTGGTGAATGCCACAACGGACGGGGTGGTGCGGATACCTTCCGTATTCGCGATAACGGTGGGCTTGCCGCCCTCCATGACTGCTACACAGCTATTGGTTGTACCTAAATCGATACCGATAATCTTGCTCATAATCTTTTCCTCCTTATCTGCCTGCCATGAGGCAGGAGTCATCATCTTAAAATGCAGGTACGCCATACGGTGTACCTTTGAACCGCAGGGAGCCGCGGGGCTCTCGCCCCTCCGGGTCGAGCTGATCAGTTGGCTACCTTGACCATCGCAGGTCTCACCACGCTGTCGCGGTAGGTGTAGCCCTTCTGCAGTTCCTCGGCCACGATATTCTCGCCGAGCGATTCATCCTCCACGTGCATCACCGCGTTGTGGAAGTTCGGGTCGAACGGCTTGCCGGCCGCATCCATCGGCTTCACGCCGATATCCTCAAGGGTTTTTACAAACTGCTTATATATCTTATCCATTCCCTGTACGAAGGGGCTTTCCTTCTCCTCCTCGGGAACGGTAGTAAGACCGCGCTCAAAATTGTCCAGGACCGGAAGCATCTTCTCGATGATATCCTTTGCTCCGATCTCGTACATGGCTGCTTTTTCCTTCTCCGTGCGCTTGCGGAAATTATCGAATTCCGCCATGGTGCGCTGCATCCGGTCCGTCAGCTCGGCGATCTTTTCATCCTTCGGATCCTTCTTCTCGTGGTGGAACAGCTCTTTTGCGGTTTCCTTCTCCGCCTCTTCTTCCGCCGCTTCTTCTGCGGTTGCCTCTTCCGCTGCCTTTTCTCCGGCCGTCTCTTCCGCTGCCTTTTCTTCGGCTGTCTCTTCCGGCGACGCTTCTTTTTCGGCAGTGTCAGAAGCTGCGGTCTCTTCCGTATTCTCTTTTGCTGCCTCTTCCGTGTTCAGAACCTCCGAAGTTTCTTCCGCGGTATTCTGCTCTCTCTCTTTTGCGTTTTCCACTGTCACGCACTCCTTTTACTTCTTTTCTGCCCTCGATCTTTGATCGAGGGAGCCCGTCGCGGCTCCCCGCGACTTCAAAGGAAACCTTTAGGATTCCTTCTTTTTTCTGTCGCGGAATGTGGTCTGGACCTGATCCATCAGATCCTTCAGGGTGCCCACCACCTTCTCATAGTCCATCCGTTTCGGTCCTATGATGCCGATGGTTCCCCGCAGTCCGTCTCCCAGATCATAGTTGGCTGTCACGACGCTGCAGTCCTTCATGGACTGTACCTGGGTCTCGGAACCGATGTACACCTGAATGCCGTGCTTGTTTCCGTCAGCATCCTGCTCCCCGGTGTCCACGATGAAATCCCGGAGCTCCTCCTTCTTCTCAAGGGTGCTCAGGATTTCGCTGGCCTGCCGGCTGTCGGAAAGCTCCGGATACTTGAAGATGTTCGTGGCGCCCTCGGTGTAAATCCGAAGATCCTCTTCCTTGGCCCGGATGGCGTCCGCCACCTCATTCAGGACCATATCCACGACCTCTCTCTGTTCGCCGGCTTCCTTCTTCATCTCGCTGATGACATCCAGATTAATCTCCTCCATCGTCAGACCGGTCAGATGGTTGTTCAGAAGGATATTCATGTTCAGAATCTCCTCATCGGTCAGGGCCACGCCCGTATTCACGATGGAGTTCTTGATGATGCTGCCCTCCAGAACCGTGACGATCAGGAGCTTTCCGGTCTCCACCCTGGACAGCTGAACGAACTTAAGCTTCGTCCGGTCTGTCTTCGGTCCGCTGATCATGGTGGCGTAATTCGTGCTCATGGCAAGAATCTTCGCCATCTGCCGGAGCATATCCTCCAGGCGGTCCACTCTGTCCAGAACCAGTGCGGAGGATGTGGCATTCTTCTCCCGAAGCGCCTCATCCTTCTCCTTCACGATCTCATCCACATAAAACCGATATCCCTTATCCGAGGGGATTCGTCCGGAGGAGGTGTGGGGCTGTATAATGTATCCCATCTGCTCCAGGTCCGACATCTCGTTGCGGATAGTGGCGGAACTCAGATTCAGGTCCGAATCCCTGGATATCGTTCTGGAACCTACAGGCTCCCCCGTCTCAAGATAGGTCTGGATAATCGTTTTCAGAATTTTTACTTTTCTCTCATCCAGTTCCATGATACCTCCTGCTGTATCTTCAGCATTCAGGTTCTTATCTCTGTTAGCACTCATTTATGTGGAGTGCTAACATCTACATTTCATACTATATTACCCCCTTGCTGTTTTGTCAACAGCTTTCGAAAAAAAAATGCCGCTGCCCCGGGAAATCCTCTTTCCCGACTGCAGCGGTATCTCTGCTCGCCCCGCAGGGGCGAGAGTCTCATTCTTCTGTTTTCTTACTCGAGAACCTTGTAGACGCTGACCTTCTTCAGTCCGTAATTGATGCACTCCTGATAGGAATCAAAGAAGATATCCACGGAATTCCCCCATACGCCGTTGTCTTCCACCGTATAGATGACTCCGTCGATATAAACCTTCGTTCCCTTCGGAAGCACGCTCCAGTCTGCGGAGATCGTATGGCCGGACCTGGCGTGAAGGCCGGAGGCTGTCATATCGGACCCGGTCTCCGAAGCGCAGTAGGCTGTGGAGCGGAACTCACCAAGATACTCTGCCTTGATATCTCCCAGAGATACCATCTGCGGAGCTGTCTTTACATCGGATGACGCCGGGGCGACATACCCTCCTTCAATCTCCAGAGCAGGTCCCTGCGCCGCCTCCTCCGCATATGCGGGGACACTGCAGCAGAGTGCCATGGCAAATGCTGCCGCAGCCAGTAAGGAACGTTTGAACCTCATATAAAAACCTCGCTTATTATCAGTTTTTAAAGCAATCATTTAACATGTTTCCATTATATTACAAAAGTGTTAAATGTCAAGTTTATGCGCATTCTGACGGTTTTTCGACAGCTTTTTGTAATACGCGGGTAACTATTCAGAGCCTCCTGAAATTCCAGGCTTTTTTCCTACTTTTGTGCGTGTTATACTTTCTGATGTCTCTGTATAATCCATTACAGAAGCAGATTTATATATCCTGAAACAGGGATCTAAGGAGGAAACAGTTCTATGAAAAAATGGTGGATTGCAGCTTTTGCCCTTCTTCTCTGCGCCGGCTGCGGATCAAAATCTCCCGCCCCGGCAAAGGAGGAGTCCGCGGAAGCACAGACGATACAGGCGGAGGAGGCCGCCGGCACTTCTGCCCCGGAGACGGATGCTGCCGAAGGATCACCGGAGACGGCGAAGGCCCCGGAAGAAACTGGGGAGGAAACTTCCGAGGCTGCTTCCGATTCTGAAAAGTCTCCGCTGGCGGCGGAAAAGAAAGCGTCAGAGAACAGATCACTCCCTGATATGTCCGACGGAAGCCGGGATGTGGAGAACAACGGCGGAAACTTCGTCCGGGTGGGAAACCGGGTCTACTTCCGCAACTATACAGACGGCGGACTGCCGGAGATTGCCCTCTTCGGCGAATTCCTGAAGGTTACCGAAGAACGTCAGACCTCTATCTGGTATTATGATCAGGAAACCGGGGAAACCGGGCGTTTCTACGACGAGAAGGGATTCGGCCCCCTCTGGTACGGCACGGACGGCTTCTATCTCACCGGTGTGCGGGACGGAGTATCCCACAGCTTCTTCTATCCCGACGGAATCGGCGCAGTTGAAGAATTCGGCCCCGGCCTCATCAAAGGCGTATCCGAAGACGGTCAGTATGCCGCCTTCTGGACCATGGAAGGAAACGGCGGCCAGGAGATCCTGACGGTGCTCCGTGGAACAGAGTCTGCCGCCTCCGTGCGGCCGGATGGCGTAAACTACTCTGATTTCTGCGGTATCATGGGGCCTGAAACCATCTGGCTCTGCCACGGAGATGACGGGGATTCCGTCTGGGAGCTGAACGGAGAAACCGGAGAATTCCTGTGTCTTGGTCTTGTACCGAAGGCAGACGGCATGTCCTGGGCTGAAGTGAAACAGTTTGTACCGGACGGGAATGACTTTTTCCTGATGCTCGGCTGGTATGAAGGCACAGGCCACTTCCTGGCAGACTATGCCTGCATGAAGGGAACGCTGGGGAAGGAAGATTCTCTTTCGCTTGTCACCCTGGATGACAAAGAGCGGAATGATACGGAAAATCCGCCGAAGCTCCTTCTCACTGATCCCGGCGAGGTGATGCCGGTGGAAAGAGTCGGCGGCGAAGTAGAGCTGACCGATTATTACAGCGGCGACCTGATCTGGTGTGACAGCCCCTTCGGTGCCACCAGACTGATCCCGAATTTCATTGAGAAGAATCCCTATGACGGCGGAGATAAGATCATCCAGGCCGCCGAGGTTATCGGGGATGCGGCGTACCTCATCGTGGCTTCCGTGGAACCCTCCCCGGAGGACGACATCGGCTGGCGCACCGCCTACCGGCAGACCGGCCTGGAGTACCTGCGGGTGCCGCTTCAGGAAAACAGTACGGCAGAGCATCTGCTGCCGTGACCCCCGCGTCCGCATCCTGCCGATGGTACAAGCCTGAAACCGGAAGTATGAGTTCTGAACCTCTCCCACTATCGGGGGACACGGCTCAGATAAGTTTCATAACACGAACAGAGATGTATTTTCCGGCATGCACATGCTGAATTCCGCATGTATACATCTAAGAACCAAAACAATAAGGCAACAGAGCTGCAGATTTCTTAATTCCACTGTGGAATCTGAGATTTCTGCAGTCCTGCTGCCTTTTAATTACAGAATAATACATCTTCGCTTCCTTTCAGACGGACAGCTTAGCTGTATTTCCTGAAATGCCCCCTGTATCAGTCATGGAAATACATCTCACCCCCGGGCCTGGGAGCGGCCAGAGATGTATCTCCGGCATTTCCCGGTATTTTCCGCTGTTTCCCGGTAATTTTCCCCTGTCTTCCGGGCTCCGGGCAAGACTCTGCTTCCGGGAACCGGGAGCTCTCTCAATCCCCGAATCCGAAGGCCGTCAGATAACACATGGCAAGGAAGCTTGCAATTCCGAACCAGACTGCCAGGCATACGGGCGGGATGAAGAGCGCCCTCAGAATCGTGCGCAGCACCGCCATCTTATTGACCGGCTCCAGCCCCTTCCGGTACCGCTTCTTACTCCCGTCCGGCTCGACAGTCCACACCAGCGGCCGCTCGTAGAGATCCACGATGCCGAACTTCACCACATAGACCGGAACGATGGGCACGGCGATGCAGAACCAGGCCGCGGAACCGCCCAGTTCAAGGCCCGCAAAGTTGAACCCGTTCAGGAACAGGGCGA
>JAGBNL010000133.1 GCA_017634415.1 Clostridium sp.
CCGATACCACCCTTCTTCAGTTCACCGAAGGCAGCCATGTAACCTACGGAGCAGAAGAATGCGGTCATGAATACGGACTGAAGTGTGGTGTCCAGGCTGAACTCCACAATGCCCATGGAACGAAGGATTACGTGAACGATAGCGAAGATAAGACCTCCGACTACCGGTGCCGGGATGCAGTAGCGTCTCAGAAACTCAATCCGAGCAACCAGCATACGGCCGATCAGCAGCATTACTACTGCGAGTGCGAGTGCCTGATACATATCAAGCTCTAATACTGTCATAATGTTACCCCTTTCTTTTACTTTGAAGCGTATCACGCCCCAAGCTGTTTCATACTTCTGACGGAATTCTACATATTCCACTTCAAAATTCGACACAATCCTTCATAATCTTTTTATATATTTTTTATAATCTTCTTTTCTTTTAATATTGAAAAAGGGCCGATATCGGTCTTCCTTTCAGGGAATACCAATATCGACCTCATTTTGCGTCTTAATCTTAATTTCTGTCTGCCTCAAGCATCAGCGCATCAATGAACTTCTTGATGCTTATCTTTCCGCCGTAGCGGCTTTTCCCGCGGATATAGTCCATCTCGCTGCGGATCTCCTCAAAGGGGAACAGGGAGTTGGAATACTCCGTGAAGGTATCATTCATAAAATCCTCGATGCCCAGGTGCGCCAGATTGGACATGCCCACGGCGATCGCCCTGCGGATTCTCTGCTCCATGTTCTTCGGCGTCTCACTGATCACCTCGCAGAGACGGCCTATGCTCATGGAAGCGATAGGTTTGCCGCTGCTCTTCAGATATTCGCAGATCTTGACGATATCCTCCGCCCCCTTTTCCCCGGACATTCCAATCCGGTTCAGAATATAACGGACCTTTTTCCCGTAATCGTCATTCACCGCTTCCCGCACCGGCATCACTTCCGCCGGCATATCAGCCATCTCCGTCATCAGCATGTTCCGCAGATTATTGATGGCCTTTTCATTCTTCATCTGGGTCTCCACATTTTTGAGTACTGTGGTGACTTCGATAAGGTTGATGGGCTTATTGATGAAGAAATCAATTCCTGCGGTATAGGCTTTCCCGATCATGTCTTTGGAGGAAACCTGGGAGATCATGACGATCTTCGCGGCACATCCCCGCTCCCTGAGTTCCCGTACAACCTGCATGCCGTCCTTCCCGGGCATCAGGAAGTCTACCAGGATGATATCCGGCTTCTTCAGAAGGATTTCCTCGATATCAGCCCCGTTCTCCCCGCTGGTTCCCACAACGGTGCCCAGATTTCTGTCTTCTATGATGTCCTGCAGTACATTGATGACCGACAGGTCATCTTCGATAATATAGTACCCAACACTCCTGATCATTCTTTTCTCCCCCTGTCTTCGAAATCTGAAGTGTCTCCTTCTGCGGCCGCCTCCAGCATGTCAGCGGGAATTTCCACATAAAAGACAGTTCCTTTGCCGGGCTCTGATTCCACACGGATATTCCCCCCCAGGATATCTTCCACCAGGTTTTTTACGCCGCACAGCCCCACACCCCGGAAGATGTTTCCCGTCCGGCTGTCAAACTTCGTGGAATAGCCCATCTTGAAAATATTTTTCAGATGTCGTTCCGATATTCCCGGACCGTCATCCTTCACTTCAAAGCAGTATCTGCCCTCTTTTTTTACTTCCCCGATCTGAATCGTTCCCTTCTTCTGATCGGTCTCTATGGCTTCTATGGCATTATTCACCAGATTCATGAGAATCGACATGAGGGAATAATGCTCCCGGACCGGGAAATCATCCGCGGCCTCCGCCTGCACCACAACCTGAAGCTGCTTTTTCGAGATCGTGGTTCTGGCGGTTTCCAGAAGTATCCTGATGATTTCGGAGAGGCGGATTTCCTCATCTTCCGGTTCCTTTCCCAGTTCCTCCTCGATGCCCTGGATGATGCGGAGATAATTCTTCTTAATCTCATGGACCTCTCTCGCGATATCCAGTCCGGTCTGCTGCATCTGTGCCGGCATATCCCGGGCAAGCAGGTCCTCATAGAGGCGGTAGGCATTGCCCATAACCCGCTCGATCTGCCCGGTATTCTGCCGCATAAGATAAATCTCGCCCTTCAGGCTCGTTGTCAGCATATACATGCGCTGATACCGCTTTTCGTGCTCCTCCAGAGCAAGATAGGTCCGGTACCAGAGTATCAGCAGGAGGAACCCCCATACCAGGGAGGCACGCACCGCAGCGATGGCTGTAAGCTTCAGGACGCTGTCCGCCGCAAAGGGCACATTCTGCATGGATTCCTGCAGCTGCAGCTCAATGATATTGGACAGAAGGTCGCAGCAGAATGCCGCCGCCGTCACCTTCATGATGGAGGCCGCGTAGCGGTCCCGCACCAGAAAACGGAACAGAATGCCGTAGGTTGTATAGAAGAATGTGGCGGGAAAAACCGCCCGCGCCGCCTGGGCAAAGGGCACGCCCGAAAAAAGCTGAAGGCCGGCGCGCGAAATAAAAATAAGGGCCGAGGTCACCACTGCATTCGGAATAACCGGAACTTCGATTCCGACAGTCATCAGCAGTATGGGAAAGATGATAACCGACGGCGAAACCCGGAAGTTGCTGACAAAGAAACTCAGATAGAATTCCGATGTCAGCGCAATAACAAATCCAATCAGCAGTGACTTCTTCCAGCCCTTCATAAATCCCTCTCGTCAAGCGATTCCAAACTTAGCGAATCTTTTCGGGGAATCCGATCTTCTTCTGTACCTTGCGGAGTGTCTTGTTCGCGAAATATGCCGCTTTCTCCGCATTTTCCTTCATGATGCCGTCCAGATAGGATTTTTCTCCGATAATCTCCTGATATCTTGTCTGCATGGGCAGAAGCTCTGCGGCAACTGCCTCGCCGACCGCGATCTTGAAATCTCCGTATCCCTTTCCGTCAAATTCCTTCTCCACCTCCTGGGGTGTCTTTCCGGTGCAGGCGGAATAGATATCGATGAGATTCCGGATGCCGGGCTGCTCCTCGCGGTAGCGCACCTGGGCTTCCAGGTCGGTCACAGCCCTCTTGAACTTCCGCATGATGGCGTCCTTGTCATCCATCAGGTATATACTCGCGTTGACATTCTCATCGGACTTGGACATCTTGTGGGCCGGATCCTGCAGGCTCATGACGCGGGCGCCCGCCTTGCCGAGATACACCTCCGGGATGGTGAAGACGTCGCCGTAGATATTGTTGAATCGTGTGGCGATATCCCTGGTGATCTCCAGATGCTGCTTCTGGTCGATGCCTACGGGCACCACATCCGCCTGATACAGGAGGATGTCCGCGGCCATGAGAACCGGATAGGTCAGAAGGCCGGCGTTGATATTGTCCGCATGCTTTGCGCTCTTGTCCTTGTACTGGGTCATTCTCTGCAGCTCTCCCACATAGGTGAAGCAGTTGAGAATCCAGGCCAGCTCCGCGTGGGCGGAGACATGGGACTGCACATAGATGCAGTTTTTCTCCGGGTCAAGCCCGGCGGCGATGTAGAGCGCCATCAGGGTGCGGACCCGCTTTCTGAGCTCCGCCGGGTCCTGGCGGACCGTGATGGAATGCTCATCCACTACACAGAAAAATGTCTGGTACTCCTCACTGATATCCACCCAGTTCTTCAGGGCTCCCAGGTAATTGCCCAGTGTCAGGTTTCCGGACGGCTGCATGCCGCTGAAGAGTACCTTCTGTCCGTTAATCATATCTTTTTCCTCCAGTCAGGTTATTTTTCACAGGATATCCGCCAAGCTGTCGATCAGTAATTCATGATAAGCAGTTCTTCCACACGGCCCCGTCCGTCCGCCTTCGCGTTCACGGAGCGCGGTGCGCTGACATGCTCAATGTGATAATCCCGGTAAAGCTTCGTGATAAAGTCGCAGCTGGAATTCGAGAGCATGAACTTTACGCCCTTTCTGTCCAGCTTGTCGCACTGTTTTTTCAGCTCCGTCTGCTGCTGTCTGTCGAATCCGGCCGCGGTATACCCCGTGAAAGACGAGGTCTCGCTGATGGGCATGTAAGGCGGATCCATGTAGACGAAGGCATTCTCCCGGATACCCCGGAACACCTCCCGGTAGTCCTGGCTGAGAATGCGGATTTTCGCCTCATTCAGGTACTCGCTGATGGCACGGATTCCCTCCGCCCCGACAATCTCCGGATTTTTATATCTGCCATAGGGAACATTGAATTCCCCGGAGCGGTTGACACGGAAGAGACCATTGAAGCAGGTCTTGTTCAGATAGAGGAATCTGGCCGCCCGCTCTGCGTCAGAGAGGCTCTCATAGCGGTCGAAATCCCTGTCCATCGCCCGGACCTCGTAGTAATAATCCTTACAGTCCTTTTCCGCATGCTCTTCCAGGAGCGCGATCAGTTTCTCCGGTTCGCTCTTGATCACCCGGTAGATGTCCATCAGGTCTGCGTTGGAATCATTGATCACGGCCTTTTCGGGCTTCAGTGCGAAAAGTACGGCTCCCCCGCCGAAAAAAGGTTCATAATAGATTTCATGCTCGGGGATCAGCGGGAGGATGCGGTCCAGAAGGCGTCTTTTTCCCCCTGCCCACTTCACGATCGGTGCCGGTTCCCTCTTTCTGTCTTCCCCCATAGGCTTACAGACCTCCGCTGCTGTACTCCATTAACTGTAATCTGGTAAAAAGGTACGCCTTGTGGCGTACCCTCATTAAACCATAAAACCCCGCGAAACGCAAACTCTTTCGGCTTCTGCCCGGGAAGAGTCCTTGCCCCGGGCTCTGCCGCGTGTTAGGATTGGGGTAAATGCTGCCGCTCTGCGGTGCGGAGGACTTCTTCTTATGGGAAATACGGAAAACGGACTGACGGGAACAGAACTGAAACGGCTGGCGGTTTTTTCCATGCTGCTGGATCACATCGGCGCAGTGCTCATGCCTGGGCTTTTTTCCTTCTGCAGTGACGTTTCTTTCCTGCCCGGATCCTTATCCTCATCGCCGGACATCTTCCTCTCCGCCGTCACCGTGGGGCTCCGTTTTGCGGGGCGTCTCGCCATGCCCCTGTTCTGTTTTCTTCTGGTGGAAGGCTTTTCCCTGACCACCAATTTCCGCCGTTATCTCCGCTCCATCGGCCTCTTTGCCCTGATCTCCGAGATCCCCTTTGATCTGGCTGTCTGGGGCACCTGGCATCATCCCGGCCTGAACAACGTCTATTTTACGCTCTTCCTTGGACTCCTCTTTATGTTCTGCGACAGCGGCATATTTCAGCGGGTAAAAAGACCGACTGCCCAGATTGTCCTGCGGACACTGAATTTTTCTCTCTTCGGTGTCGCAGCCCAGGCAGCCGGCTGTGATTACGGCATCATCGGCATCATGCTGATTGCCGCCTTCTATTACTTCCGGACAGATCCCAGGAGGCGGACGCTTCTGTCCGGGTTTATCTGTATTATGGAGTCCATCGCCTATCTCGGGGCCGCCGCCCTCTCCCTCATCCCCATCTCCCTCTACAACGGGGAGCGGGGCAGGATACGGCACAAATACTTCTACTATGCCTTTTACCCCGTTCACCTGCTGGCGCTCCGCGCCATAGTGCAGGTTCTGACAACGGTTTGACTCAGCGCCTCGCCCGTTCCCGCGGGCGGGGTTTTTTACTCCGGATAAAACATCTGCTCCACGGTCCAGTCCCGGAGCACTTCCTTCATATCCTCGGCGTAAATCCGGCATTCCTCCAGATCATGGTTCAGCCAGTTTCCGCACTCCCGCGGCGCCTCCGCGCCCGGAATGGCTCCCCGGAAGGATATGATGAAATCCAGGGTTTCCCGGAACAGGTCCAGCGCTTCCTGTTTTGACATGGTATCTCTGGTCAGATAGTAGAATCCGGTCCGGCAGCCCATGGGGCCCACATAGACGATACGGTCGGAATAGGCGCTGTTTCTGACATAGGTGGCAAAAAGGTGCTCAAATGTGTGAATCCCCGCATTGTCCAGATAGGGGCCTTTGTTGGGAACCACCATCCGGATATCGTAGGTGATCACATCCCCGTCCACCCGGGAGACATAGAACCCCTTCTGCAGGATGTCGTGGTTGATGCTGAAGCTCTTGATTTTCTTTAATTCCTGTGCCATGTTCAATCCTCTTTCTCCGCAGCTTCCGCCGGTTCTTCCTCCGGAACCATTTCCCCCGCGCGTTCTGCTGCTTCTTCCTCCGGAACCATTTCCCCGGCGCTTTCTGTCTTTTCCTCTTCAGGAGCTTCCTCCGGCGTATTCTCCGGAATATCCTCCACGTCCGCCGTCACCATATGGGCCAGCCTGCCGATGGAACCCATCCGGCTGGTATCCACACGGGTAATCTGCGGCGCGTCCCCGGGGGCCTCTTCCGTCTCCTCCGGAAGAATCTCTCCCGCCGCAATCCTTCTCTCCCGCTCTTCGGCCTTCTCCGCAGCCTCCTGTTCGGCCTGACGCTGCGCCAGCTCCTTCTCCGTCGGATAATTCTCCGGATGTTCGGCGGCATCCGCGATCTTTTCTTTTATAAAGCGGACAAATTCGTCCTTCTCCGCCTCATCCGCAAAGCCGGACTTGGCGATAAACTGCCATGCCTTCTCCGTTCTCAGAAGCACCAGCCGCTCTATCTCCCTGACCTCGAATATTTCCTTATAGCTGAAGGAGGTGTGTCTCTCATCTCCCTGGCCGGCTGCGTCCACCCGGATCAGACCGTCCTCCACGGTGAGATGTACCGAGGGGAATTCATCGCGCATCTTCAGACGCTCCAGCCCGCTGCGCTTCCAGATCAGCTTTTCCTGATGCTTCTGGCTCATGCCGAAATACAGGACTGCGGCGGTTATCAGGACAATGACAATGTTCGGGATGAGCTTCGTGATATCCCCCTGGGCAGCCCGGTAACCGCTGCTCATCACAAAGGCCGTCAGCGCCAGAAACAGAACGACCGCCATGATTTTCCGGTTTTTGCGGGGATTCTCCGTGAGACTCCAGTGAATCCAGTTCCGGTAATCCTCCTCCGCCAGACGATAGTCAAATTCTCTCCTCATATCTGCTCCTTTCCTATTCCCCTGAGCCGACGCAGATGGTAAATACATATACCTTCTCCACGCCGGATGCTTTCAGAACTCTGGTGCAGGCTTCCGCCGTCGCACCCGTCGTATAGATATCATCCACCAGTATCACCCGCCGCATCCCGGCAGGCGCCCGCTCCACTGTCAGAAATGCCTGTTCCAGATTTCTCAGCCGCTCCGCGGGACTTAAGATCTTCTGCGGCGCCGTGTTTCTGTTCCGGATGAGGAATCCCTCCTCCACCGGAATTCCCAGCGCCGTCCCCACTTTTTCCGCGAGGATCTGCGCCTGGTTAAATCCCCTCTTTCTCATCCTTTTCGGATGTACCGGCACGGGAATCATACAGTCTGCGCCCATGGCAGTCAGCTTCCGTCCGAGAACCCGCACTGCCTCCGCCGCGTAGAAATCCAGGTAATCACGGCGGTTTTTGTATTTGACCGCGGAAAGAGATTCTGAGGCCGTCTCCGTATAATTATAGACCGACACCGCGTATTCAAAGCTTCTGCGGTGTCTTATACAGTCCCGGCAGTATTCCTGTGAAGCATCCTGTATCTCCTTGCCGCATTTCATGCAGACCGGCTCCTTTACAGGAGACAGAAGGCTTCTGCATTCCGGGCATATATATTCCCCCTTCGGCAGGACGATCCTGTCACATACCGGGCATCGTCTCGGATAGAGCAGATCCGGCAGTTCCGCCGCAAGCCTCTTTAATCCTCTGACAGAGTCCGGAATATCGCTTTCTCTCCACGGCATTGTCCACCATCTCCTCCACCATCTCCGGAACACCCACCAGGCAGACGCAGGTTCTGGCTCTTGTCACAGCAGTATAGAGCAGGTTCCTGGTCATCAGTATCCGGGGCCCGGAAAGAACCGGCAGCACCACCGCCGGATACTCGCTGCCCTGGGATTTGTGTATCGTCACGGCGTAGGCAAGTTCCAGCTCTTCCAGGTCGCTGAAGCTGTATTCCACCCGCCTTCCCTCGTCGAATACCACCGTCACGGTCTCGGCAAAGGTGTTGATCTCCTCGATCCGTCCCGCGTCGCCGTTGAAGACGCCGGTGCCCCGCTCGCCTCCGAAGCCGCCCGTACGCCATTCCATCTGGTAATTGTTCCGGATCTGCATGACCTTGTCGCCTTCCCGGAAAATGACGGAGCCAACGGTCTTCTCATGCTTGGCGGGCGACGGCGGGTTCAGGTACTCCTGCAGAATGGTGTTCAGCCGTTCCACCCCCAAAGCACCCTTCCGCATGGGCGTCAGAATCTGGATGTCCTCCGTTCTGGCGTGCACATAGGGCGGAAGCTTCTTCTGCACAAGGGTCAGGATGCAGCTGATGACCGCGTTGGCGTCGTTTCTCCGGATAAACAGGAAATCCCTGCTGGGCTTCTGCAGGTCTACATGATGTCCTTCGTTGATCCGGTGGGCGTTCACGATAATATCGCTCTGGGCCGCCTGCCGGAAGATGCGTGTAAGCTTCACCACCGGTATCTCGCCGGAATCAATGATGTCCCGGAGGACATTTCCCGGCCCTACACTGGGCAGCTGGTCCACATCCCCCACCAGAATCAGTCTCGTCCCGATGCTTACCGCCTTCAGCAGGGCGTGCATCAGCTGCAGATCCACCATGGACATCTCATCGATGATGACTACATCGGCCTCCAGGGGATTCTCCTCGTTGCGCTCGAAACGCATGCCCGTCTCCCGGGCGGAATTCCGGGATCCGTCCTCCTCCCCGGGCATCCCGTTGATCTCAAGGAGCCGGTGGATGGTTCTGGCCTCATGTCCGGTGGTTTCCGTCATCCGCTTTGCCGCTCTGCCCGTGGGCGCCGCCAGCAGCACTTCCATGTCCCCGGACTCGAAATACCGGATAATGGTATTGATGACCGTGGTTTTTCCGGTTCCCGGACCTCCGGTGATCACCAGAAGCCCGCGGTTTACCGCCTGGATCACCGCCCGGATCTGCTGCTCCTCCAGCTCGATGTCTCCCTTCCGGCGGAGCTTCTGAAGGTTGCGGCGGATATTTTCTTCGGGCTCATTTCCCCGGATATTCAGGTCGTGCAGCATCATCGCCGCATTGTTTTCCATGTAGTAATAGCGGGAGGCGTATATCATCCGCGGTTCTCCCGCTTTTATGGTGATCCGCTTCTCGATCTGCATGTCCATCAGACGGTCCGCGACACGTTCCTCCGGGACGCCCAGAAGGTTCGAGGCTTCTGCCAGGAGTTCCTCCTCCGGAAGGCAGGTATGTCCTTCCCCCGCCGCCTCCAGCAGCGTATACAGTATCCCGCTGCAGATGCGGAAGTCGGAATCCACGGCGATTCCCGCTTTCTTTGCGATCTCGTCGGCCATGCGGAATCCGATGCCGCTCACATCGTCCGCGAGACGGTAGGGATTCTTCTTCATGACGGAATAGACGGCCGGACCGTATTCTTTATAGATTTTCACAGCCAGATTGACCGAAATCCCGTATTCCTGAAGAAACATCAGCGCCTGCCGCATATCCCGCTTTTCTTCCATCTGGTCGGCGATGGCCATGGCCATGCGGCTGCTGATTCCCTTCACCTCCGCCAGCCGTTCCGGCTCCTCTTCCATGATGCGGAAGGTGTCCTTTTTGAATTTTTTTACAATCCTTTTCGCCAGGGCCGCCCCCACGCCTTTGATGGCGCCCGAGCTGAGATACCGCTCCACAGACACCGCATCGTCGGGCTTCAGCACCTCGTAGGATTCCACCAGAATCTGATCTCCGTAGACCGGATGCACCGTTTCCCTGCCGGAAGCTTCTATCAGCTCTCCTTCGGAGATCATGGGAAATGTCCCCACCAGCGTGTAGTCTTCCCCGTCATCCGCCCCGGATACCGCGAGAATCGTGTATCCGTTGTCTTCATTGCGGAATTTGATTCTCTCTATATAACCCTTTACCGTCGCCATCAGTGCGCATTCATCTCCATGTATTTACCCGTGCCGACACAGACCGCCGTCAGCGGGTCATCCGCCGGTATCACGGGAATCCCCGTTTTTTCCCGCAGCAGGTCCGGAAGGCCGAACAGCAGCGAACCGCCGCCGCTCAGGACCAGTCCTCTTTCCCGGATATCCGCAGCCAGCCCGGGATCTGTCTCATCCAGAACCTCCCGAATCTCCCGCGCTATCTCCGATACAGGCTCCCGCAGGGCTTCCGCCGTCTCCTCCGAGGTGATCACCACCGTCTTCGGAAGACCTGTGGCCAGATTTCTCCCGCGCACCTCCATGGTCAGAGGCTCCGGCCGTTCTGTCACGGTCCCGATATTGATCTTGATCTCTTCGGCTGTCCGTTCGCCTATGAGCAGATTGTGGGCTCTGCGCATATAGCGCACAAGCGCCGTGTCAAAGTCGCCCCCCGCCATAAACAGGGAGGATGAGGCCACCGTCCTGTTCTCTGTTATCACGGCGATATCCGTGGTTCCTCCCCCGATATCCGCCACCATGTTTCCCCGGGGCTTTTCGATATCAATCCCCGCTCCCAGAGCTGCGGCCACGGGCTCTTCGATGGCGCTGACGTCCCTGGCTCCCGCCCCGAAGGCGGCATTGACCACGACTCTCTTCTCCTCCTCGGAGATCCCACTGGGAACAGATATGCATACCCGGGGCTTCCGGAGCGTCTTTCTGCCGATGGCCTTCGCGATAAAATACCGCAGCATCTTTTCGGTCACGTCATAATTGGTTATGACCCCGCGGGAAACCGGATGCACGGCCTCGATATTCTCCGGCATCTTCCCCAGCATAAGGCGGGCCTCCTCGCCCACCGCGAGGATCTTCTGCGTATTCCTGTCCACCGCGGCGACGGAAGGCTCCTTCAGAACCACGCCGCGGCCGACGATATATATGAGAACGCATGTCGTTCCCAGATCTATTCCAATGTCATAAAATGACAGCATGCTTTCCACTCCTTTGCGCACAATTATACTCATTTTTTTCTAATCTTTACAACCATTCTTTAATAGAGTTTAGACTTTTTTTATGACACGCACACATTTCGGTCACAATTCTTTTTTATACTATAACCAGATTACTTGATAAGGTAATCGAAGCGAAAAAAGCTTTTTCATACTCATGCCGGGCAGGTAAAACTGCCCGGTCCCCCCTTCAAAAATGATAACTCCTTTAATACCTACCATTCCCCTTAAAAGAACCTCCGGCACCAGGCCGGAGGTTCTCCTTGTCTGCTCGCCCCGCAGTGGGGGCAGACCCTGATTTTTGCGCCCTCGCCGCGGTTCTCTTCGTTCAGCTTCATTTTGTCATTCATGGTCAATCTCTCCGTTGACGCCAAAATATGTCATCAGTCTCTGCTTTTCATTCTCCTTCGGATACCGGAGCACATGATCCAGCATCTCTCCCAGTATCCTTCCCATCTCCGGCCCGGGCTTTACGCCGGCCCGGATGAGGTCTCCCCCGTTCACAGCCAGCGTCTTCAGGGAGATGCATTCGCCCCGCTGCCGTATCTCTTCCGCCGCGTTCCGGACTTCCTCCATCACTTCTCTCTCTTCCGGCAGAAGCGTCCTTTTCAGAAGAATCAGCTTATCAAAAAGCTCCGCCGGCATCCGGCTCATCTTCAGGCGTATCCGGTACAGGCGCTCCTCCTCCGCAGCAGCATCCCCCTCCTTCGATTCCGCGGGAAATGCTTCATGGAAGCTCTCTGTCAGCATCTTTGCGCCGTCGATGGTATCCCGGTCAAGCTTCAGCTCCCACAGGATTTTTTCCGCGGCACCGGTTCCGCTCTCACCGAGAAG
>JAGBNL010000134.1 GCA_017634415.1 Clostridium sp.
CTCTCCCTTCTCTTCCGCGCATTCCCGCGCAGTTCTTTCTGTCTGCAAGGCTTTTTTATCAATAAAAAAGCCGGAACCCTCTCGGATTCCGGCAGACATTTCCTGGTCAGTTCACTCTCTGGAGCTAAAAGTGCGCATGGCAAAAAGTCAAACCATCGCATCTCTGACAAAGTGTCCCGGAATCCGATATCTGACAGCAGCACATACACATGACCATATTGTTCGTGAAGATAACCGCATCCATGGCTTTTTGCTCCTTTCGTAAACTGATTGGTATGATAACACCTGTTTCCTACTTTGTCAATAGGTTTTATAGTTTTAGAAGCTATGTTTCCATTCTTTCCATTTTATGGTATGATATTGGCAGAAACAAACGAGGAGGTGCGCCATGACATTGCAGGAAATGCAGCAGAGAAAAAAGGCCATGGGCCTGACCTATGAGGATCTGTCCCGTCTTTCCGGAGTTCCTCTTTCCACCGTTCAGAAGGTGATGAGCGGCCAGACGAAGTATCCCCGGAGAGGCACCCTGGAAGCGCTGGAGACAGCTCTGGTCCCTAAAGAGGAGTGCTCCGACACCCGGATCACTCCCCCGCGTTCCTATAAAAACCCGGCCTTTCCCGATGAGGAACTGAGCCACAGCAGTTTCTACAACTACGGCCATTCGAGCCCTTCTGTCATCCGGGAGGCACAGGCTGTTTACCGGGCGAAGCAGCCTGGGGAATTCACCGTGGCGGATTATCTGAAGCTGCCGGATGAGTGCCGGGTGGAACTCATCGACGGCGTCTTCTACGACATGGCGGCCCCGAACTTTCTGCATCAGAGGATCGCTTGCCGATTCTCTTACATAGTTCAGAATTATATCGACGAACATCACGGCCGCTGCATCCCCGCGATAGCCCCGGTGGATGTCCAACTGGATAAGGACGACAAAACCATGGTGCAGCCGGACTTTCTTATCGTCTGTCACCGGGATATCATTACAAAAGCCCGGATTGTCGGAGCGCCGGACTTTGTGATGGAAGTCATTTCCCCCTCTTCCCGCCGGAAGGATATGCTGGTCAAGGCCGGCAAGTATGCCCAAGCCGGCGTCCGGGAATACTGGATGATTGACCCGGAGCGGGAGAAGATACTGGTATATGATTTTACTTCCGATTTTGAGGCCTTTATCTACGGCCTTGAAGATGAAATTCCCGTCCGGATCTATGACGGCGATCTGGTGATCGACATGAAGCAGATCCGGGAGGAGATCGAGGCGCTGAAAGATCTGAAGGAATAGTTTGTCAAAAGGTATGGAGTATATCTGTAATTTGTGGTATGATGCAGGATATTACTTTCGCACAATGCATCGCTGCCGTGTGAAACTGCGCAGCAGATGCTTACCGGAGACTTAAAGGAGAACTGTCATGGAATATCTCAAGAGATCCATCCCCCGCACAGCCCAGGAGCTGAAGGATGTTTCGGACCAGGTTGCGGCGATCATTCAGAATGT
Source organism: Clostridium sp. (assembly GCA_017634415.1). GTDB lineage: Bacteria > Bacillota > Clostridia > Lachnospirales > Lachnospiraceae > Clostridium_R. Next base: position 1,490 of record JAGBNL010000134.1, read on the forward strand.
CCGTTTAAAGGGCGACAAAGCCCTTCTGGAATATAACACACGATTTGACGGGAATACCCGGGAACAGTTCCGGGTTGCCCAGGAGGAGATTCAGGCGGCTTATGCCGAACTCACGGAGCAGGAAATCGCCGACCTGAAGGAGGCGGCCTCCAATATCAGAACCTTTGCCGAGGCACAGCTTCAGTGCATGAAGCCTCTGGATGACTTCTCCGTCATCCCCGGCTCCTCCCTGGGACACCGGGTGATTCCGGTCTCCTCATGCGGATGCTACGTCCCCGGCGGCTCCTATCCGCTCTTTTCCACTGCCCTCATGCTGATCATTCCGGCGAAAGTCGCCGGGGTAAAGCGGGTTGCCGCCTGTGCTCCCGCCATGAAAGGAACCTCTTCCATCAATGCAAAGACCCTGGCGGCCATGGATATCGCAGGCGCCGATGAGATCTACGTCACCGGCGGTGCGCACGGCATCGCAGCCTACGCCTACGGAACGGAACAGATTAAGCCCGTCGATGTGATCGTCGGTCCCGGCAACCAGTATGTGGCGGAGGCCAAGCGCCAGTGCTACGGTCAGGTGGGCATCGACTTCTTTGCCGGCCCCAGCGAGGTCCTGGTCCTTGCGGATGAATCCGCTGACCCGGAAATTCTGGCTGCGGACCTGCTGGCGCAGAGCGAGCACGACAAGATGGCCAAGGGAATCCTGGTCACCACCAGCCGTGCCCTCGGCGAAGCCGTCATCAAAGCAGTTGAGAAGGAACTCCGTCTCCTGGATACCGAGGAGATCGCCCGGGTATCCTGGGACAATCACGGGGAAGTGATCCTCGTGGATGACATGCACGAGATTGTGGATATGGCAAATGAACTTGCTCCCGAACATCTCGAGGTTATCCTGAAGGATGAGAGCATCCTGGAAGAGCTGACCAATTTCGGTTCTCTCTTCATCGGCCAGGAAACCGGCGAGGTCTTCGGCGACTACGCCAGCGGCACCAACCACACCCTTCCCACGGTGCGGGCTGCCCGCTACACCGGCGGTGTCTGGGTCGGCACCTTCTTAAAGGTCTGCTCTTACCAGCGCTACAACCGGGATGCCATGCACGCCATCGCGCCTCTCGTTTCCAGAATGGCCCACGGCGAAGGCCTTACCGGACATGCTTATGCTGCGGAGATCCGCATGAAGAAGCTGTAATCGGAAACAGCTGTTCAGAATCTCCCGGAATTCCATTCGATAAAGGTTACGGAAATGGATAATTTCAGTCCCTGCCCCTGCCGGCAGGGACTTTTTTGACAGTAACCTCCGATTGCAGCTCAGCTATTTCAGCAGCCATTTCAGCAGTCATTTCTGCCTTTTGGTGACATTATTGAATTATTTATGATATTTTATTGAATCATTCCGGTCGGTATGGTATAATTCATGATAGAAAATGACTATAACATATTCCATTTGCTATTTTATGGAAGCATGCGGGGCTCCTGCCCCTTCAGGGCGGACAGAAACAGAACGGAGGGAAGGCCATGACACTACAGGAGATGAAAGAGAGAAAACAGGAACTGGGATACAGCAATGAGCAGCTGGCCGAACGCAGCGGCCTTCCGCTCTCCACGGTACAGAAGGTCATGGGCGGCATCACAAAGTCTCCCCGGCGATCCACCATTGAAGCGCTGGAGAAGGTACTCTCCCCGGAGCGTTCCCGGGTCTCGGCGCCGGATCAGTTTGTCAGAGCCTCTGTTCCCGGTCCCCGATACACGGCCGGACACAGGAAGCAGTCTGAAATCAGGGAACCCTCCGCCTCCTATGGAGCTGCAAAAGACGACAGAAGAACTTATACCATCCAGGACCTCTATGCACTGCCGGAAGGTGTCCGCGCAGAACTGATTGACGGAAAGATCTACTATATGTCTTCTCCTGTGCTGGTGCATCAGCTGATTCTATTCCACTTTCACAAAGCAGTATGGGAATATATCCAGAAAAACGAAGGTTCCTGTATCCCAGTCTCGGCGCCCATGGACGTGCAGCTGGACGAGGATGATCTGACGCTGGTTCAGCCGGATTTTCTGGTGGTCTGCGACAAAAAGAAAGTGGTGGACGGCCGTATCTTCGGGGCGCCGGACTTCGTCATGGAGGTTCTCTCTCCCACCACCAGGCAGAAGGATCTGACCCTGAAAACCTGGAAGTATAACAGTGCCGGCGTCCGGGAGTACTGGATCATCGACCCGGACAAGCAGCAGGTGCTGGTCTATAACTTCGAGGATGACTGCTTCCCCCATGTCTACGGTTTTGATTCCGACATCCCCGTGTCCATCTATAACGGAGACCTTACCATCGATATGGCAGTCCTCAAAGGAGAGATCAACTTTCTGATGCGGTAATATCCTCGAATGAGGCTCCCGCCCCTCCGGGGCGAGCTGAAATAACATTCCCGCCCGGCTCCGGCCGGGCGTTTTTCATTGGAAATAAGGGAATTCCATGCTATACTGTTTCTGTTCATACCGTGGCCTTATCCCTCCGTCTGCCGGATGAAAAGGCCAGACGAACCATAATCCTCAGAAAGGAGCCTGCTCCCATGGCTGCCAAAAACGATATTTATACAACCGAAACCGAATACACCTTCCCGGAATTCAAAAAAATGTGCATCGCCCAGACCCTGCATGACAGGAAGATGATGCTGGTCATGATCGGCATTGAGGTCCTGTTCGCGGTCATCGCCGGCGTATTTGTCATGATCCGGGCCCGGGCATTTCTGCTGATTGCCCTGGGACTGGTGGCAGCTTATCCCATGTTCATGATAAGCCGCATCAATACCTATATCAGGGAC
>JAGBNL010000135.1 GCA_017634415.1 Clostridium sp.
AAAAGCGAGGGAGAGGATAATCCATGGAGAATTACACCTGCGCAGACTGCGCGACAAAAAGCTGCAGCACGAGAGACGGAAGAAACCCGATGTTCTGCATGACAGAGCGGATATCCCGGGAAGAGCTGGATAAGGTGATGAAGATTTACCGGGAGGATGAACTGGTAAATAAAGCCGCTGTCGCTTCCGCGGAGGTGGAGTCGGAGTTTTACTGCCGGTATACGAGAGTAGAGGAGACGATGGCATTTGCCAGAAAGATGGGAGCGAGAAAGATAGGCATCGCCACCTGTGTCGGACTCCTTGCGGAGACCAGAACTCTGGCCAGGATTCTCCGGAAGAACGGCTTCGAGGTGGTGGGCGTCGCCTGCAAGATGGGGTCCGTGGACAAGACGGATATCGGAATTCCCCAGTTCTGCGCGGAGGCCACTGGGCCGGTGATGTGCAATCCGGTGCTGCAGGCCATGGTTCTGAACCGGGAGAAGACGGACCTGAACGTGCTGATGGGCCTCTGCGTGGGCCACGACAGCCTCTTCTGCCGGTATTCCGAGGCCCTGGCCACGACTCTGGTGGTGAAGGATCGGGTGCTGGGCCACAACCCGGTGCAGGCTATCTACCAGGCGGAATCCTACTATAAGAAGCTGCTGCAGAATCCCACGGTGACCTGGGAGGAATAAAAAACACCATGATGTTTACCAGGTGAAAATATGGTATAGTATGTTCTGCGTAGATAAAACACAGGAGTGATTCGAGATGAAACAGGTATTCCAATTAACAAAATCTGCAGCTGCACTGGCGCTGGCGGCAGCTATGGCGATTGTGCCGGCAGCAGTACCTGCGGAGGCGGCGGTAACCACCTTCCCGGAAGTGGCAGAGGTGATGACCAATCCGGATTTCTGGCTGGCCTTTGATGCGGATGCAGATAAGGTGCTGATGGACCATTCGTCCATCGAGGCCCTTAACCGCAGGATGCTCGCGACGAAGGAATGCAATATGTATGACCTGAAGTCCATGAGTCTGCGGGATGTGCGGGTGTCCAGAGAGGCGGTGGTGAAGTCTGCCAATAGTGAGCTTTCCGGCTGGATGGGCGGCGGCTACTATGACCAGTTTGGAAATCCCATATCCTCGGAGTTTGCAGCGCCCATCCTGGAGAATATCCAGGGATCCTACCTGAATTCTCCCATGCTGGCCTACGGCATCGCCGTGAACCGGACAGATCTCCGGGCCTATCCCACGGAGAGCATCGTCACGGACGAGCTGGGGGACCTGAACTTTGACTATATCCAGCTCTCGGGCATCCGGGTAAATGAACCCGTCATCATCGCCGGCACCTCCGCGGACGGTCAGTACTGCAAGGTCTATACCTCAAACTGTGAGGGCTGGGTGCGATCCGCGGATATCGCGGTCTGCAGAAACCGCCAGGAGTGGCTTTCCGCCTGGGATATTCCGGCGAGCAGGGTACTGGTGGTAACCGAGAGCCGCTTTACCACAGAGTATTCCAACACGGATCCGGAGATCTCCGGCAGGGAGCTGACTCTGGGAACGATTCTGGAGGAGGCGGATGCGGGAAGCTTCGGTGACCGCATCACCAACCGGTCCGCCTATCACAACTATGTGGCCTATCTCCCGGTGCGGCATTCCGACGGTTCCTACGCAAAGAAAAAGGTGCTGATCTCTCAGCACCATGGAATCAGTGAGGGGTATCTTCCTCTGACCAGACGGAATATTCTGCACACTGCATTCTCCATGCTGGGCGATGCCTACGGCTGGGGCGGAATGCTGGCGGCGGAGGACTGCTCCGGTTATATCCGGGATATCTACCGGTGTTTCGGTCTTGAGCTTCCCAGGAATACCACCTGGCAGGCGGCAGCCCCGGCGGCGAGAGCCGACGTGACCGGCTGGACCGATCAGGAGAAAGCTGCCCTTCTGAACGCGCTCCCGGCGGGGTCTACCCTGTTCTTCCGGGGACATACCATGATGTATCTCGGCCAGTGGAACGGGAAGTACTACGTCATCAGTTCTGTCAGCTCCATGGGGAATCCCTGGGGCGGAAAGAATCTGAGGGTTCGCTCTGTGGTTATCAACACCCTGGACGTTATCCGCGCCAACGGCACCACCTGGATGAGCAATCTGCACACCATGATGATTCCGTATCAGGGATGAATGGACGGGTTGCATGCCTCGCAGGGCACGTTGGTCTGGCACAGGCCGCAGCCGTATCGTGGTGCGAACATGATTTTGGACTGCCCCATAAATGCGTAGCAGGTGGGGTGGTCCTTTCCCGTGACCGGGTCGATGGCCTAAACAGGACATCGTCTGACACAGGCGCTGCAGTGTATGCAATATTCATATACATCGGTGTAGGGGCGTTTATCCGGTTCGACGGCAAGATCGGTGACCAGGCTGCAGAAGCGGCCGGCCATGCCCCGCTCGGTGATGATGCCCTTCGAGAGGCCGAAGGTGCCGAGGCCGCAGACAAAGGCGGTGTGGCGTTCTGACCAGCGGCTCCCGAAGGTGGCGGGCGTCATTACCTCGTCGTACCCTTCGATACCGCTGCCGGCATGCACTGCCTGCCACCTCGGATCTCCCTGGGGGATGCAGAACCGGTATCCTGCTTCAGCGAGACGGGCGGCAAATGCCGTGATAAACTTTACAACATACTGCTGTCCTTCGATGCGGGCGTACACCCAGGGAATGGAGGCGTGTTCCGTTTCCTTTCTGTTGGAGCTGCGAACCTCCTCCGAGAAGGGCAGAAAAACAGAGATAACAGATTTTGCGCCGGGAAGCCATTCGGCCGGGGACATGTGCCAGGGACCGATGATGCCCGGCTTTTTGTATTCTTCATAGAGGGCGTCATCCGCGGCACCGAAGCCGATAAGGGGGGCGTCATAGAGCCGAAGACCCGCATACTGCGGTTCGATGTCCATGTCATCGGTCAGAATATTGCCTTCCAGGGTG
>JAGBNL010000136.1 GCA_017634415.1 Clostridium sp.
CGGAGGAGCTGGAACGGGCCTTCCGGGAGGGCATTTCCTTTGACGCCTCCGCAGTGGACGGCTACGACGACGAGGTAAAAAGCGACATGTTCCTGAACCCGGACCCGGATACCCTGACCATCGTGCCCTGGCGGCCTATGGAAGGCAGGGTGGCCCGCATGTTCTGCGATGTGACAAACCCCGACGGAACGCTGTATCCGAAGGATACCCGATATATTCTGAAACAGGCTATCCGGGCGGCGAAGGAGGCCGGGATTTATGTGTATTTCGGGGCGGAGGTGGAATTTTACCTGTTCCGGCTGGATGAGAAGGGGATGCAGACCAGGATTCCGCTGGACAATGCCGGTTATATGGACATTGCGCCGGACGATCAGGGAGAAGCCATCCGGCGGGACATCTGCTACGCGCTGATCGATATGGGGATTCACCCGGAGACCTCCCACCACGAGCAGGGGCCGGGACAGAATGAGATTGATTTCCGGTACAGTGACGCGCTGACAGCGGCGGACAACACTTCCACCTTTAAGTGGGTAGTAAAAAGCCTCGCCATGATGAGCGGCATGTGGGCGGACTTCTCGCCGAAGCCGCTTCCGGATGCTCCCGGCAACGGCATGCATATCAATATGTCGGTGGAGAGTGATGACGGGAAGGATTACACGGAACCCTTCATGGCGGGAATCATGGAGCATATCCGGGAGATTACCCTGTTTTTAAACCCCACGAAGGAGTCCTATGAGCGCCTGGGCGACATGAAGGCGCCGGGATATGTCAGCTGGTCGGAGCAGAACCGGTCTCAGCTGGTGCGGATTCCCGCAACCCGGTCCGGAAAGAACCGGATTGAGCTCAGGTCGGCGGATCCGACGGCCAATCCCTATCTGGCCTTCGCCATGCTGATCTATGCGGGACTGGACGGAATTAAGAGAAATCTGATGCCGGAGCCGCCGCTGGACGTGAACCTGTACCAGGCAGAACCGGCGGTGACGGAAAAACTCCGGAGGCTGCCCGGAAAGCTGGATGAGGCCATCCAGTTTGCGCTGCGCAGCGGCTTTGTGAAAGAGATTATTCCGGAAAGCATTCTGGAGATTTACCGGACAAGATACTGACAGACAGAGATGTCCGCACACCGCTTTCGCGGAAACGATGCGGACTGACAGCATTCCCGGAAGAAAGGAGGGACACCGATGGCAATAGAAGGCGGCGGAAGCGTTCTTATCGCGGCGCCGACAGAGGCGATTGCCCAGACCATACGGTCGGTTCTGCCGGACGGATTCTATCCGGTGCGTCACGTGTCCTCCATGACGCTGGCAAAACAGCGGATTCTGCGGGAAAAGACAGATATTCTGATTGTGTATTCTCCTCTCCCGGATGAATCCGGCGTGCAGGCAGCCATAGAAACCGCCAGACAGCGTAATATCGGGGTACTCCTGTTTGTGCGCCAGGAGGTTTACGACCAGGTAAGCTACACAGCGGCGGATTCGGGAGTGTTTGTGCTTGCAAGGCCGGCGGGGCGCCAGAGCATCGCCCAGGCGGTGAAGGTGCTTTTTACCATGAAAACAAAGCTGGAGCGGCTGACAGAGGACAATGTGGCCCTCCGGCGGAAGCTGGACGATATGCGGGTGGTGAACCGGGCGAAATGCCTGCTGATTGAGAAGAAACAGATGACGGAGGAAGAGGCCCATCGTTATCTGGAAAAGCTGGCGATGGATGCCTGCATCACCAAGCGGGAGGCGGCGACGGATATTATCCGGCGGCTGGAGCTGTAACTGCGGCGGGGAATGTCCCCGGTCTCTCCGGATTCAGGAAGCCTCAGGCAGACGGCAGCAGGACAGGGACAGCCTGAAAAGGCAGTCAGAAAGGGGCATGAGTATGGGGGCAAAGGTAAATGCGAATTTCGCGGCGCTTAAGGCGAATTATCTCTTTGCGGAGGTAAACCGGAGAGTCCGGGAGTACCAGGCGGCCCACCCGGAGGCGGAGGTGATCCGGATGGGGATCGGGGATGTGACGAGACCTCTGGCAAAGAGCGTGGTGCGGGCCATGGTACAGGCTTCGGAGGAGCAGGGACAGGCGGAGACCTTCCACGGCTACGGCGCGGAGCAGGGGTATGAGTTCCTGAAGGATGCCCTGCGGAAGTACTATGCGGGGTTCGGGGTAAGTCTTGAAAATGATGAGATCTTCATATCTGACGGCGCAAAGTCCGACTGCGGCAACATCCTGAATATCTTCAGCGCCGACAATACGGTGCTGGTACCCGACCCGGTCTATCCGGTTTATGTGGATACCAATGTGATGGACGGAAGAAATATCGTCTATATGCCGTCCGGTGAGGAAAACGGATTCCTGCCCATGCCGGATGAAGAGCTTGAGGGCGATATCATTTACCTCTGTTCTCCCAACAATCCTACGGGAGCGGTCTATAACCGGGAACAGCTCACGGAATGGGTGGACTTTGCCATCTGGCACGACAGCGTAATTCTCTTTGATCCGGCCTATGAGTGCTTTGTGACCGGGGACCTGCCCCACAGCATCTATGAGATTCCGGGGGCGAAGACCTGCGCCATCGAGATCTGTTCCTTCTCCAAGAAGGCGGGATTCACCGGAACCCGCTGCGGCTATACCGTGGTGCCCGTGGATCTCGTGCGGGAGGGGACTTCCCTGAATGCCATGTGGCTCAGGCGCCAGTGCACCAAGTTCAACGGCACGGCCTACATCGTCCAGAGAGGCGCGGAGGCAGTGTTTACGCCGGAGGGCGAAAAGGAGACGGAGGAGAATCTGGAGTATTACCGGGGCAATGCGAAGGTGATCACCGACAC
>JAGBNL010000137.1 GCA_017634415.1 Clostridium sp.
CACGCCCTCGGCCTTCATCGCATCCCGGTCATGGAGCCTCGCATGGCTGACCTCATGGACCAAAGTCTTTAAGGTCTGGCTCTCACTCATCCCTTTCTGGATCACGATCTCTTTATCGACTGTGTGGTAATATCCCTTCGCACCGGTGTCGATATCAGCAAAGCGGATCGGAACCGGACTGATTGCCGTGAGCGCATCCATAAACATCTGGTAATGCGCTGCATCCCCGGTCAGCTCCGCCACATCCAATTCCGGGAGCGAATCCCCGGTTGTCTGCGAAAGATCGAAGACCTTCTCCACCTTGAAGCGGGGAATGGTCACTTCCACTTCTTCTGTTTTCGGCTTGCCGTCCGCACCAAGAACGGGAGAACCTGTCCGGGAGTCAATCACTTCCCGTTCCCTTCGTTCCTTCACCGGTGCCGGCGCGATGATCGACAATCCCTTCTGGCCGCGCATTACCTGCCGGTTGAACTTTGTCTTCCAGGTTGTATAAGAAGCCACCCTTGTCGCTTCAGGCATCTGCATCGCGATCAGCAGCACGTTGTTGGCACTGTAATGATGAAACTTTGACATCGCTTCCAGTACTTTCTTAAACTGCACATCATTCGTCATATATTCCTTCACGCCCGCCTCCAGACGGTCGGTGATTTCCTTCAGCTGCTCCCGTCGGCTGGGATATGCGGGACGTTCACCTTCCTGACGGAATCTCCCGTCTGAACCCTGACGTGCCCTTTCTCCCGAAGCGTTCTGCCCGGACTGCACAGGCTCGCCGGCCGCAGTCTGCTCCATCTGTTCTCTCTGATCTCTTTCTGCCATATGCTCTCTTCCTCCTGATCGTTTTTCTGTATTCTCTCCGACACGGAGAATCTCCTCCGCCGCCATAGAGATTGTCTGGTCTGTAAAGTCCAGTGTTTCCTGCTCCCGCATGCTGAAATACGTCCCGTTGCCGCCGCCCACGATCACATGATCCTGGCAGCCTATCCCCAGGATCTTTCCCGCCTCCAGAACCCTGCGCGTCAACATGATATCCTCCTGCGAAGGCGACACATCCCCGCTTGGATGGTTGTGCAGCAGCATAAATGACTGTGCATTGGACAGGATCCCTGATTTCATGATATTGGGGATGAAGGCAATCGACTGGCTCAGGTCCCCGACGCTGACCACATGAAAATTGATGGGTTGAAGCCGGCTGTTCAGGTTGACCACACAGAGAACTTCCCGGTCATAACCGGAAAGCTCCCTGCGCATCACATCCAGTGCCGCCTCAGGATTTGACATGGGCTGATCGGAGAAAAGAACACGTCCTTCTTCCAGGCGGATCCGGACTTCACGCAGCTTATACTGCTTCGTTTCCGTCATTTCGATCGTCTCTGCCATGATCGTCTTCCTCCTCAAACCGTAACGTTAAGATTTCATCCTCCGGCATATCCCGGATGTATTCCTTCAGCTCCGAGAGCGTCATGGTTTCTTCCTTCATCTGCTTCTTGCTCCTCTCTGTATGCCGCCGGAAGTCTTCGGGAAGTCGAGGCTGAACATGGCTCTGCCGTCTTTCCACTCCATCAGAAGATCTGCAGTAAACAGCTTGTCCTTCTTTGCCGAATACAGGTCTTTTACTCTGGTTCTTCCTTTCGCAAGCAGATCCTTTGCCATCCCGGCATCAAGCTTTTTCTGCATCCTTTCCAGATACCGGTTCTCCTTCCAGAGGACAAACCTGCAATCGCGGTTTGAACAGTAGAAGTTCTTCTTTCCTTCATAGACCGGTGAGCCGCAAACCGGGCATGTCCCGATTGCTTCTCTCTCCTTATGCGTCCCGAAGCGGTTCCTCTCATCGCCTTCGATCTGCCGGCATTCCTCCAGCATTCTCTGCAGCATTCCGGTGATCCCGTCCATAAAGGTGCGGCTGTCATACTGTCCCCGCTCGATCATGAGAAGCTTGTTTTCCCAGTCCGCCGTCATCTTTGCGGACTTCAGGTATTCCGGCATTACGGATATGAGCTGTCTTCCGGCATCTGTTGCGATGACCTGCTTCTTTTTGCGGACCGCATAGCCCGACTGGATCAGCTTGTCGATGATACTCGCCCTTGTTGCCGGCGTACCGAGGCCCTTGCGCTCTACATCTGCCTCCATATCCGAACTGCCGGCCCTCTCCATCGCAGCAAGCAGGGTGTCCTCTGTATAGCGTTTCGGCGGCTGGGTCCAGTGCTCTGATACTTTTGTGTGCACCGGTGAAAACGAAGCTCCCTGATAGAGAGCGGAAAGATCCTGGCCGTCACTTACGACGCTTAGATCATCCGTTTCGCTTTCCGCATCTGCCCGGCACTGCTTTCTCATGGCTTCCTCTATGGCTTTCCATCCCGGTTCCTTCACGGATCTGCCCGAGGCAGAAAAGGAGTATCCGCAGCACTGAAGGGCTGCCTTCACCGTCTCATAGACATGCGGCCTTCCTGCCGCGCACACCAGCCTCGCCGCAACCATAATCAGCACGTTTTTCTCTTCCACAGAGCGTCCGGACAGATCTGCGTTCCGGATCTCCACAGTCGGGATAATGGCATGATGGTCGCTGACCTTTTTGCTGTTTAAGAGCCTGCCGGTCTCCTCCGCAGGATCCGCGGCAAGAAACGGGAATACCTCTTTGCTTGCTGCGATCACGTTCCTCGCCGTCTGCTCCATGTCATCCGTCAGATAATTGCTGTCGGTCCTCGGATAGGTGATCAGCTTGTTCTCATAAAGGGTCTGGGCACATTCCAGAGTTTTTGCGGCCGTATAGCCGAATAGGCGGTTGGCATCTCTCTGCAGCGTGGTAAGGTCATAGAGCTTTGGCGGGGCAGCCGTTTTCGTCTGACGGTCCAGCGATGTGACCAGGGCATTTCTTCCTTCACACATGCCGGCGAGACGGTTTGCTTCTTCACGGGATGTGAAGTGTTCCGATACCGCATCGATCGTTTTCTCATGACTGTCGATCAGCAGATGGGTAATGAAATACTGCTCCTTCTGAAAACCGCCTATTGCTGCTTCCCGATCCGCCAACATGGCCAGTGTCGGTGTCTGTACACGTCCGACGGAGAGCCGGTAATTATAAACCTTTGTAAATGCCCTTGATGCGTTCATCCCGACCAGCCAGTCCGCCTGTGCCCGGCAGACCGATGCATCCGCCAGATTCCGGTATTCGTCAGCACTTTTCAGAGTCCGGAAGCCCTCCCGGATTGCGTTATCTTCCATAGAAGAGATCCAAAGGCGCTTCACCGGCATACGGCTTCCCGACAGTTCATACACCCGGTTGAAAATCAGCTCACCCTCGCGTCCGGCATCACAGGCATTCACCACATAGGAAAACTCCTTTCTGTTCAGAAGATCCTTCAGGGTCTTGAACTGCTTTGCCTTATCCTCTGTCACCTCCAGCTTCCACTTCTCCGGTATGATCGGCAGCGCCTCCAGCGACCATTTCCGGTAGCGCTCGTCATAGGCCTCCGGCATGGCATATTCCGCCAGATGTCCGAAACACCAGCTGACCGCGCCGTCCGGCCCCTCCAGATAACCGTCCCTTTTGTCCTCACACACCAGGACCTGTGCGATCGTCCTGGCCACGCTCGGCTTCTCCGCAATCACCAAAAATCTCTCTGTAAAAGGATTCTGATACATATTCCCTCGCTTTCTGTGCTCGGCCGGATTCCTGTGGCGGCCGCTGCACGTTCCTTAAAAACACGGCAGGCACCCGGTCTCCCGGATGCCTGCCTTTCACCTCATGTTTCTCACGATTCCTGTTTTTCTGCCTGCTTCTGCTTTGCTGCGAACGCGATCAGCAGCTGATACTGCTTCAGGCGTTCTGCCATCATTTTTCTAAGATCCATATAGTTCTCCTTTCCTGGTGCTGCCGGCCAATGTCTGCTGATAGCCCTCTTTTCATTTCGGGAAGTCATATCCATGCTGTCCTCGCCGGTCAGATCGATGCTTCCTGTGCGCGGTTCGGACCGCTCTTCTTCGGCTGGCCTTTCACCTGTTCCTTTTTCTCATTCAGACGGCCAAGTACGGATTTGCGTTCCCTTCCGGCAGCATGTTCCTTCTTCTCCGATTCCGGCTCCCTGGCGTCTTCCATCTTTGCCTCGCGGGGCTCCGCTGTTTTCTCCGGTTCCTGCGGGACTGCTTTTTCCGCTTCCTGCTCCTTCTGGGCCATCCGTTCCGCAAAGGTTTCCGCTCTCTCCAGCACATGGTCCTGCGCGTCATAGTGGTACACAAAATCCGACAGACGATCCTCCGGCGCCACTTCGGTCCGGTTGATCTCCCGCACCATAAACTGCAGGCTGTCCAGATCCTGGCTTCCGTCATCCGGGAGGATCAGAACTTCATGCACGGAAGAGGGGAGGACAAAGAAGTCCGTCCCCATCTGCTGCGCGATCGTCTCCAGCTGGTCAGGATAGAACAGCGCCCCTGCGCCGTGCATTCCCTGCGTGTTGGTGAGGACCATCAGCTGCGGTCCTTCCATCGGGGGCATCATATCTGCCGCCATTTCCGGCTCGATCCCCATCATCTGCTGCATAACCTCGGCCATGCTGGCATACTTCACCGGATAGAGTTTCCGGGTACTCTCCAGTGCATCCGCATGCAGTTGCTCCGCGGTCACACCGTACATCTCCATCATCTGGTACGTGACGGGAGTGGACGCCTGCATTCCCTCAATTGCGATATGGTAGGAAACTGCCAGGCCGTCCACTTCCTTATGCGGCGCGTTCTTAAGAACGCCCTCGTTTTCCTTCGCATCGCTCACGCGGATGAAAAGGTGGTCTTTCACCTGGCTGTAATCCTTCGGCCAGTCGGTCCGGATCTCAGGAGCCATCTGGACCTGCTGCGCGATCATCGTCAGCATTGCTGCCATAGTGTGGCCCTGCTCCTGATACTGTGCGTACATTCCGTTCAGGTTGATATTAGGGACCACCATCTGGTCCTCCCTTTTTACCTGCATCCCCAGATACGCTGTGTTCAGCTTCTGGAACTGGTCCACATGGACTTCGGCGTCGGCGAATTTCTCCGGCAGATAATCCTTGATGCTTCTCCTCACTTCGTCCACAAATTCTCCAAACGTAAGTCTCTTTTCATTCATACTGGTTTATTCCTCCTGACTCGTTTTTCGTATGCTTACTCCTCATGTTCCATGGGAAGGCCGTCTCCCATTTCAATGCCTTCATCGTCTTCTTCCTCTTCTTCATGGCCCGGCTTGTAGATCTTGAAGTAGTAGAGAAGCGCAAATACAATCGCGCCTGCTCCCAGGATCAGAATGTTGCTGTTCTCCAACGGAGACTTTGTCTCCGGCTCCTCCACTTCCGTCTCCGGCTGCTTCGGGGCTTCTGTTTCCACCGGGGCCGGTGTCGTCTCCGGAATGACCACTGCAGGTGTCACCTCCGCCTCGGTTTCCTTCTCGGTCTGATCCATGAACTCCGCAAGGTCGTTCTCATCCACCAGGGAGAGCATGTAGACGTTCTCCGTGGAATTGCTGTGGTCGATGACCATATAGAAGGTGTTGTTGTTCTTCGTGCGGATCGTGTAAAAATCCTTCCCGGTGGAATTTTTGATTTCATCCCCCAGGTCACCGTTGCCGGGTGTGGTAAAGCCCTGCTCCGGCTCTGTTTCCGGTGCTTCCGGAACGGTTTCCTCCGGCGGCGTCTCCTCCGGAGTCTGCTCCGGAATTACCGTTTCTTCCTCCTCCCAGGTCGGATCCACATTGGCATAGGCGGGCCGTACGCAGCTCATCATGAGAACGCAGGCGGCAAAGAGCGCCGCCAGTGCCAGAAGTGTCTTTTTCTTAATCATGCTGCCTGTCATTATCGTTATCCTCTCTTTCCGGCGCAGTCTCCGCGCCCTCGTCATCATCAGGATCTCCTTCATCATCTGCATAAACCACAGCTTCTTCCGTGCCAGTTTTTCCGCCTGAATATTTCTTTTCAG
>JAGBNL010000138.1 GCA_017634415.1 Clostridium sp.
AAGATGGCCTCGGTGCTGAAGAGCAGGGACACGAGAGCCGGATCCCCGTCCCGTTGGGCGAGAATCTGGAAGGTATATCCCACGCAGCTGGACATGATGGCCACATAGAGCATGGGCATCATGCACGCCCGGAGGGCTTCGGCGGTCACCGTCTCCTGTGTAAACATAAAAATCGCAGACAGAGAGGATGTCACCAGGAACTCCCCGCAGGATAAGGTGAAGCCGTCCACCTTCTCCGAGAAGTGATCCACAAAGAGGATCTGTCCCGTAAACAGGGCTGCACAGAGCACCAGATAGAGGTCCGAGGTTTCCACCGTGAAGCCTTCCTTGATGCAGAGGAAATACATGCCGATAACAGCGATGAGCACGGCAATCCAGGTCTTGAGGGATCCCTTCCGGAACAGGATCATCTGCACCAGAGGCACCAGCACAATATAGAGGGCTGTCACAAACCCCGCCTTGCTGGCGGAAGCCCCGGCATTCAGGGCATACTGCTGGGCGTTTGTCGCCATGAACAGCGCCGTGCCGCAGAAAAGACTCCCCAGAATAATCTCCCGTGTACTGCCCATCCCCTTGCCCATCCGGCGGAGGATGATGCAGAAGGGAAGAAGGCACACAAAGGCGATAAAGAACCGGATTGCGCTGATGCTGAAGGGCCCGAGGTGCTCCGCGCAGAGCGCCTGGGCCGTAAATGCTGCCCCCCAGATCATCGCCGTGATGAGGGGCAGAAGTGTCTGTTTCCATTTCATAAAACTAAATCCACCATGTCATTGTATTTTGAACTTCCCGGAACGTTTGCCGGGGATTATTTCTTCCGTCCCTTGCCGCTGATCTGCTCAATCTTAAGGCGAAGGATATAAACCTTGTCCAGGGACGCTTCCATATATTTGATACCGCCCTCCATATAGTCGGCGGAATACTTCTCCAGGAGTGTCCGGAGGCCTTCTCTCTTCTCGTCTTTCTCCTCAAGAATCTCCACACTGCCGAATACCACGGCAGACCGGTACAGAGTTCCGTACTTCTCCGGCAGCACTTTCGTGTCACTCACCGCCGTAAAGCAGGCCCGGGGACTGAACCGCAGATTGTCGATCTTCTGTCCTCCTGCGACAGTACAGTGCATATAGATAACGCCATCCTTCATCCCGTAGCTCATGGGCACCGCGTAGGGTGTTCCGTCCTCGCAGACTGTGGACAGAATTCCATACTCTGCCTTCTCCAGAATCTCATAAGCTTCCTCTTCGGAAAGCATCCGATCCTGTCTTCTCATCTCGCGCATGATATCCTCCTGTTGTCAGTATAGAATGGTCATTTTGTCTTCTCAGGGTATTATATCGGATTCTCCGAAAAATGCGAACACTTTATCAGCCCTTCAGCCGCTCTGTAAAGTCGGACATCATCTCGGAGATCTTGATGTTCTGCGGACAGACAGTCTCACAGCTTCTGCAGCCGATGCAGGCCGAAGGCTTCTTCTCCTCGGGATAGGTGGCAAGAAGCATCGGGGCGATGAAACCGCCGCCGGTAAAGGCATGCTCATTGTAGAGAGCGATGAGCTCCGGAATATCCAGCTCCATCGGGCAGTGGCTTACGCAGTAATGACATGCCGTACAGGGCAGGGTCTTCTTCTCCAGCATCATCTTCGTCACTTCCTGAAGAGCTGCCATCTCCTTCTCCGACAGGGGCTTTTCCTCCTGGAAGATGGCGACATTGTCCCGGAGCTGCTCCATATTGGACATGCCGGACAGGGTCACGGTGACCTCCGGCAGTGTCTGCAGGAACCGGAAGGCCCAGTCGGTGGCCGAAGCTTCCGGCCGCTCCTTCTGAAGAACTGCCATCTCCTCATCGGTAAGTTTGCACAGGTGGCCGCCCCGCAGGGGCTCCATCACCCACACCGGAAGGTTGTACTCCCGCAGCAGGTCCATTTTCCCCTTCGCATCCTGGAAGTCGTAGTCCAGGTAGTTCAGCTGGATCTGGCAGAATTCCATATTCTTCCCGTATTTCTCCAGGAAACGCTTCATGGTCTCGATGCTGCCGTGGGCGGAGAAGCCGAGATGCTTTATTCTTCCGTTCTTCTTCTGATCCATCAGATAAGTGTAGATACCGTATTTCTCATCGTCCAGATAGGCATCCACGTTCATCTCGCAGACATTGTGGAAGAGATAGAAATCAAAATACTCCACCTGCACTTTTTCCAACTGACGCTCGAAGATCTCCTTCACCTTCGGCCAGTTGGAGGGATCGTATCCCGGGAACTTGGTGGCCACATAAAAGCTTTCTCTGGGATAGCGCTTCAGGGCCTTTCCCAGCACCAGCTCGGAGTTCTCCCCGTGGTAGCCCCAGGCGGTATCGTAGTAATTGATGCCGTGCTGATACGCGTAATCCACCATCTCGAGAGCTGCCGCCTCATCGATGTTCGCGTCGTTCCCGTCGATGACCGGAAGCCGCATGGCGCCGAAGCCCAGCGCGGACAGTTTCTTTCCCTGAAATTCTCTGTAGATCATGTGCGTTTCCTCCTCTGCAAAAGTCTTCTGAAGTTGTCATGAATCCCCTGTGCAGCTGTCCTGCAGGACAGGGACTATATTCGCATTACTCTTTTATGATACCATGCCTCTTGTCATTCTGCCAATGGACAGCACTCAGGCATTCTCCTGCTTTGCCGTGATAATCAGCGCGGTCATCACCAGAACTCCGCCGAGAACAACATTCCATGTCAGCTTCTCATGCAGCACCAGCACGGAGAGCAGCACCGTAACCAAAGGCTCCAGCGTCGAGACCAGCGACGCCGCCGAGGGTCCCGTGATCTCCATCCCCGCAAGGAGCGTTCCCATGGCCACCACCGTGGATATAAGCCCCAGCAGGATGACCGGGATGTATCCCGCCGGCTCCGTCGGCGGCTGAAACCCGAAGATCAGGGTGAGAACTCCGTAGACTGCCGCCGCCCCGAGAAAGATAAATCCCGAAGACTGGGGACCCATGCCCGGCCGCACCAGCTTTGAGCTGGCCAGAATATAGAAGGTGTAGATCACCGACGATGCGATGGCCAATACCACCCCCAGAGGACTTGCCTGCAGTTCTCCGGCCACGATGACCGCCGCGCCCATAAGCGCCAGCACCAGGGCCAGAAGCTTCCGCTTCGTGATCCTTTCCCCGAAAAACAGGACCGATCCGGCGGTCACAAAGGCCGGATACAGGTACAGTAGAAGAGACACCACGCCCGCGGACGCATGGCGCAGTGCCAGAAAGAATGTCGTGGACTGGCCCACATACACCACGCCGCCCATCAGCAGAAAAATTCCAATCTCCCGGGCAGACGGCAGAGGCATCTTCCGGATGCTTATAAGGCTCAGCATAAATACGGCCCCCACCAGGAACCGGAGAAACAGAAGGGTATAGGTCCCGGTTCCGTACTGGTAGGCAAATTTTGTAAATATCGGCAGCACCCCGAAGGATGCCGCGGAAACTGCGACCAGGAGGATTCCCCTGGCATAGGAATTATTCTCCATAAGCATCAGTGAAACGCTGCCCGCAGGCCGGACAGCCGGTCCAGGGCTTCCCGGAGGGTTTCCTCCTTTTTGGCAAAATGCAGCCGGATCAGGTGATTTACCGGCTCCTTAAAGAAGCTGGAGCCCGGCACCGCGCCGACGCCCACTCTCTCGGCAAGGTCTTCGCAGAACGTAAGATCGCTCTCATACCCGAACTCCGAGATGTCCAGCATGACATAATAGGCCCCCTCCGGGTCATTATGCACAATCCCAAGGTCATCCAGCCCCCGGAGGAACAGCTCCTTATTGCGGGTGTACTTCGCCAGCAGGTCATCATAATACTCCTGCCCGAACTTAAGCCCCGGGATCACGGCTTCCTGAAGCGGAGCCGCCGCCCCCACCGTCAGGAAATCATGAACCTTCTTCGCCCGGTC
>JAGBNL010000139.1 GCA_017634415.1 Clostridium sp.
ACATAGTAAGCATCTTTAATATCCATCTCTACTCTGTGGGACAGATAATTCTTTCTCAGTGCATTGATTCTCTCCATGTACGCTTTGCTCATCGATTCTTCCTCCTTAAGGCTTTTTGTTTTTATTTGAAACACTCACTTTACACTCACTGCAAATATTCTGTTCTGCCCTGTATAAGAGCAACTTCTTTGCCAAAACACGGGCAGGCTTTGCCGATACCCCGGAATTTTTCCATTTTTTGTCTATTATGTACAACAAAAACCCTGGTTTTTTATCTATTCTGCCCTGCCTTTTTCTCTTTTTCTTCGCCGGCAAATGACGGCAGAGACAATATATATGCGAAAAAGGAAGTGCAAAACCGCAAAAAAGGCAAAGAGTTTTTTGCAGTTTTGCACCCCTTCCGCAGATCATTCGGACACATCGCCTTGCTGATTCTATGGACAGTCGTTTCCTTTTTTGCTAAACTTTTTTTCGGAGGTGCTTCTATGATACAGATACAGAATTTCGCTAATATCCATACTGTCCTGGCCGTCATCCGATGGTTTTTCTATTCCCTTGGTCTTCTGAAGATCACGGAAAAGTGCGGTCAGAAAAGCCGGCTGGTATTTATTCCCGGCTTCCGGTATCTGCCCATCGGCAGATGTACCGGAAAAACAGACGAGGCGTGGAAATGCCTCCTCATGGAACTCATTATCGTGGTATTCTCCGTCACCGGCCGTCTCTTTCCGTCGGAATCCCAGGCATCCTATATTCTGTTCATGGTGGCGCTGGTCTGCGGGACCATCTTTCTGATCAGCAAGGCCCGTCTGTTCGACGCCCTGCGCCTGCTTTTCCGCACCGGGCGTCTCTGGCTTTTCCTCTGGATATTTGCTGACGAGATCCCCGCACTTGTCTGGGGATTTTCAAAGAGATTCCAGCCTGCCCGTCAGGCTGCCGATACCCACGACGATCTCCTGGCCGGAACCAGCCCGGCCGCCATCGATACGAGCATTGTCCATATCGAAAACCTCCCGGAGGATGAGGGACTTCATATTCATATCCGGGATCGCAGGGTAAAAAACGGTGCAAAAACACGCTACCTTCTGAAGGATCTCCACCTTGCCATCCCGAACCGTTCCATGGTGCTTCTTCTCGGCGGATCCGGCGCGGGCAAGACCACATTTGTCAATGCGGTAAACGGGTACGAAAAGGCGAACGCCACCATTACCCTGAACGGCGTTGATATCTATGAGCATTATGATGAAATGAAATACCGGCTGGGCTTTGTCCCCCAGCAGGAGCTGATGCGGATGAATGACACCGCACTGCGCACCGTCTCCGACGCGGCGAAAATGCGGCTTCCCTCCAATACCTCTTCGAAGGAACGCAGGCAGAAAGTGGACGGGACCATGGAAACCCTGGGCCTTATGAATGGCCGGGAAGGTCTGGTCTCCAAGAAGTCCGGCGGCATGAAAAAGCGTATCTCTATCGCCATGGAGCTGGTGTCCGACCCGGAGCTCTTCATCCTGGATGAACCGGACTCGGGTCTGGACGGCGTCATCGCCAGGGAGCTGTTCGAGAAGCTCCGCGATATTGCCGATGAAGGCAAGATCGTCATCGCCATCACACATACACCGGACAGAGTTATCCATTTCTTCGACAAGGTTATCGTCCTGGCCAGAGATTCCGGACGGGTCGGCCGTCTTGCCTTCTACGGAAGTCCGGATGAGGCGCGGGCCTTCTTCGGAAAGAGTACGATGGAAGATATTGTTATGTCCGTCAACAGCAAAGATCAGGGTGGCGAGGGCCGCGCAGACGAATACATCGCCCGCTATGCAGCCCTCGTAAACAGAGCGGAAGCCGCAGCCGCGGACATCCCGCAGAAGAACAGGGAAACCAGCCCGCCAAGGAGTCCGGAGGATCTGCTGAAGGCCGCCGATATAATCCTTGCATCCGAAAGAAAGGAGGAATCAGAACATGCAGAATAAAACCCGTTATCCGGGAAGACTGGCACAGATTCCCATCTATTTCGGAAAGCTCTGGCGCATGTTTATCTATCAGAGTGACTGGAAGGTCCTCCCCATGGCCGCCATCATCGCCGGCGTCGTCACCTTCGCCGTGGGCGAGAATCTCTTCAAAACCCAGGAAGGCACCACCACCGGGTGCTTTGCCCTGGTATGCGTCTGCATCTGGAACGGCTTCTTCAACTCCATCCAGGTCATCTGCCGGGAGCGGCCCATCATCAAAAGAGAACACCGGGCCGGGCTCCATATCACCTCATATATCGCGGCGCACCTGTTCTACCAGATCATTCTGTGCGCTGCGCAGACGGGAATCCTCATCCTTGTCTGCCACATGGCCGGCATCACATTCCCGACGAAAAGTCTTGTGACGAAATATTTCCTCCTTGACCTGGGAATCACCCTGTTCCTCATCACCTTTGCCGCAGACTGCATGAGTCTGGCCATCTCCTCCCTGGTGAGAAATACCACCACCGCCATGACCCTCATGCCCTTCATGCTGATCTTTCAGCTGATCTTCTCCGGCGGACTCATTCCCCTCAACGGAGGCGCCGAGAAGCTCACCAGTCTCACCATTTCCAAGTGGGGCCTGAACTGCCTTTGCACTCTGGGCGATTTTAACAGTCAGAAAATGGTCACGCTCTGGAACACGATTCATAAGTTCCAGAATGTGGAATTTGAAGGTGCCTACCCTGTCAGAATCGTGATGCAGAAAATCCAGCAGCAGCCGGGCGGCGTCGACGCCTTCTGCATCGCTTCCGGCTCCTACACTACAAAGAGCGAATATCTCTTTACCACGGAAAATGTTCTGCGGAACTGGACGCCGCTCCTCATCTATGCGGCGGTATTCATTGTTCTCGCCATCCTTCTTCTGAAGGCGGTTGACAAAGACCAGCGGTAAAACTCAAAGGGACCTGCGCAGTGCGCAGGTCCCTGTTTTATACTTCATCGCTCTTCATTGCCCAAGTCCCGCGGGCGGAACCTGATTATCCTCTCTTACCTCCTAGAACACGCTCGGAATAGTAGCTCTGGCTCTTCGACGTATTGGCCCTGGTCCGGTACAGCATCTGGAGATCATTTTCCAGATAGACGGAGGCCGCCAGGTTCGGGTCGTACTCCATGCAGTCCCCGCGGTCGGGGCACAGCGGCAGTATGATGGCCTCGGAAAGTCTCGACAGTGTCAGATTTCTCGCAAACCTTGCCCGGTACTCCTGCTCCAGAACCAGCAGCACGTCCCGGGCATTTCTGATGCAGCAGGCGCTGAAGTTAAATGCCGCCTCATCCGATACCCCCTCCAGGGGCACGTTGGTATAGGGACGAATCAGGTTGATGGAGGGCTCGAGCCCCGCCACCTTCATCTCCTCCCGGCGCACCTGGTCTCCGCCGATAAAGGGATA
Organism: Clostridium sp.; assembly: GCA_017634415.1. Classification (GTDB taxonomy): domain Bacteria; phylum Bacillota; class Clostridia; order Lachnospirales; family Lachnospiraceae; genus Clostridium_R. Next base: position 3,398 of record JAGBNL010000139.1, read on the forward strand.
GAGGGAGGATTCCGCAAACCAGTCCCGCATGTTCGGCACATAGTACACCGAATCGCCGGAGAGGCCCATGGAAGCCAGGATATCCCGGCCGTAGCCGGTCATGACGCCCACCAGAAGCTTCTTGATATTCACGCCCTCCCTGAGGAACATGGGGGCCAGCGCGGAGATACGTATGCCGCTCCGGTTCAGCACGTCATCCACCAGAATGACAGGCCGTCCGAAGGATTTGATGGTTTTTACCTGGGTGGGAAGCGGCGTATAGTTGGGGAAGGCCTCGACACTGCAGCCGATGAGGTCCGGGTCGTAGACCTTGTCCGTGTGGATGGTCTTGGTTACCGTGTTGGGCATGACCGTGCCCCGGAGAATCTTTCCGTAGGGAACGCACATCATTTCGCCCAGCTTCCGCGGCACCTGCACCTCCCTGGGCACATGGTTGATCTGAACCACCTTGTCCACCATCCGGTGATACAGGAGGCTGGCGGAAACCGAAAGCACCAGCTGGCCCGGATAAAGCTTGGCCATGCTGTGCTGCAGCTCCTGCTGGGCTCTGTGAATCGTCCGGAGGATCCGGTCGTTGGAGGAGAAGGGCTCCTTCAGGGTGGTTTCCATATTTGCCAGCAGCATCACCGGCGCGTGCATGTCCACCACATAGATATAGGTATGCTCCGGCGCCTCCTCCGGGCGCACAAATCCCTGTCTTATTATGGCGGAAGCCACGCGGTTGCTGCAGTATCCTCCCTCGGGATAGAACACGGCGTAGTCACAGCGATGTCCGAAGGAATACATGATAAGCTCTGTCAGCAGCAGCTGCTCCGCATCATGGATTTCCGGCCGCTCCTCCCCGTAGAATCCCGAGATGAGCAGCACATCCGCGGTGGTTCTGGACCGGATCATATCGCAGATCCGGACATCTCCCAGCACGCTGTACAGCTCCTCCGAGGCCAGATACTGAAATCTGGCAAATGCCACCGGCCGGTTATCGTTCATCTGGTTGCGGAGAATCATCAGCCGGTCCCCGCTGCGGTGCAGCGCCTGCAGTATGGCCTCCCCGTCGGGCAGAGAAGCGAGAAGAGTCTCCTTCAGCTCCTCCTCCACGCTGGGATAGGGCGGATCCGCCTCCTCAAAGGTGATGGCCCTGGCATTGATGAGAGGCTTATATTCCGGCTCTCTGAGATACAGTCCGTTATTATAGATGTATTCCTGCACCACCGGATCGATAAGGTTGGAGATATCCCGGTTCATATCGATATTTTCCCGGATTCTGGTGGAGGAGATCTCCATCAGCTCCTCCGGAAGTTCCAGCTCGATGAGCTTTCCCCGGATCTGCTTCATCATATCCCGGTTGTACCTGGAATCTACTTTCTCGTCTCCGACTCTGCGGAAGGCGATGTGATTCATTTCCCGGATGACCTCATTGCCCGAATTTTCCTTATAGAAGGAGGCGTTGGCGATGACGTCGGAGCCCACCACCAGGTACAGCTCCCGGTCCGCGAATATCTCCTCCAGCCGCAGCATGTCGTCCGGATTCCCCGGACTTAAAGGAATCTCGTAGGGGAAGAGATGAATATGGAACTCATCCGCGGTGGACATGTTGACAATCCGGCGGCGGATAAGATGGGGCTGGGCCTTCTTTGACCAGGAAAATTCATCCACCGACAGATACACGTCAAACCCCATATCCCGGATGATCTTCGCAATTCCTTTATGGGACAGGGTGAACGGGTCGAAGGTTCCCGGGAAGAACGCCACCTTCTTCCGGCTGTGCATGTCGAATTCTCCCACCAGCAGCCGGTACTCGGTGATGAACCGGTAGATGTTCGACAGGCAGGCTGCCCGGTAGAAATGGGTCAGCTCCCCGCCCGGGTTCTCTTTCAGCTGGAAGTAGATCTTGCTGCAGGCCGCATTGAAGACAGACCGTTTTTCCTTCAGGGACAGGTCCTTCGCACCGAAGACCTCCTGGCCGATGACCAGCAGGGCCTCCTGGCGCACAACCTCCCGGTAATTGGCCATACCGGCCAGAAGCATGCCCACCAGCCGGTGCCAGCGCTTTTTCCCGGCTTCCGTACTCTCGGTAAATCTCGTCCGGTAGACGGGATAGCTCTTCAGGATCGAGCCAACCGTGTCAATCACGGCCGCCGCCGCATACCCCGAGGTTCCGGTCATGGTCTCGGAGAGGGCGCTGACCAGCTCATCCAGCTGCTCCGGCGGAAGCCACAGGGCCACCTGGCCGAGCCAGAAGGGAATGGTCCTGGAATAGTCCGTCTCGCCGGTCTCCAGATCCCGCAGCATCTCCACGGCAATCTCATTCCACTGGTCCACCCGGAGATACGGGCCGAGGCTTAAGAGCGCCTTTCCCGCCGTTGTCCGGACCAGCATGTAATTGCCGATCTTCAGCATATTGGAAAGATGGGCCGCAATGTGCAGGGCGTGGGTCTTATCCCCCTGCGCCACCTGATCCTCCAGAATCCGGATATTGACCGCTTTTGCCACCCAGTGGGTTCCCGTCTTCAGATTATCCAGGAAGATATCCGCCTCGATATCCCGGTCAAACAGAAGCTTCCTGTACTCCTCGGAGGAAACGCCCAGGTTCTCCGCGATGCGGTACTTCAGGAAGTTATACATGTGGGCGCTTTCTGTCTCCTCACTCTCCAGAGCCTTAAGCAGCCCTTCCCGCACCACCGGGTCCTCCCCGCAGCATTCGCTGAGTTTCTCATAGGAGCGCCAGGCCGCCGTCTTTACTTCCGTCTCCTGCCGCCCGGCACACCATCCGGTGCAGGCCGCCACCGTTCTGCAGTCTTCCGGAGAGAGCTGTGCAAAGGGAAGCACCTCGACGCAGTTCATGAGCACGAACTGCTCCTCGGCATTCTTCTCCTCCGGATCCCGGTACCACCGAAGGAGCGGCTCCAGGAACATGGGCATGTCCCCCGGCTCCGCATGCTGCACCAGGGACATGGTGATGTTCTTCAGCTGGGAGCGGATCCGCTTCTGCTGCAGGTCCACCAGCCGGTAATCGGGCCGGATGGTCTGCTCCAGATAGTGGGTCCACAGAGCTTTTACCTTCTCCTGGGTGATGTCCTTCATGCCCTCCGGCCGGCGCTTCCGGTAGCCGGCGTTGAACTGGGCGATGATCTGGCCCAGGAGCTCCGCGGCCTGGATCCGGATCTCTCCGTCCCGGTTCATGAAAAGCTCATACAGAAACTGCAGGGTCTGCTCCTTCTGCATGTCGTTGGCGTAGGTAAAATACTCCCGGAAAATATTCAGGTAAGCGCGGACATTTTTCCAGTTCTTTTCGCTCCTCGCCGCCTCCAGGAGATTGCCGAAGCTGCGGTCCGCCATCATGCGGTGCATCACCGACAGATTGTGTTCGATGCCCATGAAAACCAGAGACTGCACCACCTGATCCGGCGTCTGCAGCACCGGGAAAGGCATCTGTACCGGCTTCTCCGGCTTTCCGTTCAGGTCCACGTCCACGCCGCGGGTCCGCATCCAGGTTTCAAAATCCTGCAGCTTGGAGTAGACAAAGCGGTACCGCAGTACCTTCTTCTCGTCCACGTTGAAGAACTTGGACAGGATCACGTTGAACGCGTCCGCCAGGGACGTGATGTGCATGATTTCGCTGCCGTCCGGGCCCTTGCTGGATTTCACCCGGAAATCAGAGTAGATCAGCGCCAGCGCTTCCACCGACAGGTTCTGGGGCTCCAGATCCCAGGTGGAATGGTTGGCCGCGATGTGGCCGATATAGGGCAGCCCGTGGGATTCATACCAGAGGACTGTATAATAGTAGTGCATAAAGGGCACTTTTTCGTTCGGTTTGCAGCCGAACTTTCCCAGGTCGTGGCCCGCCGCCGCGCCGGAAAGCAGCGCCAGGTCGATGGGCGCCTCCGCCGCGTAAAGACCCCGGCCGATGGTCATCGCCACATAGTGCACCCCGGCGATGTGCTCCAGGGTCTTAAAGGGCGTTACCTCGCTTCCGAGGCGCATCATCTCATAGACGAATTCTTCCCGCCAGAAGTGCACAAACTTCCGGTATTCGCCGGCGGTATCAAACTTACGGGCCTCCTCCTCGCTCAGGAAGGCAAAATCCCTCATCGGGTCAAAGGCCAGATGCTGGCGTTCCAGGTCAAAGAAGAACCGCAGGACCCGCAGATAGAAGACACAGGCCTCATTCGGCACATACTGCTCCGTGAAATCCGGCTCCGGATACAGGATATGGCAGACATACCGGTAGGTGAAGGCCATCCAGCCCTCCTCCGGCTCCTGTCCCAGAAGCTCCATGCCCGGCCGGCAGGCCTCCAGGAGCTCCCGGCAGGTAAACCGCTTCTTTACCGGAAGAAGCCCGGTAAGCTGCTCTTCCCACCATGCTTCGGGAAGAACCGCCTCCCAGTCCGCCGTAAGCCCCGGTGCGCTCACCTCTCCGTATAATGCTTCATAAAATTCCCTGATCTCGTTTTCTCTCATTCTGTTCCCCTGTATTTCCTGACCTGAACAGCCCCGCCCGGGTGCCTTCCCGGACGTCTTCTTCCTGTGTCAGGCCTCTGCTGCTTCAACGCATTGAATTTAATATGGAGACATTATAGCACTTCGGCCCCTGCCGCACAACTCAGCTTCTCCGCCGGTGCATTCTCCTGGGGGCAGGTTTCGTACACCTCAGCTTATCTGCCAGCGCACACGGCTGCCCTCTTCCCCCTTCTCGACGATCAGCTGATCCTCAATCTCCTGCTTGAGCTCGGTGACATGGGAAATGATCCCGATAAGCCTCGAACCCCCTGCCATCCGCATGAGCACCTTCACCGCCTGCTCTCTCGCGTGGTCATCCAGAGAACCGAATCCCTCATCGATAAACATCACATCCAGATGGATGGCGGAGGAACGCTCCTGGATCTGGTCCGCCATGCCGAGGGCCAGGGAAAGTGCCGCCATAAAGGACTCTCCTCCGGACAGGGTCCGGACCTCCCGGACCTTTCCGGTCACAGTGGAATACACCATCAGGTCCAGGCCGCGGTTCTTGCCTTCCCCGGCCCGGTCCAGATCGTACATCCGCAGCTCAAACTGCCCGGCGGACATCTCCTGAAACCGGAGATTGGCCGATTCGAGGATCCGCTCCAGATAATACCGCTGGGCGAAGGTCTCGATATCCATGCGGGAACCGCTGACCTTACCGGCCAGCAGGCTGTACAGGCGCTCCGTCCTCTGGTACTCCTCCACCACCTTTTTCCGCTGTTCCATGGCAGGAGCGAGGCCCCGGTATGCGGCATCATTTCCCCGCAGAACTTCCTGCAGCCCGTTCAGCTGTTCCTGCAGGGCTGTCAGTTTCTCTTCCGCCTTTCCGTATGCCTCCTGCAGTGCCTCCATATCCGGCTTCGGGCGCCCGGATATCCCTTCCGCCGCGGTATTCAGGGAGGCCGCGGCTCCGGCCCGTTTTTCCCGGAAGGAGCTTACCTCTTTTCGCAGATGATCCGGCTCGGTTTTTTCATGCTGCAGGGTCAGCGCCTGCCACCGTTCTTCCGCGGTTTCCAGCGGAGTCCTCAGCAGCGGTTCCATTTCCGTCAGGATGTTCTCATATTCTTTATGGCGTTTTTCTGTCTCTTTCTGCAGCTCCGGCAGGTCCTTTTCATAGCGCTGAATCAGCGCCAGCGTATTCTCCGCCGCGGTTTTGGCGGTCTGCGCCTTACGGAGAAGGCCGCGGTATTCCTTATCCTTCTGTGCCGTATTCTTCTCCGCCCGGCTCCGGATGCTTTCCGCCTTCTCCCGCAGGTTCCTTACCGTATCCTCCTCCTGCAGAAATGCGGGGAGCTCCGCCTTCGCCGAAGGGTCTCCTCTCCCGAGCTCCGGCAGATTCTCCCCGGCCGGAAGCTCCGGGAGGTTTTCCCCGGCCGGAAGCTCCGAGAGATTCTCTCCGCCCAAAAGCTCCGGAAAGTTTTCTCCGGCCCACAGGAGGAATTCTTCCGCTTTCGATGCCTGCGTCTTTTTCCTTTCCTCCAGCAGCTCCGCAGCCGCGGCGGCGGCAGTCCACAGCTTCTGCCACTGCTGCTGCAGTTCTCCCGCTTCCCTGCCCAGGCTTTCCACCTGTTCTCTGGTCAGCTTCTCCGCCTCTTCCTCCAGGATGCAGGGATGGGGATGCTCTGTGGAACCGCAAACCGGACAGGGTTTTCCGGGAACAAGCCCCGCCGCGAGGTACCCGGCCTGGGCATTCAGGAATGCCGACTGCTTCCGGGCATACTCCTCATTTTTCTCATAGAATGCGGCCTTGGCCTGCTCTGCACCGCCCACGGCCTTCTGAACCTGTTTTTCCTGCCGGATCAGGTCTCTGCGGGCATCTGCCAGACCGTTCAGGTATTCTTCCGCCCGCAAGGTTCTCTCTTCTGTGCGGGCTTCCTGCTCCTTTGCCGCATCCAGGTCTTTTCCTGCCTTCTGCTCCTCTTTCTCTGCCGTTTCCGCTGTGTTCTGCAGTCCCGGAAGGGCCTGTTTCTCGCGTTCCAGTTTCCCTGCGGTATCCCGTTCCGCCCGCAGACTGTCCTCATACCGCCGGTGTACCGCCCGGATCTCCCAGGCAGCCGCGATGGCCGCCGCCAGCTGTTCTTTCTCTTTTATCTCCGGCTCCGCTTCCGTGCATTCGGCAAGTACGGCCCGGGCTTTCTCCTGCTGCATGTAATAAGAAAGAAGGTTCTTCGCTTCTGTCAGGGCATCCCGTTTTGCATCCCTGATTCGGGCGCTCTCACTGACCCGGGCCTTCAGGGCATCCTCCTCTTCTCCCATTCTTTCACAGACCGCCTTCAGGGCCTCCAGAAGGGCCTCCATATCTGTCACGGAGAGCCGGTCGGCCCGGAGTATCCGGTCCCGGAGAAGCATCGTCTGCTCTTCCTCTGCTTTTCCCGCAGCTTCTGTTTCCTCTGTGCTCTCCGGTCCCTCCGCACCCAAACCGCCCCCCGGTTTCTCCG